>JAEZBZ010000218.1 GCA_023412745.1 Pseudomonadota bacterium | reverse complement strand
GCCGAGCACGCTGTCCTTGGACGGGTTGAGGACATCCGACGTAACGCCGCTGTCGCCGCTGGTAAATTTGCCGTCGATGTAGAGCGAGAGGTTTTCGTACATGGGAGGCCTTTCCATCCTGCAATTTCGGCTTGTTTAAAGACGATCGAAGGGCGTTGCCGCAAGCAGATTTGTGCTTCCGCCGCCGATCGATCGTTTGGTGTTTACGTCATCCTGCGGTCGTATAGCGCAGCGCAGGGGGCCATGCCTTTGGTCCGACGCGGCGATACTGGTCCGGCCAATCGGGATCGACGCCCAGGCGATAGGCGACATGCCAGCCCCAATGCGGATCGTCGAGGAACGCCCGGGCAGCCGCGACGTAGTCGGTTTTCCCTTCCGCAACAAGGGCCTCGGCATGTTCAGCTTCGGTGATCAGGCCGACCGCCATCACCGGAATGCCGATCTCATGCTTGATCCGTTCCGCGAACGGCACCTGATATCCGGCCCCAAGCTGGATCTTCTGGTTCGGATCATTGCCACCCGACGACACGTCGATGAAATCGCAGCCCAGGTCATTCAACTTGCGCGCCACCTCGACGGTTTCGTCGAGTGTCAGTCCGCCCTCGACCCAATCGACGGCGGACAAGCGGATGCCCAGCGGCTTCTGGTCGGGCCACACCGCACGCATGGCCTTGAATACTTCGAGTGGCAGCCGCATACGGTTTTCCAGGCTGCCACCCCACGCGTCCTCGCGCTTGTTCGACAGCGGCGAGAGGAACTGATGCAGCAGATAGCCGTGGGCGCCATGGATCTCGATAAGATCCAGACCAATCCGCGCAGCCCGTCGCGTCGCGTCCACGAAGGCCTGCAGAAGATCATCGATCATCTGGCCGGTGAAAGCCGTCGGCGTATGCCAGCCCGGCGCATATGGAATGGCGGAAGGTGCCTTGGTCTGCCACGCACCATCCGTCAGCGGATCGCTGTGCGCCTTGCTGTCCCAGGGCCGCTTGCAGGACGCCTTGCGGCCCGCATGACCGAGCTGGATACCGATTTTGGCCGAACCGAAACGGTGGCAGGCATCGACGACCCGCTTCATGGCCGCTTCGTTCTCGTCCGAATATAGACCGACGCAGTAAGGCGTAATTCGGCCTTCCGGCACAACACCGGCGGCCTCAATGATGACCAGCCCCGCCCCGGAGTTCGCCAGGGTGCCCAGATGCATCATGTGCCAGTCCGTCATCGTGCCGTTTTCGGCGGAGTACTGACACATCGGTGCAACGACGATACGATTGTCGAGTTCGAGCCCGCGCAGCTTGGCCTTCGAGAACAGGGCGCTCTGAGCCATCATCAAGTCCTTGCCATGGGAGGAATGAAGATATCGGGAGAATGATGATACTAAGCCTAAACGCTAAAGTTCGAGAGATCAATATTTCCGAACCAAAGGCGCAGTTACGATAGAGACCACTGATATGCCCGACGATCGCTTTCTCGTGGCCGTCTGCGAAGCGCGTTGATTTGCACGCGATTGCCGCCGCATAATTTACGACAACGAGCGAACCAGAGGCTTTTGCCATGCCCGCAAGCACTCAGGCCGACGCACACGCCGAACACATCGAGGCTGACAGCCTCATCGGTGAAGACCGCGCAACATCGGCCACCGAACTGACGCAACTAGGCGCCATGGGCAAGGCGTTTATGATCCTGGAAACGGTCGCCTCTTCCAAGCAGGCGCTGACGATGTCGGAAATCGTGCGGGCTTGCGGGCTGACGAAGCCAACCGCGCACCGAATCACCACGCTGCTAACCGAAATGCGCTTTCTGGAAAAGGAACCGCTCCGACGCGGTTTCATCGAAGGTCCGCGGTTGATCGAATTATCGTTGTCGACACTGGCTGCGGCGGCCCCGCGAAACCGCCGGCACGCGATATTGCGCTCGATTTCGGAGAAAACCGGCGAAACCTGCAATTTCGGGATCCTGGCCGGATCCGAGGTCATTTATCTCGATCGCGTCGAGGCGAAATGGCCGCTCGGACTGCGCTTCGAGGCAGGCAGTCGCGTGCCGGCGCACTGCACTGCCATCGGCAAACTGCTGCTGGCGCTGCTGCCCGCGCACGAGCGCGCAACCGCCATCGCCAGCTTGCCATTGTCGCGTTACACCAGCCGCTCGCTGACGGACGCATCTGCATTGAATGCTGCACTCGATCGCATCGCCCGGACACGCACCGGAACCGACGACAGCGAATTCATAGATGGCGTCGTGTGCGTCTCCGTCCCCGTGATTACCAAATCCGGACAGGTCGCCGGCGGCATTGCCGTATCCGCGCCGCAAGCCCGCGTGAGCCTGCAGGATCTACTGGCGTTCGTGCCGACGATGCATGAGGCAGCATCGCGCCTTAGCGCAACATTTCCATCCGGAAACGAGCGCAGCGAAGCATAAAGACTGTCTTGATAGAAACAGTCTGACTTGCTCACATATTAAAAAAATGAGACGTTATGTCTTGAAGACAGAAACGGACACGAAGATCCGGCCCTGCTTCCGACACTAAAACTATAACGAAGGCCTCACAAACGAGGCCGCGCACCTTTAGGGAGGTTGCACGTGATGTCGCTGAGAAATTGGCTCGTCGGCGGTCTCGGAGCCGTTGCCGCACTGACTGCGCTGACTGTTGGCGCAGTTGCGCAGGACAAGACCGTCAAAATCCGTGTCCAGTCCGTTATTCCGACCACGGCCGATGAAGTCATCATGCTAAAGGAGTACGCGGCGGACGTCGCGGCGCTCACCGGAAACACGGTACAAATCGAAGTTTTGTCGGCGGGCGCGGTGGTCGCCGTCAACGACACGCTCGACGCTGTCGACAAGGGCCTGATCGAGGGCGGTTTCGCTTGGACGCACTATTGGTCCGGCAAGCATCCGGCAGCAACGCTGTTCGGCTCTCCGCCAGCCGGATCGGGTCTCGGCATGGACAATTTCGCTTGGCTCTCGTGGTACCTCTATGGCGGCGGCCAGCAGCTCTACGATGAGCTCTGGAAGGAAATGAAGGTCAACGTCAAAGGCTTGATGCTTCAGCCGGTCGGACCAGAGGCGCTCGGATGGTTCAAAAATCCGATCACTGGCATGGATGATTTCCGCAAGCTACGTTTCCGCACGCCGCCCGGCATTCCTGGCCAGATCTACAAGGATATCGGCGTTGCCGCAGTTGCCATGGGCGGAGGCGATATTCTGCCAGCCCTCGAAAAGGGCGTGATCGACGGCGCCGAATGGTGCTGCCCGAAACCCGACATGACATTCGGCTTCCAGAAGGTTCTCAAAAATTACTACCTGCAGGGTCTGCATCAGGTGGTCGTCAACGCCGACCTGTATATCAACGGCGATGTTTATAACAAACTGTCGGCAAACCAGAAAAAGGCTATGGAAGTCGCCGCCAATGCATCGCTGGTCAAGGCTTTCGCTTATCGCATATCCGAAAATGGCAAGGCGTTGCAGGAACTGACGGAAAAGCACGGCGTGCAGCTCCACGATACGCCTGATGCCTATTTCACCGAATATATGGCTGCAACCAAGGCGCTGTTTGAGAAACACTCCGCCGAAAACCCGTTCTTCAAGAAAGTCTACGACTCGCAGAAAGCGTTCGCTGAAATGGCGATTCCGTTCTGGGCGCAGGCACAGCGTACAAACTCGAATCTTGCCAATGCTTATGCCGAGACGCTGAAGAAGAAATAACGGCAGATCAGCTTCATCGGGCGCGGAGATCCGTGCCCGATGATCGATTGGCGTGATGCTCAGCAAGCGAATCGATTGAGAAGAACCACGCGCGGACGATGACCGACTGCGTTCGTGAGCACGCTTGCCGATCATCCCGCCGGACTGACGGTTTCAACAGAACCAGCCAAGGTTGCGATGGCCCAAGCACCCGAGATCGCGGACGAATTGCTCGCCAACCGGCGGGAATCGATCGGCCGCATGCCCGACGACATGCCGCCCTGGATGGCGCGTACCATCGTCGGCATCGATAAGCTCAATCACTATGTCGGCCGCTTGGTATCCTGGATGCTGGTGCCGATCATTTTCGCGATGATCTACGAGGTTGTCGCGCGCTATGCCTTCACGGCGCCGACCGTGTGGGCCTACGACATCAGCCGCATGTTCTACGGCGCTATGTTCGTTCTCGGCGCCGCGTACGGACTGTCGAAGGGCGTCCATATCCGTTCGGACTTCATCTACCGGAACTGGGCCGTGCGCAATCAGGGCCGCGTCGATGCCACGCTGTATCTGCTGCTGTTCTTTCCCTCGATGATCCTGTTGCTGTGGGTCTCGTTCGACTGGGCGTGGACCACGATCATCCGCGGCGAGCGTGGCATGGATACTGCCTTCGCGCCCCTGCTCGGGCCAGTGCGCAGTGCCCTGCCGATCGGCATTTTGCTGCTGATCATCCAGGGCGTCTCTGAATTCCTGAAAAGCTGGTACGCAGCCTCACATAACCGGTGGCCTGACGCATGACGCCTGAAATGATCGGCCTCGCCATGATCGGGGCCATGCTGTTCGCGATCTTCGTCGGCTTCCCGATTTCCTTCACACTGCTCTTCCTGGGCATCGTCTTCGGCTATCTCGGGTTCGGCAATCTCGTCTTCTACCTGCTAACGCTCCAGTTCAACGCCACCATGATGGAGCAGACGCTGGCCGCGGTGCCCCTGTTCATTTTCATGGGCATCATGATGGAGCAGGCCAACCTGATGGAGCGGCTGTTCACCTCCATCCAGAAGATGCTGGCCACCATGCGCGGGTCGCTGTTCCTGGCAGTGATGTTCGTCGCCACGATTTTTGCGGCAGCGACCGGCATCGTCGGCGCATCGGTGACCATCCTCGGCATCATGGCGCGCAAGCCGATGATCCGGTCGGGTTATGACGTCAGGTTGTCTTCCGGCCTGATCACCGCCGGCGGAACGCTCGGCATCCTGCTGCCGCCCAGCATCATGCTGGTGGTCATGGGGCCCGTGCTTGAAGTGCCCGTCACCTCGCTGTTCGCAGCCGCCATTCTTCCGGGTCTGCTCCTGGCCGCGATTTTCACTTCCTACACGATGTTCCGCTGCTGGCTCAATCCAGCACTGGGTCCGCCGCTGGCGGAAGAATTCCGCGCCACCAGCCGCCGCGAGATCTGGGTGGATTTCTTTGCCGGCCTGGTTCCGCCGGCGGGTCTCGTGCTCGCCTCGCTCGGCAGTATCCTCTTCGGCGTTGCGACGCCGACGGAAGGTGCTGGCTGTGGTGCCTTCGGTGCGCTGCTGCTAACTCTGACCTACGGTCGACTGACCTGGAAGAACTTCTGCGACGCGCTGCTGAAGACGCTGGAAATCACCGTCCTCATTCTGTTTCTGGTGGCAGCCTCGAACTTCTTCGGCGCTGTTTTCGCCAGGCTCGGCACACCCGGCATGCTGACCGACTTCCTGCTCAGCCTTGAGCTCAATCGCTATGTCATCCTGTTCATCGTCTTGGCGGTGATCTTCCTCCTCGGCTGGCCACTCGAATGGGTGCCGATCGTGCTGATCGTCGTGCCGTTCCTGCTGCCTCTGGTGGAAAGCCTCGGCTTCAACAAAACCTGGTTCGGCATCCTGGTCGCGGTGAACCTGCAGACGGCGTGGCTATCGCCGCCCGTAGCGTTATCGGCCTACTTCCTGAAGGGCGTGGTGCCGGAATGGCAGTTGAAGGACATCTATTTCGGCATGATGCAGTTCATGGGCCTGCAGCTCTTCGCTCTGCTGCTGATTGTGATCTTTCCTCAGATCGCGCTGTGGCTGCCGGAGGTGATGTACGGGCCTTAACCGGCACTGAGGACAGGACGCCAACACTGGTGTAAAGGGTTCCGGTGCACTGCAGCGTGTGCTGCTTTGGGACCGGGGATGAGCGAGCCGAGCCTGACGGAAAACAAGGAAGACGGCGAAGAAACCGCTCTTCCTGGGCCAGAAACACTGTCGGTTTCCGTCGACCTCAGTGCGGCAGAGGGCCTGCCCCGTGCTGTTCAGCGTCGCCATTGGGCCGCCAGTCTCACCACCGCATTTGCCGCTCACGCGTTTGTGATGGGAGCCATGCTGTACAAGCCGCCCACCAGTCTTGTCGGCGCCGACGGCAGCGATATCGAGGCCGTCAACGTCGACATCATAAGCTCATCGGTGCTCGAAAGCCTGTCACCATCCTCACGTTCTGAGACGGCGGCAAGTCCCCACGCGGTTCATAGCGAAGCCGGCGCCGAAGCATCGAAGGATGCAGCGGAAGCCGCCGACCAGCAGCAGATGACCACGGAGGCGCAAGAGAGCAAGGCAGCGCCAACGCCTGATCTCGTCATTCCGGATGCCATCGAGGAGCCTCCACCGCGGGAGCCCACCGATGTCGCGCTGCGGATCATGAAAGAGCGGCTCGACGAGCCCGACGAAGCCGAAAGCGACGTCGAGCCCGAGCCCGCGCAGACGCCGGAACAAGAAGCCGCGACAGCCTCGATAAGCTCGGAAGCCTCGCAAGCGTCGGAGGACGGTGGCGCGACGGTACGGGGCGTCGATGGTGTCGAGGCCACCGCTGCAGCAGCCGCTGCGGCGAGCCCTGGTGTCGCCAGTGCCTACGCAAAAGCCGTTCTGGAAACCTTGGCGCGAAGCCGGCCGCGGGCGGTGGCTGGCGTGCGCGGCACTGTTCGCATCCGCTTTACGGTCGAACCTTCCGGTGAAGTGGCGAGCGCGACAGTCCTGGTCTCAAGCGGGCAAGCCGCACTCGACAACGCGGTGCTGAGCGCTATCCGCGGCGTGCGTTTCCCCGCTCCGCCGCAGGCCCTGACATGGGCGCAGCGCAGCTATGAGATCCCCTATTACTTCCGATAATCAGCGATCGCAGACGATCCGATCAGCCGACGAACGGGAGCTCCCAGAAGAGAAAATATCCGTTGAATGTCATCAACGCGCCGATGAGGCCCAGACCGAAGCTGGCCGCAAGCAGAAACATCGCACCGGATATGATGGCCACGGACGCCACGACGATCGCGATCTGCAGCGCCGCTTCGCCAAGGTCAAAGTAGGGATCGCGTGACATCGCCGTATCGCGCTCGGCTTCCAGCGTCTTACCGCGCTCGAACAGCTCATCCAGCCCCTCGCCGGATTTCTTGTCGCTGGTCAGCTGCTTGTCGAGATCCTTGTAGGTCTGGATCTTGGCTTCAATGGCTGGCCGCAGCGTCGCATCGTTGCCGGCCGAACCTAGAAGCTGCAGCTCGAGATCGTCGACCTGCAAGCGCAACACCTGCCTGCGCATGTTCTTGGCCTGGAAGAACGCCCAGGTGTTCGTCGCTTCGATGTTCTTCAGCGTGGCTTCCTTGGCCGCGTTATTGCCGCCCAGCGCGCAAATCGCCAGCCCGACCGCAAGAATACCAATGTAGACCGCGATCCAGCGATCGCGCGCAGTCTTGCTCTGCCCCTCCGCCACTTCGGCAAGGTCGTCCAACGCCATAATCCGCCCCCCAGCGCCCGGCTCGTTCGTCAGCCTGAGATAGTCAGTCGTCAACCCAGAATGCGCTTCGACTTGACGCCACCATCGGCATTGAGCTGGTAGACAATCGGCACGCCGGTGGCAATTTCGAGGCTGAGCACCTCGTCGCGGGAGAGGCCGTCGAGCTTCATGATGATGGAGCGCAGCGAGTTGCCGTGCGCCGCGACGATCACGTTGCGCCCAGCCTTCACCTCCGGCCAGATCGTGGCGTCGTAGTACGGCAGTGTGCGCGCCGCGGTATCCTTCAGGCTCTCGCCGCCGGGCGGATTGATGTCATAGCTGCGCCGCCAGATATGAACCTGCTCCTCGCCCCAGCGCTTGCGGGCATCGTCCTTGTTCAGGCCTGACAGATCGCCATAGTCGCGTTCGTTCAGGGCTTGATCCGCGTGGGTAACGAGATCGGGCTGCCCGAGCTCGCCGAGGATCAGACGCAACGTGTGCTGCGCCCGCGTCAGCGCGCTGGTGTAGGCGACATCAAACGAAATGCCTTCGGCCTTGAGCTGCTCGCCCGCGCGACGCGCTTCGGCTACGCCCTTTTCCGTGAGATCGGGATCGCGCCAGCCGGTGAACAAGTTAAGCTTGTTCCACTCGCTTTCGCCGTGCCGTACCAGCACGAGAACATTGTCAGCCGCCATATCGTTATCCTTGCATCAAAGGCGCGGCCCTAAAGGCCCAGCACGTCCATCATCGAATACAGCCCCGGGGGCTTGTCGCGGCCCCAAAGCGCCGCGCGCACAGCGCCGCGCGCGAACAGCCCTCGATCCGTGGCACGATGCGACAGCTCGATCCGCTCGCCATCGGCGGCAAAGATAACCGTGTGCTCGCCGACGACATTGCCACCACGCAGCGTCGCATAGCCTATGTCACCGCGATTGCGGGGACCGGTATGGCCATCGCGGACGCGCACGCTACGCTCCTTGTGGGAGATGCCACGGCCCTCCGCCGCCGCTTTCCCGAGCATCAGCGCGGTGCCCGACGGCGCGTCGATCTTGTGCTTGTGATGCATTTCGAGGACCTCGATATCGTAGTCCTCATCCAGTGCCTGGGCGACCTTTTTCGTCAGCGCTACCAGTAGGTTGACGCCGAGGCTCATGTTGCCGGCCTTGATGATCCGGGCATGCCGGGCCGCCGCCGCGATTGCTGCCTCGTCGGTCTCCGAAAGGCCGGTCGTTCCCAGCACATGCACGATACGCGCGTTGGCAGCCAGACCGGCGAACTCGACGGACGCCTTTGGAATCGTGAAATCCAGCACCGCGTCGCAGCGCGCGATCAGCTCGAGCGCATCGTCCGTGACGGGCGCACCGATCTCGCCGACACCTGCCAGTACACCGACGTCCTGCCCGACGAACTGCGAACCGACCGGTTCGATGCCGCCAATGACGGTGCAGCCCGATGCAGTGTGAGCGGACCGCGCCAGCTCCCGCCCCATACGGCCCGCCGCTCCCATGATGGCGATCTTCATGTCACTCATCAGCGTTCCTCTCGCCCAGCGTGGGCGCGCATATAGCAAACGGCGCAGCCCGTGAAAACAGGCCGCACCCGCAACCTCAGAGCGACTTGATCCTGGCGTCCGGATGCGCCATCGCCGTCTTGATCATCTCGCGGGCTTCATCGGCGTCGCCCCAGCGCTCGATCCGCACCCACTTGCCGTTTTCCAGATCCTTGTAGTGCTCGAAGAAGTGCGCGATCTGCTGCACCAGGATGTCCGGCAAATCGCGATAGCTCTTGACCTTGTCGTAGCGCGCGGTGACCCGGCTCGACGGCACCGCGATGACTTTCTCGTCACCGCCCTTTTCGTCGCTCATGACCAGCACGCCGACGGGCCGGCAATTGATGACGCAGCCCGGAATGAGCGGCCGCTGATTGGCGATCAGAACGTCGATAGGATCGCCGTCCTCCGACAACGTATGAGGGACAAAGCCGTAATTGCCGGGATAGCGCATCGCGGTGTACAGCATTCTATCGACGAATAGCGTACCAGATGCCTTGTCCAACTCGTACTTAACCGGCTCACCACCTATCGGCACCTCGACGATCACGTTGATATCGTCTGGTGTGTTGTACCCGACAGGTACGGCGTCAATGCGCATGGAGGGGTCCTTTGTCGTCCTATCGCCTTCGCTGCCTGTTGGGGCTCGCTCTGGCACTCTGCCTACCGAGCTTGGCACAAGCCAATCCGGTCAAAAGTCGCTATACCACGATCGAACTCAAGAACTGCAAGAACGTGCAGCGGCATCGTGACGGTGGCGGCTGGATATGCTCTGGCCTACCACGTTTTCCGGTTTATGTGGCTGAGGGCGATCTGCGGCAATATGTGAGTATCGGCCAGAACGCACGAAAGCATCGGGCCGCGGACCAGACCCTGGCGCCCTTCAACTCGATCTTCGACGCCCGGAACAGGGCCACGATCGAGTGGCGCTTCAGCCAGCGCGATGGCCGGGACGAGCCGTACGCCACGATCGTCTCCTACGACACGAAAAACGATGAAGGCAGCGGCCGCGTTCTGGTGGTGACCAAGGTGGGCAAGGCCGAATCCTGCCACGTCGCCTACATCGACGCGGTGGCCAACTCGAACGCCATAGCCCTGGCGCGCGCGGTCGCGGACAAATCGGCGGCAAGTTTCGACTGTTCCAAGGAACCCGACGTCGTCGGAGCATCCGGCAAGAGCCCAATGTAAGTTGCCGCCATTTTTAGCAATGACGGCGGTCAGATGGCGGCGGCCTACGACCAGGCGAACGCGATCTTCTCCAGCTTCGCGCCGCCAATGCGGTCATAAGCCCTGGCGACCGGACGTCCCCCGCGCCGCCAGTAGAAATCAATCGCGGGCGTATTGTCGGCAAGAGCCCAGCAGATCATTCCCTTGATCCGCCTCTCGTCCATGGCGTGACGGCATGCCTCGAACAGATGCTCGCCAAAGCCGAGCCCCTGATAAATCGGTGCCAGATAAAGCTCGTAGATCTCGCCTTGGTAAGCGCCGCGTGCACGCGCTGAGCCCCAGGTGGCGTAGCCGGCAACCTCGCCCTCGACTTCGAGCACGAAAATGCTGTCGCCGGAGCGCACGGCACTGTTCCACCATCCCTGTCCGCGACGGCGAATCATGCTTTCGAGGTGGAGATGAGGGATGATGCCGCGATACGCAAGCTGCCAGGAATCGCGAAAAATCTCGGCCAGCGCCTTTGCATCGGCCGGTTTGCCGCGTCGGATTCGAGCGTGTGAACTGGACCCCAACATGACGCCAGTATAGCGCAATGTGCCCAACGATTTGCAACGCCGGAGTTGTGGAATTTGTTCCCCGCGTTGACTGGTCACATCCACCTCACACTACAAACGCCCCGAGCGACAGCCCGGGCCTTGGAAACATTCAAAACTCTAGCGAAACGCGACGTTTTGTGATCAGGCCGTCTTTTTGAACTGATCAAAAGTCTTCGTCGTGGCGGCGTTCATGGACTCGAACGTCTGGCGCGCAACTTTCGTCGAGAGCTCGAAGAACTCCTTCGTCTGGGCGCTGGCGACAGCCATCTGCTGCTGCATGAAATCAGCCTGCAGACGGGCGGCTTCCGGCAGCGTACGTGCGCGGGCGAGCGCCTGGGCAGCGTCGAAAACGGCTTCGGTGTTGGCCGCTGTGTTGGTCATCACCTTCTCACCCAG
>JAEZBZ010000032.1 GCA_023412745.1 Pseudomonadota bacterium | reverse complement strand
CTGAAAGCTGGATGGGATAGGCATCGGCCTTGTCGGCGATGCCGACCTGCTGACGGAGTTTCTTCAAATCTGCGCGGGGATCGTTGACCGTCGTGCCGTCGAAAACGATCGAACCGGCCTGCACTGGCTCCAGTCCGTTGATACAACGCAAAAGCGTGCTTTTTCCAGAACCCGAACGGCCGATGATCGAAATGATTTCACCTGAATCGATATTCAGTGAAACGGAATCAAGAACCGTATTGTCGCCGTAACGCTTGATGATGTTGGAAATCTCAACCAGCGACATGGAGCTTCCTTTCGAGTGCGCGGCTCAACTGGGTCAGCGGGAAGCACATAACAAAATAGAGCAGCGCCACGATGATGTAGACCGTGAACGGTTGGAACGTGGAGGCGGTGGTGAGCTGGCCTTCGCGGGTCAGCTCGACAAAACCGATGGTGGCGGCCAGCGACGTATTCTTGATCAATTGCACGAGAAACCCGACCGTTGGCGGGATCGCGACGCGCACAGCCTGCGGAATGATGACGTAGCGAAGTTGTTCAAAGAATCCGAGGCCGAGCGAGCTGCCGGCTTCCCATTGTGTCTTGGGGATAGCCTGAAGTGCGCCGCGCCAGATATCGCCGAGGAACGCGCCGGCATAAACGGAGAATGCAACCGTCGCGGCGATCCACGGTCGCACGGCAAAGCCGAATATCGGCATTCCGAAAAACAGAACAAACAGGATAACCAGTAGCGGAGTGCCCTGGATGAGCTGCGTGTAAATCGCAGCCAGCGCGCGGAATATCCAGAGACGCGAAACGCGCATCACCGCGATGACAAGACCGATGATCGATCCGCCGGCAAATGCTGCCAGCGTCAGCAGTACGGTCCAGCGCAGCGCGGCCAGAAGGAATAAAAGATCGACGGTGCCGAATTGCCTGATCATTGCCGGTCGAACACCACTTTGTAGACGATCGCGAAGACACCGCGCAGCGCCAGGGCAAGGGCCAGATAAAGAACGCCGATGACCGTGTAGACCTCGAAATCGCGGAAGGTGCGCGATTGGATTATCGAACCAGCGTGGAAGAGTTCTGGAACGGAAATTTGCGACGCGATGCTGGTTGCCAGCATCAGCAGGATGAACTGGCTGGCCAGCGCCGGGTACATCAGTTTCAGCGATGGCATCAGGATAATGTAGCGAAAAACCTGAAACGAGGAGAGCCCGAGCGAATGTCCGGCTTCGATTTGCGGTTTCGGGATCGCCTGCAGGCCGGCACGTACGATTTCGGCAGAATAGGCACCGAGATTGATGGTCAGGCTGATCAATGCGGCGGTCAGCGCATCGAGCCGGATGCCGATGCTCGGCAATCCGAAGAAAACGATGAAAAGCTGCACCAGCAGGGGGGTGTTGCGAATCACCTCGACGTAGGTCGCGACGATGGCGCGGATCGGAGCAGGGCCATAGATGCGGGCGGCGGCGCAGCCAATTCCGATGATTAGCCCGAGGATCATCGTCAGCACTGAGAGGTACAGCGTCGTCTGCAGGCCCTCGGCGATGAATTCCCAGGCTGCAAACACATCGCGAAACTGGAACGTATAGTTCACAGCTTCCTCGCCGCAATTGCGCGGTTCGACAGTCCAGGCACTTGGGCTGACGGCCGGTACGCGCCAAGGCGTCGGTGCATGCGACAACCTCCCGTTTGGCTTTTTTTGCCAGACTAAGGTAGTTTCGCCTATGCAGTCAAGCTTCGCCAATGAAGCGCAAGGGGATATGCCATGCCACCCGCGAAGAGCAAGCCGAGGGGCTCGGAACCTGCCTATTCCGCGCCGGCGCTAGAGAAAGGATTGGAGATCCTGGAGCTTCTCGCGGAAGCCGAGACCCCGCTGTCGACGCGATTGATCGCGGATAAGCTCGGCCGCTCGAAGGGCGAGATTTTCCGCATGGTGTTCGTGCTCGTCGAGCGCGGCTATCTCACCCGGGATGCGACGACGGATGAACTGGCGTTGAGCAATCGGCTTTTCGACCTCGGCATTCGCACGCCGCGCTCGCGGCAATTGATCGAGGTTGCGGCGCCCGCGATGGAACAGCTCAGCGAGCGCACCGGCCAGTCGGCCAATCTCGTGGTGCTGAATAAGGGGGAGACCGTCGTTATCGCGACCACGTCAGGGAGCGCGGACATCAGTTTCACTTTGCGGCTCGGTTATCGGCGCGCGGCGTTGGATGCGACCTCGGGCCAGATCATCATCGCGTTCCAGGATGCCGAACGTCGCGAGCGCCTGATTGCCGAATGCAAGGTTCCGGGGCCGAAGGCGCTGAGCGGCGCCAAGCTGATGCGGCACCTCGATGAGATCACCGCGCGCGGATATCTGATGGCGGAAAGTCATGACGTGGTCGGCGTGACGGATATCGGCGCGCCGATTCTGGGCCGGCATGGACGGGCCGTTGCCGCGATTGTCATTCCGCATCTCAATCGCTACGGCGTTCCGTCACGGCATGACATCGTGCTGGATACCTTGCGCGAGACCTGCCGGATGATCGGCGACGAATTGAATCTGTCGCCGACGACCTAGTCGCGCGTCAATCACCGGTGCCTTCCGGCCCCGCGCCGCAGATCAGCGCGCAAACCGAACTTGTGTTGGCCAGTGCGGGATGTCCGCTGCGCAGCGCCGCGATGGAGGCTGCGCCGGACAGGTCCGCCGCGATGCCGGTTTCAAACCACAGCCATTTGGACGCCGCGTCCATCTCCTCGTCCGAGACCAGGATGATGTCGCTGATATTGCTGCGGACGATGTCGAAGATAGCCGGGTCGGCTTTCCGGCACGCCATGGTAGCGACCTTGGTGGTGATCTGCGGCAGAGTAACGGCGTGGCCGGCATCCAGGCTTGCTTTGAATGTCGGGCAGCCGGTTGGCGCGATGCCGACGACACGGATGTCGGGACGACGTGCCTTGATGGCCGTTGATACGCCAGCAATCAGCCCGCCCCCGCCGATAGCAATCAGCACCGTGTCGATGTCGTCCATGTCATCGAGCATTTCCAGGCCCAGCGTACCTTGCCCGGCGACGACGAGCGGATCAGCGAACGGGTGGAAGTAAACCGCGCCGGTGCTTTTCGCAAAATCGAGCGCAGCTGCGTTGGCAGCGTCCCAGACATCGCCGACGATCTCTGCGCTGGCATTCCACTTCTTGAGCTTCGTGAGCTTCGACGGGGCAACATTCGACGGTAGGAAGATCGTGGCGCTCGTGTTTGCAGCGTAGGCAGTACGCGCAACAGCCAGGCCATGATTGCCGCCGGACGCGGTAACGATGCCTTTGCTGAGATCCTGACCTGTCGCCCCGAGCAGGCGGTTCATCGCGCCGCGCGCCTTGAACGATCCGGTAACTTGCAGGCTTTCCAGCTTCAGCGTGACCTTCGCGCGAATTGGCAGATCATCCTTGGTGGCGGTCACAAGCATCGTCGGCGTGTGGCGGATGTGCGGTGTAATGCGTGCCCGCGCCGCTTCGATGTCCGATATCGAAATCATCATATGGACCCCCGATAGCGTGAGGCCACGACCAGGCAGCAGTTGCCTGGCATGACGCGGCCGGGATGGCGACGGCCATAGACGATGCCGTCGGCTCGATAATGCAGCGTTTCGGGTTCGCGTCCCGGATCCAGAACGAAATGAATGCGGCCGGCCGGTTCGCCCGCATGCACTTCTTGGCCGTTTTCATGGTACGGCTCGAACACGCCGTCGGCGGTAGCGTACACGTAGGCGTTAGGGCCATCCAGTTCGAGGATCTCGTGGTCATGCGCTTGCGGCGAGCCGTGGCGCGCGTCAAGCACGCCGAGATGCGCGAGCACGTTGCGCACGCCGCGACGGCAGATGGCAAGCGCGTCGAGCGAGACCTTGCCGGCGCCGGCCATCTCCGTTCCGACAGTCACCAGACCGGCCCGAATGGCGGCGGCCGTCGCCGTGCGTGGTTCGCCGAGATTGCTGATGACGACGGTCAGCGGGGCGTCGAACGCGCGTACGGCGGCAACGTTGCGGCGGCGAAGATCCGGATCGTCCGACGGCTCGATGATGGCGCTCGGCAGGATGTCCAATGACGATCCGCCGGAATGCAGGTCGAGAAACGCATCTCCCAAGGGGAGAATGTGGTCGGTGACGTAGGCGGAGATCTGCTGGGTTATGGTTCCGCGCGGATCGCCGGGAAAGGTGCGGTTGAAGTTCAACCCGTCAACTGGCGAAACGCGCCGCGACACCTGCACGGCTGGAGCATTGTTGGCCGGCATCAGGATCAGCCGGCCTTGCACCTCGCCGGGGTCGAGTTCGCGAATGAGTTCGCCGATGGTGATCGGGCCCTCGTGCTCGTCACCGTGGTTGCCGCCTTCGAGGATTACCGTCGGCCCCTTGCCGTTGGCGATGACGGCCAGCGGAATCCGCGTCGCGCCCCACGCGTCGTCATGAGGCGAATGGGGGATCATCACGAAACCGATCTGCTTTCCCGACTTTTCTAAGTCGACGGTCGTGAAGGCGGAAGAGGGCCGGATGGCCGTCGGGCGTCCCATTGTGAAAGACCTCGGTGTCGAAGAAACAGCGCATGGCACGGCAAGGGCTGGCGACAACCCGGAACGGCTGGCCGGTGCCTGGGAATGGTTCGGGTTAAGCGGTCATTGCGATTGATTGCCGGAAGCATCGCGGCGGGGCACGCATGTGCTCGCGCCGCGATCCGTTGATGTCAGAGGGTCGGCAGCGGGTCCATGGGCATTCCGAGATATTTCTTATGCAGCCGATCGAGTTCATCATTCATCGTGTTGTAGAAAATGAAGCCGTCCAGCCAGCGCGCCAGATTGTGCTCGCCCTGGCGCACGCCCATGTGCGCGGGACTGCGGCGGATGACGAACTTGCGGTCGAATTCCTTGTTCGGGTTCTGCTTGGCAAGAGCCTGCGCCACGATGCTGTTGGTCGCGAATAGTTCTGCCTGGCCGGAAATGTAGGCCGCGGCCGCGGTGGCGTCGTCCTCGGTGCGCATCAGCGTGGCTTTCGGGTTCATTTCCGACAGCGCGAGGTCCTGGGTGGTGCCGCGGGCCGCCGCGACCTTGGCCGAACCGACCTGGTCAGCCGACGTCACCGTCGACGACTTCGGGCCGTAGACGGCGAGGAAGGTGTTGGCATAAGGCGCGGTGAACATGATCTGCTTGGCGCGCTCCGGTGTCAGGCCCATCACCGAAATGACGATATCGACCTTGTCGGTGAGCAGGAATGGAATGCGATTGGCGCCGGTGATCTGCTGCATCTCGACTTTGACGCCAAGCGCCTTGCCGACCATTTCCGCCATTTCGATATCGAACCCGACTGCTTGACGGTTGGCGTCCTGAGAGCCGAACGGCGGTGCGTCGAGCGGTACGCCGATACGCACGACCCCCTTGGCCAGGATATCGGCGAGCTTGTCAGCCTTTGCGTCGGCTAGGCCAAACGTCGACGCCACGGCGACTGCCAGTGCGCCAAGGGCATATTTCAGTGCTGAACGCATTGCCTCCCTCCATTTGTTTTTTTGTATGTCTTGGTGCAGGATCCGGCGCGCGCCCGGTGCCGGAACAGCAAGTCTGTCTGAGCGGGTAAGCAACACCAGTCCTCGCGTCCGGGCTCGATCGTGTGCGCTTCTGCCGGAAGCGCCGTGCCGTCCGGGCAATGGCGCGTCCCGAGCAAAGTCTATCGGCGGTTTGCTGGTGCAGTCAAGATTTGCCAATGAACCGGATTTCGCCGGGTGTGCTTTGGCCAATTTTAATGCAGTGCTCAAAGCGTGTCCGCCGGCGATCCGTGAATTTGCATCCAGCGGTTGAGCAGTGGCATTTGCCGTTGTTTTGCGGTGAAGTATTTGGGGGCGTTATCCGCGGGGAGATTTCGTGAAACCTGGGCATTCTTGTCGCGGCGCGATGCTGCTAACTGCTATTTGCGCAGGCTGTTTGCTGGTGATAGTCAATTTTGCGCCGTAGGCGACCGCTGGAACAAGGCGGACTTTATTTGGAAGCGATCTCAAGGAGGAGATGCTCAATGAAGAATGTGAAGCGCCGTGATTTTCTGAAGGCCTCGGCGGCTGGCGCTGTGGCGGCGACCACTGTTGCCGCACCTGCGATCGCGCAGTCCTCGCCGGAAATCAAATGGCGGCTGACCTCGAGCTTCCCGAAGTCTCTCGACACCGTTTACGGCGGTGGCGAACAGGTGGCG
>JAEZBZ010000081.1 GCA_023412745.1 Pseudomonadota bacterium | reverse complement strand
GCGCGGTGCATGCGGCTGAAGGCTATGCGCGCTCGACCGGCCGCGTCGGCGTGGTGCTGGTGACGTCAGGCCCCGGCGCGACCAATGCCGTCACCGGATTGACCGATGCGCTGATGGATTCGATCCCTGTCGTCTGCCTGACGGGGCAGGTTCCGACGCACCTGATCGGCTCTGACGCGTTCCAGGAATGCGACACCGTCGGCATCACGCGGTCGTGCACCAAGCACAACTGGCTGGTGAAGGACGTCAACGATCTGGCGCGCGTGATCCATGAGGCGTTCTACGTCGCCAAGAGCGGCCGGCCGGGTCCGGTCGTGGTCGATATTCCGAAGGACATCCAGTTCGCGACCGGCAACTACGTCGGCCCGTCGAACATCGCGCACAAGACCTACAAGCCGCGCCTCAAGCCGGAAGTCGAAGGCGTGCGCGATGCGGTCGAATTGCTGGCCAGCGCCAAGAAGCCGATCTTCTACACCGGTGGCGGCGTCATCAATTCCGGCCCCAAGGCCAGCCAGTTGCTGCGCGAGTTCGTGCGCCTGACCGGCGCGCCGATCACCTCGACGCTGATGGGGCTCGGCGCCTATCCGGCGTCCGATAAGCAGTGGCTGGGCATGCTCGGCATGCACGGCACCTACGAGTCGAACATGGCCATGCACGATTGCGACGTGATGGTGTGCATCGGCGCGCGCTTCGATGATCGCATCACTGGCCGCATCGATGCCTTCGCCCCGAACTCGAAGAAGATCCACATCGACATCGATCCGTCGTCGATCAACAAGAACGTGCATGCGCACGTGCCGATCATCGGTGATGTGGCTTATGTGCTGGAAGACATGATCCGCGTCTGGAAGTCGCGCGCGCCGCAGGTGGATAAGGCGGCGCACAAAGGCTGGTGGAAGCAGATCGACCAGTGGCGGGCGCGCAAGTCGCTGGCCTACAAGAGCTCTAGCGACGTGATCATGCCGCAGTATGCGGTGCAGCGGCTGTACGAGCTGACCAAGGATCGCGACACCTACATCACGACCGAAGTCGGCCAGCATCAGATGTGGGCGGCGCAGTTCTATCATTTCGAGGAGCCCAACCGCTGGATGACATCTGGCGGACTTGGCACCATGGGCTATGGCCTGCCGGCGGCGATCGGCGCGCAGCTCGCGCATCCGAAGTCGCTGGTCGTCGATATTGCTGGCGATGCCTCGATCCTGATGAACATCCAGGAGATGTCGACGGCGATCCAGTATCACCTGCCGGTCAAGGTGTTCATCCTGAACAACCAGTATATGGGCATGGTGCGCCAGTGGCAGCAGCTTCTGCACGGCAACCGCTACAGCGAAAGCTATACGGAAGCGCTGCCGGACTTCGTGAAGCTGGCTGAGGCTTACGGTGGCGTCGGTATCCGCTGCGACAAGGCCTCCGATCTTGACGACGCGATCATGGAGATGATCCGCACGCCGAAGCCGGTGCTGTTCGACTGCCGCGTCGCCGCGCTCGCTAACTGCTTCCCGATGATTCCATCGGGCAAGGCGCATAACGAGATGCTGCTGGGCGAGAACGTCTCCGACGAGGAGATCGGCAGCGCCATCGGCAAGGAAGGCAAGATGCTGGTGTAACGGGCGGAACGGGTGGCGCGGCATATCCTGCCGCCCGCCCGTGCCGTTGAGCCGGTTCCTATCCATTGCGCGATCAAGGAAGTCTCCGATGCATCTCTACATCGCCAATAAGCTGTATTCGTCCTGGTCGCTCCGGCCATGGATCCTGATGAAGGCGCTCGATATCCCGTTTCAGGAGACGGTGATCCCGATGTACCAGCCGGATTCCAAGGCGAGCATGCTGGCGGTTTCGCCGACCGGCAAAATGCCGTGCCTTGTCGATGGCAACGTCACAGTCTGGGAAAGCCTCGCCATCCTCGAATATCTGGCAGAGAAGTTTCCCGATCAGGCCGTGTGGCCGAAGGATGCGCGCGCCCGTGCGCACGCTCGCGCTGCTTCCAACGAGATGCACGCCGGCTTCCAGGCGCTGCGGCAGGCCTGCCCGATGAACCTGAGCCGCCGCTTCAAGCCGCGCGATTTCGGCCCCGACGTCACCGCCAACGTGGATCGTCTGTCGGCGCTGTGGGCGGAGGCGCGTCACGCGTTCGGCCAGGATGGACCGTTCCTGTACGGCGCATTCTCGGCCGCCGATGCGATGTACGCGCCAGTCGTGACGCGGCTCGACACCTACCAGATCGACGTCAACGCGGAGACGCGCGCCTACATGGATGCGGTGCTCGCCCATCCCGCGTTCGTCGCGTGGCGGACCGCTGCTCTCGAAGAACCTTGGCATGTGTCTAACTACGAGGAAGGGCACACCGCCGCCGAGGTCTATCACCACCCCAAAGCCTGAGATTTCAGACGCGTCGTTCGACCCCAGGATTCGTCATGCCGCAGACCCAGAAGCAGTCCCACTATCCCGATCCGGCCAACAAGCAGGAGATCGTCTCGCGCACCCTTTCGGTGCTGGTCGACAACGAGCCGGGTGTCCTGGCGCGGGTCATCGGCCTGTTTTCGGGACGCGGCTACAACATCGACTCGCTGACGGTGACCGAGACGGAGCACCAGAAGCATCTGTCGCGCATCACGGTGCTGACCAAGGGCACCCCGGCGGTGATCGAGCAGATCAAGCATCAGCTCGAACGCATGGTGCCTGTGCATCGCGTCAACGACCTGACGATCATGGGCGAGCCGCTGGAACGCGAGCTGGCGCTGGTCAAGGTGGCCGGCAAGGGCGAGAAGCGCATCGAGGCGCTGCGCCTGGCCGAGATCTTCCGCGCCTCGGTCATCGATGCGTCGACGGAACACTTTGTGTTTGAAATCACAGGCCGGTCGAGCAAGATCGAGCAGTTCATCCAGATCATGACCGGGCTCGGTCTGGTCGAGGTGTCGCGCACCGGCATTGCCGCAA
>JAEZBZ010000339.1 GCA_023412745.1 Pseudomonadota bacterium | reverse complement strand
ATCCGGTCACGGCGAAAGCGCTTACCGTTGCTGCCGCGCTTGGCGGCGACGTCCACGTGCTGGTCGCCGGTGCTGGCTGCCAGCCGGCAGCGGAAGCTGCCGCAAAGCTGCAGGGCGTCAGCAAGGTTCTGGTGGCCGATGCGCCGCAGCTTGCCAATCAGCTCGCCGAAGAGCTGACGCCTCTGATCGTGAACCTAATGCCGTCGTATGACGCCGTTGTCGCCGCTTCGACGGCACGCGGTAAGAACGTGCTGCCGCGCGTTGCGGCTCTGCTCGACGTCATGCAGATCTCGGACATCACGGCGGTCAAATCGCCCGACACGTTCGAGCGGCCGATCTATGCTGGTAACGCGATCCAGACCGTCCAGTCGACCGACGCCAAGAAGGTCATCACCGTGCGCACGGCTGCGTTTGCCGCGGCTGGTGAAGGTGGTTCCGCTGCTATCGAAGCGGTCTCCGCTCCGGCGGCCCCTGGCCTGACCACGTTCGAGAAGGCTGAGATCGCCAAATCGGATCGTCCGGAGCTGGCGGCGGCCAAGATCGTCATTTCCGGCGGTCGCGGCATGCAGTCGGGCGAGAACTTCACGAAGTACATCGAGCCGGTTGCAGATCGTGTTGGTGCTGCCATGGGCGCCAGCCGCGCAGCGGTCGACGCCGGCTTCGTACCGAATGACTACCAGGTGGGCCAGACCGGCAAGGTGGTGGCGCCGGAGCTTTACATCGCTGTCGGTATTTCCGGCGCGATCCAGCATCTGGCGGGCATGAAGGACTCCAAGGTGATCGTCGCGATCAACAAGGATGGCGAAGCGCCAATCTTCCAGGTCGCTGATTACGGGCTCGTTGCCGACCTGTTCCAGGCTCTGCCCGAACTCGACGCTGAGCTGCAAAAGGCGGGCTTTTAGGTGCCCGCCAGGACGCGAGGATTTCGAGAGATGGACGCCGCGGTGAAATCAAAAACTGCACAAGGCGAGACTCCGCTGGTTATCAAGAAGGTCGGCATCGTCGGTGCCGGACAGATGGGTAGCGGTATCGCGCATGTCGTGGCCCTCGCTGGCTACGACGTGCTGATCACGGATCTCGTCAAGGAGTCGGTCGAAAAGGCCTTGGCGACCATCAACAAGAACATGGATCGTCAGGTCAGCCGTGGCGTCATCAAGGAAGACGGCAAGGCTGTTGCTATCAAGCGCATCAGCTATGCGCCGGACTTTGCGGCGCTCGGCGACTGCGACCTCGTGATCGAGGCCGCGGTTGAGGATGAGAGCGTCAAGCGCAAGATCTTCGTAGATCTGTGTCCGAACCTGAAGCCCTCGGCAATCATCGCGTCCAATACCTCCTCCATCTCCATCACCCGCTTGGCGGCAACGACGAAGCGCCCTGAGCGCTTCATCGGCATGCATTTCATGAACCCGGTGCCGGTGATGCAGCTCGTGGAGCTGATCCGCGGCATCGCGACGGAAGACGAGACGTTCTCGGCGAGCCGCGTGTTCGTGGAGTCTTTGGGCAAGACCATCGCGGTCGCCGAGGACTTCCCGGCCTTCATCGTCAACCGCATCCTGCTGCCGATGATCAACGAGGCCGTCTACACGCTGTATGAGGGCGTCGGCACGGTCGAGGCGATCGATAAGGCCATGAAGCTTGGCGCCAATCATCCGATGGGCCCGCTGGAGCTGGCTGATTTCATCGGTCTGGATACCTGCCTTTCGGTTATGCAGGTGCTGTATGAGGGGCTAGCAGATTCTAAATATCGCCCGTGTCCGCTGCTGGTGAAGTACGTCGAAGCTGGCTGGCTCGGCCGCAAGACCAAGCGCGGTTTCTACGACTATCGCGGCGAGAAGCCGGTTCCGACCCGGTAACGCTACCTGTCGTCCCCGCGCAGGCGGGGACCCAGACACTTGCGTACTGCCGGCTTCCTACGCTGAGCCAAAGCGGCGGCCGTTTTCGGCCGTTGGCTTACGTTGCTCGCTGATCTGAGCGCCCGCCTTCGCGGGCATGCCAGATGAGCGGGTAAGGTGTCGGGTCTCGGATACCGCTAGCGGTCGACTGCCGTAGCCGATGCTGCGTTCGCGGCTAGCAGGCGTGCCACAGGCGGTGGAGTTTCCGGTTGCGTCAGCGCAACCCGCCTTGCCTTGATATAGCCATCCTGGGCAGAAGTGATGCGACTGTCCACGGGGGCAGTTCAGGGGTGGTTATTTCATGACCCGTTCGCGTCTCAATCGCACGCTGCGCCGTGTCTACGTGCTGCTGGTCGCCGTGCTGATCTTCTCGCTGGCGACCAAGCTGGCTGGCCGTATTCCAGGCGTCGCCGACACGCCATTGGCCCTGTTCGCTGCCGATATCTACGACTACCTCAAGGACATGGCGCTGGTGTTCGTCACCGTGATCGCCGCCTATCTGGCCAACGTGTTCCAGAAACGCTCCAAGTTCGTGCAGAGCCTGGAAGACGAATGGCGCGGCATCGTGCGCACAAAGTCGGCGTTGTATTCGTTCTGCGAGAAAACCTACCCGACCGCCGACGATTACATCGCTGCGTTCTGCCGGATCAGCGAGACGCTGGATAATATGCGGATCGTTTACCGTAACGTGGGTGAGACCGCCGACCTGATCGGCCTGTATCCCTATGCGCCGCTGCATGACATGCGCCGGGCGCTGCAGACGCTGGACCCGCGCAAGCATCCAAACGTTTCGATTGAGCAGCGCAAGCAGGCGCGCGATGCGATCCTGCAAAGCTTCTATGCCATGCGCGAGAACTTCCTGGAGGAGATGGATCTCGACGAGCCGACGACGGCGCTGCTGATCTCGGCTGGGCGCCGCATGAAGCGTTCCGGCGCCACCTCGTCGGCCAAGCGGCTGCAGGAACGCCAGCGCCGGCGGCAGGATAAGGTTCAAGGGCCGCGCCCGGACCTCGACGAGTACCTCTTCGACCTCTATATGCGTGAGCAGGATAAGGCATCCGGGGTGGCAACGCCCAAAGCCTCGGCCTGAAAAGCAAGTACAACCCGCGGCCAATGAGACGTAAGCGGCTGACTCCGCTGGCGATGGCGGCCGGAATGTGCTACGTCCCCGCGCAGCTTATTGCACCGCAACATTTGTGAGCCGTATGGATCTTCGCAACATCGCCATCATCGCCCACGTCGACCATGGCAAAACCACCCTGGTCGACCAGCTCCTGAAGCAGTCGGGCTCGTTCCGCGAGAACCAGAAGGTCGCTGAACGCGCCATGGACTCGAACGATATCGAGCGTGAGCGCGGCATTACCATTCTCGCCAAGTGCACCAGCGTTGTCTGGAAGGACACGCGTATCAACATCGTCGACACTCCAGGTCACGCCGATTTCGGCGGTGAGGTCGAGCGCATCATGAACATGGTCGATGGTGTGATCGTTCTCGTGGACGCGTCCGAAGGCCCGCTGCCGCAGACCAAGTTCGTCGTCTCCAAGGCCCTCAAGCGCGGCCTGCGGCCGATCGTGGCGATCAACAAGATCGACCGTCCGGACGAGCGCCACCTTGAGGTGCTGAACGAGATTTTTGACCTGTTCGCCAACCTCGACGCCACCGACGAGCAGCTTGATTTCCCGGTGCTGTACGGTTCGGGCCGTAACGGCTGGATGGCGATGGCGCCGGAAGGTCCGCAGGAAGACCTCACCCCGATGTTCGATCTGGTGGTGAAGCACGTGCCGCCACCGAAGGTCGAAGAAGGTCCGGTGCGCATGCTGGCGACGACGCTGGAAGCCGATCCGTTCCTTGGTCGCATCCTGACCGGCCGCATCACCTCGGGCGTCATGAAGGTCAACGCGCCGCTTAAGGCGCTGCGCCATGACGGTACGCTGGTCGAGAACTTCCGCGTCAGCAAGGTGCTAGCGTTCCGCGGCCTGGAGCGAGTGCCGGTCGAGCAGGCCGAGGCCGGCGAAATCGTTGCCATCGCTGGCATGAGCGAGGCCACCGTCGCCGATACGTTGTGCGATCCATCCGTGCAGGAGCCGCTGGTCGCCCAGCCGGTCGATCCGCCGACACTGTCCATGACGTTCCGCATCAACGACGGTCCGTTCGCCGGCCAGGAAGGCGACAAGGTTCAGAGCCGTGTTATCCGCGACCGGCTGCTGCGCGAGGCTGAGCGCAATATCGCCATCCGCATCGCCGAAAGCGACGACAAGGACGCCTTCACGGTAGCTGGTCGTGGCGAATTGCAACTCGCGATCCTGATCGAGAACATGCGCCGCGAAGGCTTCGAGCTGACCGTGTCGCGTCCGAAGGTGGTCATCAAGATCGACGAGGCGACCGGCCAGAAGCTGGAGCCGGTCGAGGAGACGATCATCGACGTTGATGACGAACACACTGGCGTCGTGGTGCAGAAGCTGTCGGAGCGCAAAGGCGAACTGCTGGAGATGCGTCCGTCAGGCGGCGGGCGTACGCGCATGGTGTTCCATGTGCCGACGCGCGGCCTGCTCGGATACCAGGGCGAGATGTTGTCGGACACCCGTGGTACGGCGGTGATTAACCGCATTTTTCACGACTATGTTCCGTTCAAAGGGGAGATCCAGGGACGTCGTACCGGCGTGCTGATTTCCAACGGCGCGGGTGAGGCTACGGCCTATTCGCTGTTTTATCTGCAGGATCGCGGCCCCGCGATGATTTCCCCGCAGACCAAGGTCTACGAGGGTATGATCGTCGGCGAGCACTCTCGCGAAAACGACCTCATCGTCAACGTCGTGCAGGGCAAGAAGCTGACGAACGTCCGTGCTTCCGGCAAGGACGACGCTCTGACGCTGACACCGCCGATGAAGCTGACGCTTGAAAAGGCGATGTCCTACATCGAAGATGATGAACTCGTCGAAGTGACACCGAATTCGATTCGTTTGAGGAAGCTCTGGCTCGACCCGAACATGCGCAAGAAGATGGAGCGCATCAAGGAAGCGCAGGCGGTCGCTTGAGCAGCGCCGAGCCTGTGCTGCCTGGGGCCAGTTTCGACCGCATTGTCGGCTGGCCGCAGGGCGTCCAGGTTACGCATGAGCATGAACTCGCCGTCCGGTTCCCGTTTATCGAGGGTGGCGGGCATCTGTTCGTCACCGGCCGCGCCGGGACGGGCAAGTCCACGCTGCTGAAGGTGTTGCGCGAGTCGCTCGGCGAAGATGCGGTCGTGCTTGCGCCGACCGGGCTTGCGGCCGTCAACGTCGGCGGCCAAACGATCCATTCCTTCTTCGGCCTTCCACCGCGCTTGGTCCGCGAGAGCGATATCCGCCGCAGCCGAAACGGCCGCGTGATGCGGAAGCTGAAATTCCTGATCATCGATGAAGTGTCGATGGTTCGGTCCGACCTGATGTGGGCGATCGACCAGTCGTTGCGCATGAACCGCGGGCGTCCGCGCGAGCCGTTCGGCGGTGTGCGGCTGCTGCTGTTCGGGGATCTGCATCAGTTGCCGCCGGTGGTGCAGGAGGCCGAAGTCGCCGAACATCTGGAAACGACCCACGGTGGGCCGTTCTTCTTCAGCATCCCGGCGCTGCGCGATGGCGCGGGCACGTCGCTGCTGGAGCTGACCAAGGTTTTCCGCCAGGACGATGAAGAGCTGGTCAATGTGCTCGATCGCATCCGCGAAGGCGAAGTCGATGAGACCGACCTGAAACTGTTGAACAACAGGGTCAATCCGATCCGCACGCTGGCGGAAGGCAATCCGTTCGTGATCCTGACGCCGACCAACGCGGCGGCCAACCGGATCAACGTCGCTTACCTCGACGCGCTGCCGGGCGAACCGATCGCCTATGAGGCTGGCGTCACCGGCGATTATAGCGACAGCGCGCAGCCGACCGACAGCATGCTGCTACTGAAACCGGGCGCCAAGGTCATCCTGCTGCGCAACGATCCCGATCGTCGCTGGGTCAACGGCACCATCGCTCGCATCAGCCGCCTGACGCCCAAACAGGTCTGGATCGAGGTCGACGGCAAGGAATACGAGATCGAGCCCGCAGCCTGGGAAAACCGGCGCTATGCCTATGATCAGACCGAGCAGAAGATCGTCGAGACCATCGCCGGCACCTTCAAGCAGTTCCCGGTCAGGCTGGCGTGGGCGCTGACGATCCATAAGAGCCAGGGCCTGACGCTGGATCGCGTGTATATCGATCTCGGCCGGGGCACGTTTGCCCATGGACAGACTTACGTTGCCATTTCGCGCTGCCGTTCGCTGGCAGGCTTGGCTTTCGCGCGGCCGCTGAAGCCGACGGATGTGCGCTTCGATCCGGCCGCCATGGGCTATCGGGACCTGTTCCCTGCCCTTGAGGGTTGACGGCCCATTCATCAGTATGCGACAAAAAAGATGTCGCGACGCACAAATTACATATTGCGCTGCACAATAGATTTGATTAAATTTGCATCATCGAAAACGCGCGAAGCTGGCCCGTTCAATGGAGCTTCGCGGCAATGTCGCTTTGACTTGTCCCATTCGAGCCCGCTGAGCCCAGGAGACTTTCGATGAACGAGCAGTTCACCCGTCAAG
>JAEZBZ010000327.1 GCA_023412745.1 Pseudomonadota bacterium | reverse complement strand
GAAGATAGCTAAGGAGCAATGAGATGGGCAGGACCACCCTCATGGTCTTTCAGAGGCGCTAGCCTCAGGTGATCGCCGCAGGTGGGCAGCCCGGCAGCGAGAGACGACAAATCATCTCGTGAAATCGAAGTTCCGCCTCAATGGTTAACAAAAGGTTAACGGAAATCAAGCCCAGACCCGGGCATTAAGTAGTTCGCCGCCGTGGATTTCGCGAACCAATCCAGCTTATAAGACAACCCGAGCGAACCGCTGCTTCGCCCACTGCCATCACAATCTGACCACTCGATCGACGGCGCGCCATGGCTGGACATTCACAGTTCAAGAACATCATGCACCGCAAGGGCAAGCAGGATGCCGCGAAGGCAAAACTGTTCGCCAAGCTGGCGCGTGAAATTACCGTTTCTGCAAAGACCGGCGTCGCCGATCCCACGATGAACGCTCGGCTGCGACTGGCCATCCAGGCCGCACGCGCTGAAAACATGCCCAAGGACAACATCGAGCGCGCGATCAAGAAAGCGCAGGGCGCCGATACCGACAACTACGAGACCGTGCGCTACGAGGGCTATGCCAGCGGCGGCGTGGCGATCATCGCCGAGGCGCTGACCAACAACCGCAACCGCACCGGCGGTGCCGTACGCGCGGCGTTCACCAAGTACGGCGGCAATCTCGGCTCGACCGGTTCGGTATCGCACATGTTCAACCATGTCGGTGAAGTGGTGTACGGCGTCAGCGCGGCGTCCAGCGAGGCGATGCTCGAAGCCGCGATCGAAGCCGGCGCCGAGGATGTGCAGTCGGATGACGATGGTCACGTGATCACGACGGCCTTCGAGGATCTCGGCGCAGTGGCGGCTGTGCTGGAAGACAAGTTCGGACAAGCCTCGTCGGTGAAAGCGATCTGGAAGCCGAACCTCACCAGCCAGGTCGATGAAGACAATGCGCAGAGCATCATGAAGCTGATCAACGCGCTCGAAGACGACGAGGATGTGCAGAACGTGTTCTCGAACTTCGAGGTCGACGAAGCGGTGATGGCCAAGCTGACGGCGGCCTGAGTCATCGCCGCGTCTTCTTTTGGAGGCTCGAAGAGTGCCGCCGTTGCCGGCTTCGCCCGCTTACCGGCTGTTGGCTCCGTGATCCAGTTCGCTCCACCTACATCCGTCATTCCCGCGAAGGCGGGGCCAGGCGCGTTTCCGCCGGGCGGCGTTTGACGTGTCGCTCGATGCTGCGCGCAGAATCCAATGTTTCAATCGGCGTCTTTCCGCGTATGGCGAGGAGACTGGATTCCCGCTTTCGCGGGAATGACCGTGGTGGGGAGGGGATCGCGGCGTTCGACAATGGTGGACGCTAAAAGTGGCAGGTCGCGACACAATGCGTGTTCTTACGCAAGCAATACGCTCCGTATGTCTTGGCACATCGCAGCTCGCTGCTCATTTCGATCCATTGCAAAGAGATTGTCTTTGGGCGACTGAATTGTCGCGGATTTCGCCCTGCGCTGCATGAGTGCTCCGAGCGCATTTTAGTGCACGCCGGCAAATACGTTACGTATTGAGGCGCGAAGCAATCTGATATCCCTCAGCTCATGCAAGGCAATTCGATTCGGATAATAGGCATCGATCCGGGACTGCGGCGCACCGGCTGGGGCGTCATCGAGTCGGATGGTGTGCGGCTGGTTTACGTGGCGTCGGGGCACATCACCTCCGATAGCGGTGACGTGCTGGCCTACCGCCTGCGGGAGATCTTCCAGGGGCTGTCGAGTGTCATCGCCAGCTTCGCGCCGCGCGAAGCGGCCGTCGAAGAAACCTTCGTCAACGAGAACGCCAAGGCGACGCTGAAACTCGGCCAGGCGCGCGGCATCGCCATGCTGGCGCCGGCGATGAAGGGCCTGAAGGTTGCCGAATATACGCCGAACCTGATCAAGAAATCGGTGACGGGCACGGGGCACGGCGATAAGCGCCAGATCCAGGCGATGGTCGGCTTCCTGCTGCCCAAGGCGAAGTTTGAAAGCGCCGACGAAGCGGACGCACTGGCCATCGCGATCTGCCACGCCAACCATCGCAACAGCCCGCAAGCGTTGGCGCTTGCGCGTCTGGCCAAGGAGGCACGTGCATGATCGGCAAGCTTAGAGGCAAGGTCGATGCGATCGGTGAGGCGCACGCCATCATCGACGTGCACGGCGTGGGCTATGAAGTGCAGCTGTCCAGCCGCACGCTGCGCAACCTGACCATCGGCCAGGAGGTGTCGCTGACTATCGACACGCATGTGCGCGAGGACGCGATCCGGCTGTTCGGCTTCCAAAGTGAGGTCGAGCGCAACTGGTTCCGCACGCTACAGAACGTGCAGGGGGTTGGTTCCAAGGTGGCGCTGGGTGTGCTCGGCACACTCGGGCCGCAGGATCTGGCGCAAGCCATCGCGTTGCAGAACTGGGCCGCCGTCGAACAGACGCCGGGCGTCGGCAAGAAGCTGGCGCTGCGCATCGTCGCGGAACTGAAGGACAAAGCCCCGGCACTGTCCATGGCCGGCCTCAACGTGCCGACGGGTGTCGCCGGGGGCGTGGCGGCGGACGTCCCGGCGGCCGGTCTCGCAGCCGCGGAGGCGATCTCGGCGTTGACCAACCTCGGATACAATCCTGCGCAGGCGAGCAGTGCGGTCGCGACGGCCATCGCCGAACTCGGTGACGGCGCTGACACCGCGAAGCTGATCCGCCGGGGCTTGAAGGAGCTGGCACGCTAGATGGCACAGACGCCGAAACGCGATATGGGGGCAAATGCCAGCCCTGGCGATACCGCCGGCGGCACGGGCCGCGCCAATCTATTGTGGGTGTTCCTGTTCTACACGCTGGCCGGGCCGCTCATCGCCGGATTACTGGTAGCGGCTGCAACGATGTTCGCGGAGCCTCTCGGCTGGACGCATTTGACTGGTCCGGGCGCGCCGACGGTGGGGCAAGTCGGCATCACGGCCTATATGTGGTCGGCCATTCCGGCCGCGGTGACGGCGCTCATCCTGATGCCGTTCGCCCGGCGTTGGGGTGGGTTCGGATGGCCGCTGGCCGGCATGGCTGGCGTGGTGGCGTTTGGCATTGCTTATGTGCTGTCGCCGGTGCCGCTGGGCGAGAGTTTGCCATATGCGGCGTTCGCGGC
>JAEZBZ010000325.1 GCA_023412745.1 Pseudomonadota bacterium | reverse complement strand
TCGCGGCCATGAACAGTGCCTCACATTCCGACCGTACGACCTTTGACCCGGCCGAAGTCGACCGTTTCGCACGTCTGTCAGGCGAATGGTGGGACCCGAATGGCAAGTTCCGCCCGCTTCATAAGATCGGCCCGGCCCGGCTTGCGTTCCTACGTGCGGCCCTGATCCGCCACTTTGACATGCCGGACCGCCCGCTGCGGCCGCTTACGGGCCTGTCGATCCTGGATATCGGCTGTGGCGGCGGGCTGATTTCGGAACCGCTGGCACGTCTTGGCGCAACAGTCACCGGCATCGATCCGGCCGAGGAGAATATCGCGGCGGCGCGCCAGCATGCCGAGCCGCAGGGGCTCAATGTTGCCTATCGCGCCTGCCTGGCCGAGGATCTGGTGGCCGAAGGCGCCACGTTCGATGCGGTCGCCTGCCTGGAGGTGGTCGAGCACGTGCCCGATCCACAGGCTTTCATCACGACCTGCGGTCGGCTGGTACGTCCCGGCGGCCTACTGATCCTGTCCACCATCAACCGCACGATGAAGTCCTACATGCTGGCTATCGTCGGGGCCGAATATGTCCTGCGCTGGCTGCCGGTCGGCACGCATCAGTGGGACCGCTTCGTGACGACCGGGGAAATGGCCGGTTACTGTGCCGTGGCCGGGTTGCAGAGCCCGACATTCGAGGGCGTCACCTACAATCCCCTCACCGACGTCTGGTCATTGGCTTCCGATATCGACGTGAACTACATGGCCGCCGCAGCCAAGCCCGCGGCCGTCTGATCTGCGGGCGCGCGTTCCCCGGCGCCGCCCTGGATTCCGCTGTCTCGACGCGGAACGACCACAATTCTGCGCGACAACCTCGCCGCCACCTAACGTCCCATAATGGAACGGTTTTCCCGCATTCAAGGAGCTTGATCTGGCCCGCGACTTGCGTGTTGCGCACCACGCATTGGAGCGTCCGATCAACGAGAGGTCATCGGTCGTGTTGAAGAAGCCCGTTGTGAAATCCGGCCTGCCCGGCCTCGATTTATCGACCGTGCGAGACACGCTGGCCTACATCCAGCACGATCTGCAGCGCGTGCGCGGGCTCGAAAAGGCGGCTGAAGCCCTCCAAACGGCCGTCCTCGAGGTTGAGCGCGCCAGCCGCCAGCCAACTTCGCTGACGCCGACCGACAACGTTTCCGCGATCACCGCCCGTCTGTTCCCACGCAAGAACTGAAGAACGCCGCGCGCCCGCGACTAGACCTGAGCCAACCGGAGGATCCGCTCGATCATGGCACTGCCTGGGCGGGACAGTTCGTCCACCACAGTGAAGTGGTTGGCGCCCGGCACCACCACGCACTCAGCCTTGATCCCGGACCACGCCGCCGCCAGATCCCGGCTCTGGCGCAGGAACTCGTCGCTTTCCGCGCCACCGACCCCGGCCACGAAATTGCTCCCGGGCAATGGCACGCGCCCGAACAGCGGACTTGCCGCCCGCGCGCTATCGGGCGTTAACCCCAACGCCTCGTTGAGGCTCGTCGGAATGAGCGGCGCCAGTTCGAACACGCCGCTGAGGGCGTAGCCCGCACGCACCAGATCGGCCGGAACACCCGCATGCTTCGACCAATCCGTCGCGATCATCTCGGCCGCGAGATGCCCGCCCGCCGAATGACCGACGATCACCGGGCGACGCTGGAACCTGCCCCACAGCGCAACCAGGAACGAGCGAATCTCATCTGTAATCTCCGCCACGCTGACATGCGGGCACAGCGAATAGGACGGAAGAACGACATTGGCACCACGCGCCACCAACTGCTCGGCGACGAAGCTGTATTCCGAGCGATCGCCGCGCTGCCAGTAACCGCCGTGGATGTAGACGACCAGCGGCGGATCGGTCTTGCCGCCACCGTTCGCCGGGAACAGATCGTAGAGATGGCGCGGTCCGGGGCCGTAGGCGATACCCAGCTCGCAGGCCAGTGACGACCGCGCACGCTCGGCCTGCTCCAGCCAGCGCGCGACGATCTCACCGCTCTCGGGAACGCGCCGGCGATTGTTATACTCGGCCTCGTAGTCGATCGGCATGCCGCGCGTCCTATCCAATTGCGATTACGCGGCCCGTGTTGCCGCCTTCGCATCCTCGCGGATCATGTCCGCGGCCTTCTCGCCGATCATAATGGTCGGCGCGTTGGTATTGCCCGACGTCATGGTCGGCATGATCGACGCATCGACGACGCGCAGGCCGCCGACGCCATGCACGCGCAGCCGCTCATCGACCACCGCCATCGGATCACTGCCCATCTTGCAGGTGCCGCAGGGGTGGAAGATCGTCGTGCCCTTGGCTTTCGCGAAGGCCAAGAAATCGTCATCCGTCTGGAAATCCGGCCCGGGAATGTATTCGCGCACGATATGCTGGGCGAAGGGCGGCTGCTTGGCGATCCTGCGCGCAAGTTGCAGGCCATCGACCAGCACCCGCCGGTCATTCTCGACCGCCAGATAGTTCGAGATGATGCGCGGCGCCACAACCGGATCGGGCGAGGTGATCGAAATCGTACCCCGACTGTCCGGACGCAACTGGCATACCGATGCGGTGACGCCCGAAAACCGATGCAGCCCCTGCCCTGGGCCTTCCGCCGACAGCGGCAGGAAATGGAACTGGATGTCCGGCGCATCGAGCTCCGGCCGCGACTTGGCGAATACGCCAACGACGCCCGCGCCGATGGTCAGAATGCCGGTGCGCGAGAACATGTACTGCAGGCCGGTCTGGAACTGCTTCACTCGGCTGTGCCAGACGTCGTTCAGGCTGCCAGCGAGATCGCACTCGTAGACGAAGCGCGCCTGAAAATGATCCTGCAGATTCTCGCCGACGCCCGGCAGGTCATGACGGACCTCGACACCCGCCGATTGCAGGACAGCGCCGGGACCGATGCCCGAGACCTGCAGCAGTTGCGGACTGCCGATCGCACCGGCCGACACGATCACCTCGCGACGCGCCTGAACGGTTACCGTGTCACCGCCTCGGCGGAACACGATGCCGGTGGCGCGCTTGCCCTCCAGCGTGATCCGTTCGACGGCCGCGTCGGTGAGGATCGACAGATTGACCCGCGAGCGCACCGGATTGAGATAGCCGACCGCCGTCGAACAGCGGCGACCGTTGCGGGTTGTGAGCTGATAGTAGCCGACACCCTCCTGCTCGCGACCGTTGAAGTCCGTGGTGTGCGGGATGCCCGCCGCCACGCACGACGCGATGTAGGCTTCGCAGACCGGATTATCCATGTGGACGTCGGACACGCCCTGTGGACCGCCCGCGCCGTGATAGTCGTCGGCGCCGCGCTCCTGGTCTTCCGCGCGTTTGAAATAGGGCAGCACATCCTGGTATGACCAGCCCGTATTTCCGAGCTGGCGCCAGGTGTCAAAATCCATCGCCTGGCCTCGCACGTACAGCAGGCCGTTGACCGCACTGGTGCCGCCAAGCACCCGGCCGCGCGGCCAGGGCACGATGCGATCCCCGAGGAAAGGCTCGGGCCCGGACCCGAACTGCCAGGTGACGCTCGGGTTGAACATGGTGCGGAAATAGCCCGCCGGAATGTGCAGCCACGGATTGAGATCGCGGCTCCCGGCCTCGACCAGCGCCACCGTGACGCCGGGATCCTCACTCAACCGATTGGCCAAAACGCAGCCGGCCGAACCGGCGCCGATGATCACGTAGTCGAAAGACAACGATTGGGTTGCCATGCCCCATGCTCCCCGTCTGCAAAACCGACGAACGCGTGCGTATCAGGCTTTCTTCTGGCGGAACGCCCGATAGACTTCGATGACCTGGCTGTCATCTTTGGCACCGAGACCTGCAGCGGAGGCGGCCAGATAGAGCTGGTGCGCGGCGGCGGCCAGCGGTAGGCCGATCTTGGCGCTGCGGCCGGCATCCAGCACGATGCCGAGATCCTTCACGAAGATATCCAGCGCGCTGGCGACCTGGCCGTCGTCCTTGACGATGCGCGGTCCGCGATGCTGCAGCATCCAGCTCGACGCGGCCGAACCGGACAGGATCTCCAAGGCCAGTGCAGGATCGATGCCCTCGCGCTCGGCCAGCGCCAGCCCCTCGGCCGCTACCGCGATGTGCAGGCCGCACAGGAGCTGGTTGACGGTCTTCATGGCCGCGCCCTGGCCGGGCCTTTCGCCCAGGTGATACAGCTTCGATCCCATCGTCTCCAGGATGGGCTTGGCTTTCTCGAACACCGGGTTCTTCGCCGCCGCCATGATGGTCAGCGTGCCGCCCGTGGCGCCGGGAATGCCGCCGGAAACCGGCGCATCGACGAAACTGCGGCCGGTCGCTTCAACGCGCCGCGCGATGTCGGCGACGCGCGAGGATGAACACGTTGCGGTCAGGATGACAGTCGCTTCCGGTGCCAGCACGTCGAGCGCGCCATCGGCAAACAGAACGGCTTCGGCCTGGTCAGCATTGACCACCATGAGGACGAGCGTCCCGGCTCCGGTGGCAGCCTTGCGCGACGACGCTGCACCGTGACCGCCGACGGCCTCCAGCTTGGCGATGGCCTCGGGGCGGATGTCATATCCGACGACCCGGAGCTGTTTCTTGACGAGGTTTTCCGCCATCGGCAGGCCCATGGCCCCCAGGCCGACAAAAGCAACGCTCTCCGACATTCCTTCCCCTTCCACTTGTGTTTTTTTGGGCTTGGCAGGACGAACCAGCCAGCGTCACGACCCTATAGCAGCTCGAGCTTCGGCCAACATATGCGGCCGCAAGCATAGCGCGCTCAACGATCATGTGTGGAGTGTAATTGCGACGGCGCCCGTTTCCTCGACCGAGGTCGAAGAACGGGCGCCTACAAGTCTGCGGGAAGCTAGATCGCAGCTTCCGTTTCTGCGTCGAAGAAGTGCATCCTGTCGGGATTGACGCTCAGGCTCATCTTTTCGTGGATCTTCGTCCGCAGCGTCGGCTCAACTGCCGCCACCATGGTGCCGCCACCGACCGACACGTCGAGAAGGATCTCCGATCCGAGCTGCTCGATGACCTCGATTACAGAATCGAACACATATTCGGAGGGATCGGCCGAATTCGCCACCCGCAGATTCTCCGGACGAATGCCGAAGGTCACCTGCTTGCCGACGTACTTGCGCAGGCCTTCCGTATTGCGGCCCGGCACCTTGAGGCGCATACCGGAATTCTGCACCCACAAATCGCCGTTGGTTTCGGTGACTTCGACCGAGGCAAAGTTCATCGACGGCGAGCCGATGAAGCCTGCAACGAATTTGTTAGCCGGTGCGTTATAGAGTTCAAGCGGTTCGCCAACCTGCTGAACCCAGCCGTCCTTCATCACCACGACGCGGTCGCCGAGCGTCATCGCCTCGACCTGATCGTGCGTGACGTAGATGGCGGTGGTGCCG
>JAEZBZ010000313.1 GCA_023412745.1 Pseudomonadota bacterium | reverse complement strand
ATCGGCGTCAGGCCGGGCATCGCGATGATGCCGAGATGCTGCAGGTTGCCCTGCGCCCAGCGCCGGTCGCGCACGACGAGTTCAACCAGTCCCGGAGGCGCGCCTTCGTAGGACCCTTCCAGCGACGGCGCCATATGCACTTCCCAGCCGGCGCGCTGCAGCAACGCGGCCTCGACGAAGTCGTGGCTCTGGATGTGGCCGCCGAATGGCGGACGGCCCGGCAGCTCCGGCAACCCGGCAGCCGTGGCGAAAGCCGCGGTGCGGATGATGGCGTTATGGCCCCAGTAGTTGCCCTGGTGGCGCTGCCACACCGCGATACCAGTCGCAACCGCCGGCCCGTAGATGCCGGACGCAAACTGCTGGAGGCGTTGGAACAACGTCCGTCCACCCACCAGTCGCGGCACTGTCTGGATGAGGCCGACGCGCGGGCGCTCCTGCATGGCCACGGCCAGCTTGAGCAGGGTATCGCCCGACATCACACTGTCGGCGTCGAAGCAGACGAAGCAATCATAGCCGCTGCCGAACCGCGCCACCCAGTCGGCGATGTTGCCGGCCTTCTTGGCGGTATTCTTGAGGCGGCGGCGGTAGTAAACCGGCATCTGCCCGCGCAGCCGTTCGGCGAGCGCGGCGAACACGATCTCCTCGCGCTGCCCCGCCTCTTCGCTGCGGCTGTCGCTCAGCACGAACACGTCGAAATGGCTGGCCCGCCCGCGCTCTGTCAGTTCCTCGGCGATGGCCTCGATAGTGCCGGCGATGGTGGCGCTGTCCTCATGATAGACCGGGAACAGCAGCGCGGTGCGATGTTCCAGTTCGGCCGTGCCGTCCGGCAACTCCAGCGAGTCGGTGCGACCCTTGGCGAACAGCGGCATCAGGCCGACCGCAGCGGACAGGGAGCCAAGCGCAATCCAGCCGAACGCCAGCGTCGACAGGATCAGGAAGGCGACCTGGATCGGCGTGATCTGCACAAACGACAGCACCGCGTACAACTCGCGGGCAAAGGCGCAGGTCAGCAGGACCGCGCCGCCAAACAGCGCCGCCCGCGTCGCCCAGTGGCCCAGAACTTCCTCGGCCGGCGGACAGGCCGGACGCGATGCAAGGCTCTGCTCCGGCATCGCCAGTGGCTGTTCCGGCGGCAGCATCGAGCGGCCGGAATCATGTTGGCTGACCGCCCGGTCCATGACGCTTATGATGTGCTCTCTCATGGCCTCGTCCAGCGATAGAGCCAGCTCTCAGACACGGTACGCTCATTGCTCTTCAGCACCAGCCGCAGCTCGATCAGGTCGGCCGAGTTGGGCTGAAGTTCGAAACTGCACCTCACACCGCCGATGGCCGGGTGCCGCTGCACCACGACACTCGACACTGTTCCGGCACTGGCACTGACATCCGCAACCGGAAGGTCCGTCGCGTCCTTCAGGGCCGGTCCGTCGAAATCAACAACAAATAGAATACTGCCTTTCCGGTTATTGCCGCGCCGCGTCTTGCGGACGCGTGCGCCAGTCCAGGCCACCGGAATGTTCTCGCCCCAGTTGAGACGATAGGCGAACGCATACGGCTTGTTGCCCTCGATGGTCCGGGCCGGACGCCAGAACGCAACGATATTGTCGTGGATCTCTTCGTCGGCCGGAATCTCGATCAGCTCGACATAACCATCGCCCCACGCACCGCGCGGCTCGACCCACAATGTCGGGCGGCGCTCGTAGTGGGCTTCGAGATCTTCGAAGCTGGTGAACTCGCGGTCGCGCTGCGACAGGCCGAAACCTTTTGGATCGCGGTCGATGAAGGCGCTGACCTGCAGCAGCTTCGGATTGGTCAGAGGCCGCCAGATACGCTCACCGCTGCCGTTGAGAATGGCCAGGCCTTCGCTGTCATGGACCGCGGGGCGGAAGTCGCCAGGCAGCCGCTTATGCGCGCTGCCATGCAGGAACATGCTGGTCAGCGGCGCCATGCCGATGTGCGGCATGTCCTTGCGGGGATAGAGCGTGACCTCGACATCCATGACGGTCGCCGGGCCGGGCTGGATATAGAAGCGATAGGCGCCCGTGGTCGAAGGGCTGTCGAGCAAGGCGTGAACGACCAACCCCGGCGCGCCGGATGCCGGCTTTTCAATCCAGAAAGTGCGAAACATCGGGAACTCTTCGCCCGGCGGCTTCGCGGTATTGATGGCGAGCCCGCGCGCCGACAGCCCATACTGCTGACCGCGGCCGACAGCCCGGAAATAGCTGGCACCCTGGAACACCGCGTACTCATCCATGACGTCGGCGCGGTTGATCGGACCGTGCACGCGGAATCCGGAAAACCCGTATGGCGCGGCTTGCGGCGGATTGTTGATCAGCGGTCCGATGGAGAACAGCGTGCCGTCTGCCTTGAGCTGGCGGGCCTGTGTTCCCTCAACCAGCCAGATGTCGACCGGCGTGTCGTACAAGTAGCCAAGCGCAAACAACTGGAGCTGGTAGTCCAGCTTTTCGCCGCGCCAGATCGATTGCTCAGCCCGGAACCGGATGTCCCGGTACTGGTCGTAGGTGAGCTTGTCGAACGGATCCGGCAGGTCGATGCGCGGTTTCGAAAACGGCTTCTGCGCCAACTGATGCGCGATGGTCTTGACCACATCCGCGCTGAAGTTCTCAGCCGTCTCCGGCGCCGCTGCTGCCGCCTGGGCCAGGGCGGAATCCGAGCGCATGGCAGCCGCCATCACGCTGCTGACCAGTGCCCAGGCACCGGTCGTCTGCAAAGCCGTCCGTCGGCTGACATTGGACGACGTCATTCCATTTCCCCCGAATCGATCAAGTCGCCGCCGATTTGGCGATCTCTGGATTGCCCGAAACCCGCAACGTGTATTGCACTGCCATGAGTGCCGGCACATGAGCGCCACCAATTTAACATTCAGGCGAAGTCCTTGAATTGAAGCTGTTTCTTCTACGCGGGCTCAAGACTCATGGTCTCGAAACAATGTGGCGCTTTTTATTGTTGTGAGCAGGTGCAGTAACGGGTCGCACGGACTATCCAACGGAAAAACATCACGTCCATACGAGCGGCAACCCCTGTCCCGATCCTGCGATCGGATCCTGCTCTAGAAGCGCCACCCCAGGAATGATCTCCAGCGAGGCGGCCCGGTCCTGGGCTGTGGCACGCTTCAGGTCGACGTTCTCCTGGCCCACCGGATACGCTCCGACGACGATCAATCCGGGGCGGCTATCGCGACGGCAATGCCCCACGCCAGCCGGAATGACCACCGCGTCGCCGGCCTTGACCAGAAGTACGGGCCCACCCGGGCCACCGAACTGCACGTCGGCCTGACCCGCCGCGATGCCAAGAACCTCATGGCAATGCGCGTGATAGTGCTGAAAGTCGTAGATGCCGTTGACCCAAGATCCGGACCAGCCATTAGCCGCGAAGCGCCGCTGAAAAGCCTGCTCCAGGCTTTGACCGGACTGTGCGGTCAAAGCCGATCGGTACAACACCAACGGCAATCGCTCATTGTTGGGGATGAGGCCGTCGTCGCGAAATTCATACGTTTCAATCTCGAGCGCCATCTTCAGACGACCCATGACCTGCCACAGCCCGCCTGCTCCGCAGCGCCAGCGGCGTACATTGCCGTGCCATCATTGCCATGCAATATCCCGCGCCTCAGTGCGACGAACTGCTGCAATCGGGTGGCGGGACTGGCGTTAGGGGGAGCCGAATGCCGATCGAAGAGCAAACGCTCATCAGCGCGATCATAGATACCAGGGGTCAGATCGACTTCCTCTGGCAGTTCTTCATTACGGTCCAGATCGCGATTTTCGCCCTGCTGTTCATCTACAGCTCGGCGGCGGATAGCATGAACTGGTTTGCCCGCCTTCTGGCGATCGGTGCGGTGGGCGTATTCGATTGGATCAACTCCCAAGCGCTAAAGGGCAGTTATGTACTCCTGGATGCGCTCCACATTCAGTACCGCGCCGACTTCGGCCAGCAGAGCCGCTTCCAATCCGAATTTTACAGTCACTTCGTGCTCGCCACTTTCGACGGGCGCGTTGAAATGATTTCCGCGACCCACGGTCTGGCGTTTACCGTGGTGCTGATGGCCTTCGTCCTGCGCCGCTCAATCCAGCGCGGACAGAAAGGCGCGCAAGCATAGGGCCGCTGCGGAGATAACAATTCACCGGGGTCATGGTTCCCGACGACTCCGGTCGAAAAATCCGTCCTCCAACAACATTTATGAACACTGTTCACCATCTTCGGTTGATGGCGCCTATGCTCACAACCGAATAAACAAAAACTGAAGACTAGCAGCGTCAGCACACGTCCATTATGCTAACCGCGCAGACTACTCGCCGGCCGGGGGGACAATGGCGCAGAGAATTGCGCTGGATATCGAAGGCACGCTCGTGTCCTATGCACAACGCCTCGAGCGGGCCGAAAGGACCGACCAGATCCGAAATGCGTTCCAGCACTTTATCGAAAGCGCTGGTTTCACCAGCTTTAGCTGCAAGCGCGTCGGCCCTTATCGTCAAATGATCCAGGATTGCGTGCTGCTCAGTACGAAGCCGGAAGCCTGGATCGAACTCTACGTGGAGCGCGGATATGCGCGCTTCGACCCGATACTGCAGGAAGCGCAGCGCCGCCGAAACTCTTTCACCTGGTCGGAAATCGCCAATCGGCCGACCCTGACGGCGCGCCAACGCGAAGTTCTCGTCGGACTTGCCCAGCACAATCTGGCCGAGGGGCTTTCTATCCCCATCGTCAATCTCAATGGATGCGTGGGAACGGTCAACATAGCGGGGCCGCCGGACTCGCTTGACGAGATCGGGCGGAGCGCTATGGCGATGGCGTCGGTCTTTCTCTACCAGAAGCTGATTTCGTTGAGGCCTGCCCCTACGTCTGAGCCCGCCGCCGACACATCGCTCAGCCCGCGCGAAATCGAAATCCTGTCGTGGATCACGGAAGGCAAATCGGACTGGCAGATCGGCCAGATCCTCTCAATCTCGGAGAAGACCGTGAACTACCATATCGAGAACGTGAAGCGAAAATTCGGGGTTGCCACGCGGGTCCAAGCCGTTGTTGGCGCGATACGCCAGGGCATGCTGCAGCAGTGACGACAGCTCAATCAGGCTTGCGCCTGTCCACAACCGTGTCCGTTGCGGCCTTGGGCACGATGGCGCCGCGATGCTGGATGACCACCGCCGCCAGCCGATGCGCGCCAGTCGCCGCCTCTACCTCGGTTGCCCCCGATCGACGCATGGCGATGTAGCCGGCATTGAACGAGTCGCCGGCCGCCGTGGTGTCGACCGGTTCCAGGACCACCGGGCACGGCACCACCTGCTGCGTGCTGGTACTCGCCACGTACGCCCCATCAGCTCCGCTTTTGACGACGACTTCCGGCACACCAAGCCCATGCATGCGGGCTGCAACCGCGGCAGGTGTCTCGTCCCCCCACAGCGCTTGCTCGTCCTCGAAGGTCGGCAGCGCCACGTCGGCAAGCCGCCAGAAACGCTCGAAAGTGCGCTGCGCGCGAGCAATGTCGCCGCCCCACCCTCGCGGCCGGTAATTGCTGTCCATGGCAATCAGCACGCCCGCAACCTTGGCCCGCGTCAGGGTAGTGGCAAATGTCTCGAGCCCACGCTCCGAATAAAGCGATAGCGTAACACCCGAGAAATAGATCAGCCCCGCCGTTTCCAGCTCGGCCGCGACGCGCACGCTATGCTCGCACTCGAACAGATCACGCGCCGCCGCGCGATCGCGCCAGTACCAGAATGTGCGCTCACCCTGGGCGGTTTCGATGAGGTAGAGACCCGGCATCCGCCCCCGCAGCGTCACCATCAGATCGGTCGCGACGGCCTCACGCGCGGCCATCTCGGCAATACCAGCGCTGTAAGGATCGTCGCCTAGCGCCGTCGCATAGGCTACGGAGCATCCCGCGCGCGACAGATACACCGACGTATTGAATGTGTCGCCGCCGTAGGACAGCCCGAAGCGGCCATCCGGCCCGCGGGCAAGCTCCACCATGCACTCGCCGACCGAGACTACCCTTGCTGCATTCTTCCAGTCGCGCGTCATGTCACAGGCATCCACGATGCTTACCGACAACTGTCATAAAGCGTGGCTACCTTAAAGGTGCCGGAATGACCAGCTTGATCCGGAGCCGGAATTGGCCTAGCCGGACACCACGCTCCCGAGCTTGCGCGGTCGCCGGCCGGGATTGCGTATCCGCGGGAGGGGCAGTCTTGAATATCTGCATGATTGGTGCCGGCTATGTCGGGCTTGTCTCAGCCGCCTGCTTTTCGGAGTTCGGCTGGTCCGTCACCTGCGTTGACAAGGATGCGGAACGGGTCGCCAGCCTGCGCCGCGGCGAGGTGCCGATCTACGAACCCGGTCTCGACGATCTGCTCGCGCGCAATCTGGCCGCGCGCCGGCTGTCGTTCACGAACGAACTCGGCCCCGCGGCCGCCTCGGCGGACCTGATCTTCCTGGCCGTCGGCACCCCCATGCGCCGCGGCGACGGCCATGCCGACCTCAGCTATGTCTATGCGGCCGTCGCCGAACTCGCCCCTCACCTAACCGGTTTCACCGTCATCACCACGAAATCCACCGTGCCCGTAGGCACCAGCCGCGAGATCGCCCGCCGCCTGAAGGAAATGCGCCCGGATGCCGAGTTCGCGGTCTGCTCGAACCCGGAGTTCCTGCGCGAAGGTTCCGCGATCCAGGATTTCACGCACCCCGATCGCGTGCTCGTCGGCTGCGAGGACGACCGCGCCCGCGTGATCATGGAGCGGCTCTACAAACCGCTCGCCCTGCGCCACGCACCGATCATGTTCGTCAGGCCGGAGTCGGCGGAGCTGGCCAAGTACGCCGCCAACGCCTTCCTCGCCATGAAGATCAGCTTCATCAACGAGGTCGCCGACCTGTGCGAAGAAATTGGTGCAGACGTCCAGGAAGTGGCGAGCGCCATCGGCAAGGACGGGCGCATCGGCGAGAAATTCCTGCATCCCGGCCCTGGCTACGGCGGCTCGTGCTTCCCCAAGGACGTGTCGGCTCTTATCCGAAGTGCCCGCGAAGCGCGCGCGCCTCTGTCGCTGATCGAGCAGGTCCAGCGGGTCAATGACGAACGCAAGATCAGCATGGCTAGCCGCATCGAGCGCATCGCGGGCGGCTCTGTCCGCGATAAGGTGGTGGCCGTACTGGGCCTGACGTTCAAGCCCAACACCGACGATATGCGCGAAGCCCCGAGCCTGGTGCTGGTGCCGATGCTGCAGGAGCGCGGCGCAACTGTCCGCGCCTACGATCCGCAGGGCCGCAAACATGGCGAGGGGCTGCTGCCCGGCATCATGTGGTGCGCCAGCGCCCTCGACGCGGCAGAAGGTGCCGACATTGCGGTGGTCGTGACCGAATGGAATGAATTCCGCGCGCTCGACCTAGCCGCGTTGAAGCACGCCATGCGCGGCAACATCCTGGTCGATCTGCGCAACGTTTATCAGGCGCGCGAGGCCGAACTAGCCGGGTTCAACTACAACAGCATCGGTCGCGCGACCGATCCGGCCTAGGTCGTTCCCGGCGCGCTCCGGTGAGGTCGCGGCGCGCGGTACGCGCCGCTTATCGAGCGGCCGCCTTTACTGGCGCGCCGTTATGTCGTCAAAGATCTTCTGTGCCCAGCGCTTGCTATTCGGAGCCGGGGTCGAGCTGCGATAGTAGGGACTGCGCTCGACGACGCGGGCCCGCCGCGCCGGCCCGGCGGCGGCGCAGACAACGCGTGGCGTGACGGCACCGTCACGCGACAGCGGCTCACGCGCCGGACTGACGTCGACAGCCGCTCCGACGGACATCCGCCCAGGCAGCGGCTCAGCCCGCCGCGGCGCCGGAAGTGCGGCAGCAGTCTGCGGCACGCTGTCCTCCACCGGCCGGATGGAGCCTGTCACTGAAATTGTACTGCGCGGCGCATTGGCGGTCTGGGTGTCGCGACCTCCCGCATTGGCAAGCACTGCGTTCGGAATGCAACGCCCGTCCTGCATCCGCTCACCGGCGCGGCAGCTTTCACAGGCCTGCCCATCGTATCGCCGGACCATGGTCAGCAGGATGTGATCCGGCTTCTCGACCGGCAGGCTGGCATTGACGCGTTCGTTGAAGCCCGCCATCGCGCGCCGCGATCCGGGACCCCAATCGCCATCGATCTCGCCGAGATAGCACCCGACACGCCTCAATTCGGTCTGCAGGGCCTGGGCCAGCTCGAACTGCCCCATCTCGACGGACGCCTGAGAGGTCGCGGGTACGATGTGTTGCTCCCAGCCAGCCAACTGCAGAGCATCGCCGTTATAGAAACGCTCCAGCGGGCGCTCCCAAGTTGATGCCGCCACTTGGCTGCTGCGTTCGGGATCCGGTCGCACAGACGAGGCGCCCTGCCGATTGCGGCGTTCGCCGACCGGCTTCAATATGGGAGCGGTCGGGGGTTTCACGGCGAGGGGAGAGTGTTGCGCCGCCACCGCCTGCGCCAGAGCGTCAAGATCGGTTCGTTTGGTCGATGTGCTGAAGTTTGCAAGCGCAATGCCGAGGCCCGCCAGAAGCACTCCGATGCCAAACCATGTACGCATCACAGCACCCCCCACACTCAGGCGACGACGACCGTACCTATCGATGCCTGCACCCATGGAACTTCCTTTTAGGTATTCCTTTCTGGGTCGGAAACCAACCAGAGAACGCTCAAGTTCCGAAATTTTCACGAGCTTTTGTGCCTGGTCTCAGCACAGCAAGTGGACGGCTGCCGGAAGGCACCCGCACCCACGTCGGCTCGTCAGCACACGAACCAGCCTGACAACAGCATATGACCTACATTTTGTGTCAGCATCTCGCGCATTCAACTAGCCATTGTGGACAATAGCCAACACTCTTCCCCCGAACGGTGGACAACTTTTTGCCTTGTGTGGGGAAAACCTGAGATCAAAAACCGACCACCAGTATCGCATCGCGGCAACTACCTGAAAGCCACAGAACCGCTAGCGGGATGATATGCATTAACAAATCCTTCCCGAATCGCGTAGCTTCCCGGCCAGAGGGGCAATTGTTTGTTCCGCGTCGACTGTTTTGCTTTGACCGTACGAGTGGTGGATAGGTGGGAGCTAGCGGCGATAGCCACCTGTTGAGAACTCAAGCGGCCGGGCGTTCCAAGCCAAAGTATGGTGGGTGCCAATACACACTTGCTGACG
>JAEZBZ010000301.1 GCA_023412745.1 Pseudomonadota bacterium | reverse complement strand
ATCCAGAACAACACGTTTGGCGTGAAGCGCCGCGGCAAGCTCGGTGTCGATTACGCGATGCCCTTCGATGGCGGCGCGATCACCAAATGGTAGCGGAATAGGCGGCAGGTCGCGGAATGTGGACCGGACGACAAACTCTCGAACGTATAGAAAGCACGATCTCCAACCTGCATCGGCAGGAAGGCGAGCTCGATAGCGCGATGCGTTCGGCGGCGGAGGACGCCGAACCCATTCGCAAAGACCGTCGTGCCGCATATCGGGAACTGGCGCGCGTGAAGCTCGACGAGATAACGGCTAGGCGCTTGGTCGATAACTTGGATGCGGCGGAGTTGCGCGCGGCGGCCATGCTCGAGGACCGCCGGCAGCAGATTGATACGATCACCGGGCAGCGCCAGCGCCTGATCACGGACCTGGAGCGGGCTGAAAAGGAGCGCAGCGCCGCCGCCGCAGCGCTTGAAGCGGTCGTGAATGAATTGCAGGTGCTGCGCGAAAAGATTGAAGCCACGATCAAAGCCTCTCCCGCGTGGCAGCGCACGCAATCGGCCGTCGAAGCAGCGCAATTGATCGCGGCCGAGGCGGATAAAAAGGCGACGCAATGGGAAAGCGAGCTCACCGAAAAGCGCAAGCCATATGACGATGACCGGCTGTTCAAATATCTTTGGTCCATCGGCTTTGGGACGTCGCAATATCGCGGCAGCCTGATCGGGCGCATCTTCGACCGCATGGCGGCGCGATATATCGGATATCTCGATGCCCGGCCGAACTATGCCATGCTGCTCGAAATTCCCGTGCGCCTGCGCGAGCACGCCAAAGTCCAGCAAGCGATCGTCGAGCAGCGTCGCGCGGAACAGGCAGACGTCGAAGCCCAGGCGTTGAGCGCGGCAGGTTCCGGCCCGCTGGAACAAAGCGTTCAGGCCGAGCGGAAGCGCCTCGCCGCTGTGGACAAGACCGTCGAAGCGACACAAGCCGAGTTGCGCACACTCGATCAGAAGCGCGACGCGCTGGTCGACGGCAAGGACACTTCGGCCTATGACGAAGCCCTGACGATGATCGCCAGCGCCGATGCGCATGATGATCTGGCGACGCTGATGCGTGAGGCGCGCCGCACAGCCACCGAGGCCGATGATGCGATCGTCCGGCGTATCGGCGATCTCAACGCCCGTATCGAGCGGATCGACAGGGAAGTCGTGGAATTGCGGCGATCTGCCAAAACGATCGCGGAACGGCGTGTCGAGGTGGAACGCACCCGCGACAGGTTTCGCGGGGCTGGCTACGATCATCCGAACGCAACGTTCGAGAACGAAAGCCAGCTTGGTAAAGTGCTGGCGCAAATTCTCGAAGGTGTCGTTCGCAGCGGTATTCTGTGGGATTTGATCCGGGCGGGCTTTGGCCTGCGCTATCCGCGTGGCCGGCCTGATTTCGGTGGCGATGGCTCTTTCCCGTTTCCGTTGCCGCGACGCGACCGCGATGACGGACCGCGGGGCGGGGAGTGGCGTCGGCCGAATTCGCAAGGTGGCTGGATCCCACCGATCGGGTTCCCGAGCGGTGGCTCCAGGCGGCGCGACGATGACGATGACCGCTTTACGACGGGCGGCTCATTTTGATCATTGTCAGTCGCGCCGTGATGCGCGGTCGGCTCATTTCGTTGCGTGAGCGCCTCCGCTTTGCCACGACGGCTTCAACGCGATTGCGGGCGCTGAGTTTTGTAAAACGCCGCTCATATAGTGTTTCACAGGCCTTCGCTCAAATTGATCTTCTTGGCGATCTCCTTGTTGCTAGGCCAAGTGAAACCGCCTTGAGGATCTGCTGCTCGCGCAGGCTGAGCGGGCGGACCGTATCTGCCGCTGGGTTCGCGATTTCGGTCGGCTTCGTCAGCAGACGCGCGGCGAATTGTGGCGTGATATAGGTTTCTCCAGCGGCGACCGAGCGGATCGTTTGGACGGGATCGCTGCCGCCGATGCTTTCTAAAATATAGCCGCGCGCGCCGGCCTTAAGCGCCGCGTGCACGTCTTCATGCCGCTCCGAGACCGTGATCACGCGTATCCGGATTGTTGGATTGGTTTCGGCGATGGTTTTAGCGGCAGCCAGCCCGAATCCCGGCAACTGATATCGAGCAGAATGACGTCGGGCGCGTGGTCGCGTGCGATCATGACTCGTCCTGCGACGTGCCGCCCCCGCGACGATATTGAAATGTTTCTCTCGCCGCAGTGCGTATTCGATGCCCTGACGCATCAACGGATGGTCATCGACAATGGCAATGCGCGGGGTCATAGCAGGCGCTCCATCGGTAGACTTCCAAAAAGCAGGGCGCAACCGCCTTCGGCGGTGCGGATCTCGAAGCGCCCATTCAACGCTTCAACACGGTAGCGCAGACCGGCCAGACCCAGAGTGCAGCCGCATTTGCGCTGGATATGGTCCGGCATGACTTCGAGCCTGGCGACAAGATCGACCTCAGGCCGATCTACGCCAGCCTGAACCTGGGCGGCAGCGTTGCCGACTACATCACGACCGAGCCGGCGTTTAGGGCGGCCGGCCAGCTCAAGCTCACGATCGATGGAGAAGACACACTGATCAGCGGCAATACGGATGTGGGTAGACAGCAAAATGGGTCGCATGCTGCCGATTGCGACCAGCGGCGTTTTCTTTTGCGAGAAGGGTGGCGCGGATGACGAATTCTGTTCATCCCGGTATGCCGGTCGAGGTGTTCATTTCGACCGACTCTCGCCAAGCCGTTCAAGGATCAGATGAACCGCGCCTTCCTTGAGTGAGGCGGGGCCAAACGCAGCCATTGGCCGCCGCGCATGATTGGAAGCAGACCCTACGCGCACAGCTCGCGCAGTTCTTCCACTGCCGCGCCTGGGCTGGTGAGAACCGGGCAGGATACGACTGCGGATACCACCTCCAGCGCGCGCGAGGTCGAGAAGTGAGCCAGCAGAATAGCGTCGCAGCCTGCGAGCTTCGGCGCTGCTTCGGCGAGCAGCCGGTTATGCGTGGCAGCATCGCCGCCTTTCAGCGCGATCATGGCGTCCGCGACCAGCTCTGTCTCGATGGTAGCCGGTGAGTTCTCGGCAGCTGCCATGTCGCGGAACTCTTCTTCCATCGACGCGACGCTCGGCGGGAACGTGGCGAGCATGCCGATCCGCTTGCCCGCTTTCATGGCGCGCCGGAACATGGCCTCATTGGGTTTCAGCACCGGAACCTTGGTTGTTTTCGCGAAAGCATCGATGGCCGGGCCGAACGCGGAGCAGGTGTAGAGGATGCCGTCGGCGCCGGTGGTCAACGCATAGCGGCCGAGCGCGCCGATGCGCTCCGTCATGGCAGGCGTCAGGTCTTCGTCCTTGGCCCGGTCCGGGCTCAAGCCGTCTTCAAGCAGGTTGAGGACGTCGGCTTCCGGCCAAAGCTGCTTGAACGCCGTCTGAATCGGATCGATCGCAACGGTTACGGCATGGATCAATGCAATGCGGGTCTTTGCCATGAAGCGTTGGATCTCCCTCGGATAAGAACACACCTATGGCACCGACGCGGTCGCGTGGGCGACGCAACTCGGTGCCCGGGCTTTCAGCCAGCGGTGTACGCGAAAGGCTGGTCACTTGTCGAGCCGCTGCTGGCAGTGTGTCCGTTCAGCCGTCGATCATGGCCTGGGCGGCGAGCACCTGCTGCGCCCAGGTGACGACCGGATAGTCGATCATCATGCCATCGATCATAACCGCAGCCGAACCGGAAGCTTCGGCGATCTTAAAGGCTGCAACGATCTTGCGCGCTCGCTCCAGCTCGGCGGCGGACGGAGAAAATACGTCGTTGACAACCGCGATCTGACTGGGGTGGATGCAGCATTTACCGGCATAACCCATCGCGCGGGCCTGCCGCGTCGAAGCGCCAAGACGGTCGAGGTTCTGGATATCGACGAAGGCGGTGTCGACCGGGCCTTGCAGGCTGGCAGCCCGTGACGCCACAGAGACCGCAAATCGTGCGTGCTGGATCGCGCCGAAGTCGTCGTTCAGATCGAGCTGCATGTCCGCAGCGAGATCCACCATGCCGAATGCCAGGCGGCGCAGACGCGGAGATGATGCGGCGATGGCGTTGACGGCGGCGATGCCCTTTGCGGTCTCGATGATCGGCATGATCTCGATGCGGTTGTGCGCCAGGCCGCGCTCGGCTTCGAGCTGACTGACGAGCCAGTCGATCGTCTGCAGTTCATGCGGTGCTTCGAGTTTCGGCAACACGATGCCGCTCAGATTGGCGGAGACGACCGCCTGGATGTCCTTGTAGCAATGCTCCGTCGTCAGTGCGTTGACGCGCACGAAGGTTGGCTTCGCCAGGGGCTGCTTAAGAACCGTGTTGAGATTCTCGCGGCCGGCCGGTTTTTCCGAAATGGCCAGCGCGTCTTCCAGATCGAGGATGACGGCGTCGGCGTCACTTGCGTAGGCTTTGGCGATCTTGCGCTCGCTGTTTCCTGGCAGAAACAGCATGGATCGCAGCAACAGCGCGCGGGCACCTGATGGGTTCGACATTATGCAGCCTCCTGATGCGCGTACATGAGGCTGCCGGCGACGGGCACCTCTGCCTTGAGAATGAGCCCGCTGCCGGAGTCGGTGATGTAGAGCGACTTCCGATCCGGGCCGCCGAACGCAATGTTGGTGATGAGATCGCTGCCGCAGGAATTGACGCGATACAGTGGTTCGCCGCGCCGATTAAAAATCCACACGGCGCCCATGCCGGGGTGCGCGACGACCAGGCCCCCATCGGCCGTTAGCGCAAGGCCGTCCGGGCCGATGCCGCCGGAAAGCTGGATGGCGTTGCCGACAGCAATCGAGTCGTCGCCCGATGTCAGGCCCAGATGCCAGACCGCGTTGGCATTGGTCATGCCGACATACAGCACGCTCTCATCGGCATTCAGCACGAGCCCGTTGGGGTTGACGCCGGTATGCAGCAGGCAGTGCAGCTTGCCCTCGGGCGTCAACTTGTAGCACTTGCCGGAAGGGTCCTGATATCCGGTACGACCCTGATCGGTGAAATACAAGTCGCCGTTGCTGGCGAAAAACAGGTCGTTGACGCCCTTGAAACTCTCCGTATAGCGACGCGGAAAGTACGGCGTGACGTGACCCGTTGCCGGGTCGAGCTGCATGATCCCGTTTTTGTAGTCGGTGATGAAGATGCGGCCGTCCTTATGGATCTTCAGGCCATTCGGTTCGCCATCGTATTCCGTAACGAGATCGAACGTGCCGGACGGGGAAATGCGGAACACGCGCCCGTGCGGGATATCCGTCACGTACAGATTGCCGCTGCGATCGAACGACGGCCCCTCGAAGAAACTGTCGATCGGCTTGCCGCCGCGCCGCGCCGCGGACCAGGGCATCGCGCGGTTCTTGTAGCGATAGTTTTCCGGCAGCGAGGCGAAAACTTCCGTCTCGATGACCTGGGGCGGTGCGAACAGCATTGGCAAACTCGGCTTGATTGCGACGCGACTTAGCGGATGAGAAACAGGCTGATCATCGGGACGTAGGTGATCAGCATCTGGCACACGAGCACGACACTCACGAACATGAACAAAGACGGCGTCATGCGATGCACGGAGACGTTGGCCACCTGTGCCGCGGCAAACAGATTGACGCCGAACGGCGGTGTGATCATGCCGAGTGCCAGATTGACGACGACGATGATGCCGAAGTGGATCGGATCGACGCCAAAATGCATGGCAACAGGCGCGAGGATCGGCGTCAGAATGATGATCGACGCCGAGGTTTCGAGCAGCATGCCGATCACGAACAGCGCAATGTTCACGCCGAGCAGGAATGCGAACTGGCTGCCCAGGTTTGCCGCCAGCCATTCGCCCACCGCGGCCGGAATGCCGGCGCGGTTGATCAAATAACTGAACACACCGGCCGCCGAAATGATCAGCATGATCGAGGCTGTGCTGCGCACCGAGCGGCGCAATGCGTCGGTTAGCCTGGTGATCGTCAACTCACGATGCACCACCATGCCGACGAACAGCGCGTAGAACACCGCGACCGCCGCGGCTTCGGTCGGCGTAAAGAAGCCTCCGTAGATGCCACCCAGGATGATGATGGGCATGAGCAGTGAGACGAATGCCTCGCGGAGCGCCTGCATCAGCGGCATGCGCTGGACATTGGTATCGATCTCACCGCCACGGACCCGCGCCCAGATCAACACCGTCAGGATCAGCGCGCTGCCGATCAGGAGTCCCGGGCCGGCACCCGCGATGAACAGGTCGCCGACCGAAACCTCGGCCGAGACCGCATAGAGGATCATTGGAATAGACGGCGGGATGATTACGCCGAGTTCGGCAGCCGATCCCTGCAGCGATGCGGCGAACGGCAACGGATAGCCGTTCTTCACGAGCGCCGGGATCATGATGGCTCCGACCGCGAATGTTGTCGCCACGCCGGAGCCGGAAACTGCTGCAAACACCATGCAGGTCAGGATGCAGGCAGCGCCCATGCCACCTTTGATGCCGCCAACCAGAGCCTTGGCAAGCTCAACGAAACGCTTGGAGATGCCGCCGGCTTCCATGAGATTGCCGGCCAGTATGAACAATGGCACTGCGACCAGCGGAAACTTGTCGAGCGCGATAAACAGCTGCTGCGGAAAGATCATGTACGGCAACTGCGTGAACATGCCCATGCCGACGAGACCGGCCAGCCCGAGCGCGATCGCTACGGGAATGCTCAGCGAGAAAACGATGAGCATGACTGTCGTCATCACGCCAAGCATGGAGAGCTGTCCTCAGTCCGCGATGGGCTCGACATTGCGCGCCGGATCGACATAGCGCGCGACGAGAGCAAGCATGCAAAGAAGCGTGCCGATGGGAATGGCAAGATAGGCCCACGCGATCGACACTTCGACGCCAGCCATCACCTGGAAGCGGATCCGCCACGCCAACTGGAAACCAAAAACGCAGGCGAAGCCCAGCACACCGAGCGAAACGTAAAAATGCAGGTGACGGAGAAATGCGCGCCATTTTCCGCGCGCGGCCGACATGGCCAAATCGACGGAAATAAGAGAGCCCAGGCGGAACAACGCCACGGCGCCGAGATAGACGCCCCACACCATGAGCGCGCGCGTCAATGTCTCAGTCCAGGTGGCGTCGACGTCAACAAGAAAGCGCGCCACGACCTGGAACAGGCACAGTGAAGCGTAGGTCGCAAGAATGACCATCGCGAGCACCTCGACGACGCGTCCTAACGCGTCGTCGAGCTTGATGATTGCGTATCGCATGGTGTCTCGATCGCAAAGGATTGAAGGTTTACTTTGCCTGGATTTCGTCGACCAGCTTGCCGAAGCGTGCCTTGTACTTGGTGTACAGCGGCTCGAGGCGCTTGCGGAATTCGGTTGCGTCGAGTTCGTTGACCTGCATGCCGTTCTTCTTGATCAGCTCGACGCCGTCGCGCTCGCTGTCGTCGATGTACTTGCGGTTGCCAGCGCGGCCAGCCTCAGCAGCCTTCTGGATGATGGCCTGATCTTCCTTGGACAGGCTGTTGAAGAGAGCAGGCGACATATAGAAAGCGACCGGCGTGAACGCGTGCTTGCTCAGCGTCATGTACTTCTGGCTTTCCCACAGCTTGGCCGACACCGTGATCGACAGCGGGTTTTCCTGGCCGTCGATGGTGCCCTGCTGCAAGGCGGGTACCACTTCCGTCCAGGACATCGGGGTCGGCTGAGCGCCGAGCGCGCGGAATGATTCCAGATGGATCGCGTTTTCCTGCGAGCGGATCTTCAGCCCCTTGAGGTCGTCGAGCTTGGTGATCGGGTGCTTGCTGTTGGTGAAGTGGCGGAAGCCGACCTCACCAAACGCCAAGCCAACGAGCCCGCGCTCGCGCATCTTGGCCAGCAGTTGCTGTCCGACCGGGCCGTCCATCGTGCTGCGCGCGTGATCGTAGTCGCGGAACAGGAACGGAATGTCGATCACCATCATGTCCGGCACGAAGTTGCCGAGAACAGCCGTGCCGGTGATCGCCATCTCCAGTGAACCGAGCTGGATGCTTTCCGCCATCTCGCGCTCACCGCCCAGCGAACCACCGGGGAAAAGCTCCACCTTGAAACGACCGGGGGCGAGCTTTTCAAGTTCGGCCTTGAAGGCGTTGGCGCCGGCAGCGTGCGGTCCGACCGAGCCTGACGCGAAACCAATGCGGATGGTCTGCTGTGCCTGAGCGACGAGCGATGACACGCTGAGCGCTGCGGCTGCGATTGCGCCAAGAGCGCCCGCTTTAACGAGCAGTGAGATAGTCATGTTTCCTCCTCCCGTGCGTCAGATGACGCCACGTTTCTTCAGGTCTTGTTGGGCTTCAACTGAGAGACCGATGGTCTCGTAAATTTCACTGTTGTGCTGGCCGATATCCGGCGCTGGCGTGCGGATCGCGCCCGGCGTGCGCGACAGGCGCGGCGTCACATTGTGCATCGGCAGCGAACCGGCATCGGCGTCGGGCAGTTCCACGATCGCCTCGCGTTCGCAGATGAACGGATGCGTGACGAGATCGGAAGCATCGCAAACCGGACCAACGGTGATGCCAACACGATCGAACAGTTCGAGATTTTCCGCCTGCGTGCGCTGGCGCATGTAATCCGCAACGATACCATCGATCTCCGCACCATTGCGGATGCGGTCGGTGTTGGTGGCAAAACGCGGATCGGTGATCAGATCCGGGCGGCCCATAACGTTGAACAGGCGCTCGGCCATCGACTGCATGGACGCCGACAGCGCCACGTGCTTGCCGTCGCTGCACTCATAAACATTGCGCGGCGATGAAATCGAGGACCGGCTGCCAAGGCGCTGGGTGACTTCGCCGGAGAGCTTGTAGTTCGCCGCTTCTGGCCCGAGGATCGACAGGATCGGTTCGAACAGCGACAGGTCGATGACCTGGCCTTCGTTGTTCTTGTGCTCGACCTCGCGCAGCGCCACCATCGTTGCAAAGGCGCCATACAGGCCGCTGATCATGTCGGCGAGCGCTAGCGGCGGCAGCACGGGCGGGCGATCCGGGAAACCATTCATCGAGGCAAAGCCGCTCATGGCTTCCACGAGTGTGCCGAACCCCGGTTTGTGTTTGAATGGGCCGGTCTGGCCCCAGCCCGACACGCGCACGATGATCAGTTTCGGATTGGCGGCGTGGAGCACCTCGGGCGAGAGGTTCATCTTCTCCAGCTTGCCGGGCACGAAGTTTTCGACCAGCACATCCGCTGTTTTGACGAGCTGCAGCAGGATCTCGCGGCCTTCATCGGTCCGGAAATCCAGCGTCACGCTTTTCTTGTTGCGCGCGTAGACCTTCCAGTACGTCGGGATGCCCTCGACCCGCCAGGCGCGCAGATCATCGCCGCGTTTCGGCGCTTCGATCTTCATCACTTCCGCGCCGAAATCGGCGAGCACGAGCGAGACAACATTGCCGGCAACCAGTCGGGAGATATCGAGCACGCGTACGCCATCGATGGGCCCAATAGCGTCGGGTTGAAACTCCTGCGCATGAAGGGTGTTCGTCGTCATGGTTAAATTTTTGTTTCCTGCCCAAGCCGACCTTTAGCGGAAGGGCAGGTGTGCGCAAAAGACCCTCTTGATCTAGGGGGTATACTCTGGCGGTATGGCTAAATGGACGCCCGCTGGTTGCGCTATTTCATCACTGTCGCCGAATCCGGCAGCTTCTCGCAGGCTGCGCGTCTGCTTGGCATCGCTCAGCCGGCGTTGAGCCGTCACGTGCGCCAGATGGAGCAGGAACTCGGCGTTTCGCTGCTGGTCAGAACGGCGCGCGGCGTCACGATGACGGAGGAGGGCGAGCGGCTGCACAGCATGGCCCTCGACATCCTGCGCCAGCTCGACATGCTGCCCCAGGCCATCGGCGCCGATCGGAGCGTGGTGATGGGCCGCGTGGTGATCGGCGTGCCGACCTCGGCCAGCGCGGTGCTGTCACAGCCGCTTCTGCGCGCGGCGATGGAGCGGTATCCGCAGGTGCAGATCCACCTGGTCGAATCGCTCAGCGGCTATCTCGACGAATGGGTGCAGGCCGGTCGCCTGGATATGGCGATCCTGTATGACGCGGCGGCGCGGCCCAACCTGCGGGTGGAGCCGATCCTGTCGGAGGATATCTGGCTGATCGGCGCGGCGTCGGCGCTGCCGCGCACGCGCAACGGCATCGCGTTCCGCGAACTGGAGAAGTTCCCGCTGATCATTCCTGGTCTGGCGCATTCGCATCGCCAGCTCATCCAGGCGCTTGCGCTAAAGCACGAGGTCAAACTGCAGGTCGTAGCCGACGTCGACTCCCTGCATGTCAACAAAGGGCTGGTGGCCGAGGGGCGGACATTCACGCTTCTGGCCCGCAGCGCGGTGGCGCCGGAAATCGAAGCCGGTGTTCTTGGCGCGGTGCGCGTACGCGATCCGGCCATCACGCGATCGGTCTCGCTGGCCCGGCCGCTGTCACGCGGCTACACCCGCGCCGCCGACGCCATCGCCAGCCTATGTATCGAGACAGCGCATGCGCTACGCGAGGCGGGGGTGTGGCACGGGCGAAGGGGTGGGTAGCTTCTGTTACTCGACCGCTTCGCCGCTATTCTCCAGCCATAGAGTTTTGTGCCGTCGCTACGTACCGCCTGATGTCAATGCGGGTCTAATCTACAAATGCCGAGGAGATGAGCGTGACCACAACAATGAGGCGGATACCATCGTCATGGATCTACACGTGTCTGCTCGCGACGCTGCCGCTGTATGGTGTGCAGAGCGCCAGGGGAGCAATTCTCGCGTCCAGTAGAGATCCACAATGTCAGTACGAGCTTCGCGGACCCATTGAGGCTTTCGACCACAAGAAGGTAGAGGCTATTCCGGGGCTAGAAGCAGGGGCACAAATCGTCATCTGCCTAAATAGCCCGGGAGGTTCCTATGTCGGAGGTAAGGAACTCTACAACACGTTCATGGTGCAAGGTATCGGCACTCGAGTTCGAAGGGGCGATCAATGCCACTCCGCGTGTGCGCTGGCCTTCCTCGGAGGAAGCATTTGGGGGGACCATCGTTATGTCAATCGGTCCATGGAACCCGGCGCCAAACTTGGCTTCCACGCACCTTACGTCAACCTGCCGAAAGGAACTTACGACGACAAGGTGGTCGCAAACACAACACGTGCAGCCATAAGAATCGTCAATTTGCTTGTGAAGGATCGGAGTAGCCTCAAAGTTTCGGAGAAGTTCATTGCTGATTTCGTTCTGTATGACGCTCGGGAGACAAAGGCCATCGCAACCATCCGGGATGCGGCTCATGCTGGCGTGGAACTCTCAACAAAAACGCAGGATATTTCATTCACGCGCGATGCGCTAAAGAATGCATGCGTGCTCTTATTCGATCGCTATATCGACGCTTTCGAGGAGCCTATAAAGGCACACGTCCCGGTTTTCGATCCGCAAGAGGATTCGGAATTTGTGGAAGTACGCGAGCAGGTTCTCACAATTGATGGTGCCGAATGGCGAGCCATTTCCGCAGTTCATGCGTGGGAATTGCCCTATCATACCGCATCGTGTGCATTTCGAAAGAATGACGGAATACCAGGTGGGTACCAAGCCATGATGTGGTCGAATGACATCAACGAAGCTCCGGACCTTACAGGCGCAATCAGAGCAGTAAGGATTGATGTTCCTTGGTGGTTCTTTCTGCCAAAGGAAACACCGGTATCAAGTCTATAGGTCTACGATGTTCGACTACGGTGTCTCGGGCCTAAAACTCCTTCACGCGTTCGGCCAAGGCTCGGCCCAACGCTGGAGGCAGCGTATCGCCTCGCGCCTGAGTTGATCCTGATCGATATCCTCAGGAACGGCCAGGGAAGGGTCGGCGCAATATGCGTCTACCTCGTAGAACAGCAGATCGACAGCATAGCGCTGGGACAGACCGCGATCGATCTCTTCTCTGCGTATATCGAGAAAGCGCCGCTCGAACGTCGGCCCATCAATCCGTCCGTCGATGAAAGCCGAAATCAGATCCTTCCAATGGGTATCGTCGTACATGGTTGAATGGGCCTATGTGCGGTCTCCGTGGACCACCTTGCACCTTAATCCTACAGGAGCGCGCTAACCAAGCGCGTGGCGGGTAGTAGGCAGATTCTTCCCAACGCAAGAAAGCCCGGCGTGGGCCGGGCTTCTTAAGGCGACTGATCGCTTGATCAAAGTGTTGGTTGCGGGAGCTCGCTTTCATCGAGACTTGAAGTGTCAGTGCTAAGCTTTGCGAGCTACGTCCGGCAGGTCCTGACGGGGAACACTGTTTGCCGGTCGAGGTGAACGTGAGCACGGACTGACCACGCGACAAGGTGCACGACTTTTGCATGAGTGAGAGGCCAGTATCCGGCTCGATCCGGCGAAATTCGGGATGCATTCGTTGCGGCGCACGGATGCGGTGCTGAACTATAGGCGAACCGGAAACCTTCGGGCGGTTTAGCTCTTGCCCGGCCATTCGAAGATCGAGAGCACTGTTCGCTAGCTCGGCATCGAGGTCGACGATGCTATAGAAGATCGCCGAGAAGATCGACATCTGAGTGCCTGACGCGCAATCTCCGATTCCGGCCATGGTCGGTGGTGCGCTCCGCGTCGCCGGCTTCCAGTCGGTAGGCAGCAGCTTTTGGGATGGAGTGTGGTGCACTAGAGCGCTATGCAGAGAAAGCCGACGTCGGTCCCCCGCAGATCACGATGAACCAAGCGGAGTAACAGTATGGTCGCAGAAGCTTCCGCAGCGGACATTCTTTGGCCAGAGCGGGAGCCATTGAGTCGCTTCTCGAAGTCCCGGAGAAAATGCTCGTAGGATCGTATTAGCGCCTCGCCTGGGCTAACATTCCCATCAGCGAATCAACTCGCGCAGCGATGTGCTTTAGTGTGATCCGATCGGATCAGATCCTCGAGGCTTTTGATATATAGAACTTTCTTGCGACGAACCGGGAACCAATTTGTCGGAAAATGTTCGAGAGCACGCCTGTACCGAGGTCGGTCTGCCCGACCCGCCGATGTCATCGAATGAACACTCGGTCATCCTGCAAGGGCGCCGAGCAAAGACGACTGTAGCAATTCCATTGCGCGCCGCTAAGGCGGCACCAATCCATAGTTCTGAGTGCATTCGCCTCGGGGCCCAGGTTGTCATTGCAGTCTCTCGCATTTTCCACAGCCTCCTGCCCTGGTACGCGCCAATGGATAGGAATGCGCCCATGAGAACGAGGGGCTTCGGAGATGTTAAATATTTATATGCAACCAATGCGTTTTGTCATGTTTTGGGCAGCTACAGCCGTAGTAATTATTGCAGCGCCATATGTATTCCCGTTTATCGATACTTCGTTGGTGGTAGACACTATTTCCAGGGCATTTCAGGGATCCATCGACCAGATCAGCCGGCGTGAATTCGCATACGCGTTGGCGGGGCTGCTTGCTTCGATTGCAGTTGGGTTAGGCTTTGCCTTCGGCCTGATACACGTCCTGCCCGTTGTACTTACCCTTTGGCGAGCAAGGCGTCTGGTCACCGCCGCGCAGGGAAGCAGCAGCAGCAAGCGAACCGACGTGCGAGCATGCTTTGCTGTCAATTTCAATGGGACCCGCCAGGAGTTGGAGCGCAATTGGCTGATCGGCCATGCTTGGATCAAGTTTGAGGAAACGCTCTTCGATACGGACAGCGGGAAGGCCATCGGCAACACAGTACGACCACAGATCTTTTTCAACCCTGGCATTGCCCGGGAGCGCCTGAGCGGCCTCAAGATGATGAACGCCGTGCCAGGCTACTTCGTCGGGATTGGATTGCTTTTAACGTTCATCGGCCTCGTCTTCGCCCTGTATAAGGCAGGTGCCGCAGCGGCGGCCGGAGATGCCGAACGGATGGCTGGTGAGATGGGCCAGCTGCTGCAGATTGCAACATTCAAGTTCTCGACCTCGATTGCTGGGCTCGGCGCCTCTATTGCCCTGTCAGTGCTCTTTCGGTGATATTTTATTCAAATCGAGGGCGCTTTTGATCGCTTCAACGCGTCACTTGAAGGCGGCATTCTCTACGCCGCACAACAATCAATCTCGCTGGACATCAGCCGAACGCTCCAGGACCAGCTGGTACAGCTGAAGGATATCACGCAAGGCCAGTTCTTATTGGAGCCGGCGGCAACCGAACGAGCGCCTTCGCGCACAATGGCCTGAGCAAGAACGGTTGCGGTGGTGGTGCCGTCGCCGGCGAGATCATTGGTCTTGCTGGTAACCTCGCGCAACATCTGGGCGCCCATGTTCTCGAACTTGTCCTCGAGTTCGATCTCCTTGGCCACCGAGACGCCGTCCTTGGTCGTGCGCGGTGCGCCGAAGGATTTCTCGATGACGACATTGCGGCCCTTCGGACCAAGCGTGACCTTTACGGCATCGGCGAGGA
>JAEZBZ010000228.1 GCA_023412745.1 Pseudomonadota bacterium | reverse complement strand
GCCAAGGCCGGGAAGGACGCCGATGATCACTCCGAGCAATATGCCCACAAGCATCAGCAGCAGGTTGAAGGGGGATAACGCGATGGAAAACCCCTGCATGAGCGAGGCGATTTCTTCCAAAAGACGTTTCCTTAAAAAGTATTCCTTTTCAGGACTCTTTGGTCCCATTTTTAGATGAGAAAACGCGATTGAGCGGTTCTCATCTTGGTATACCATATACCCGACTGATAGATGCGTGCAATCAATCCTTCGACGTGCGTGATGTTGAAGTGGACAGAGGTTCCGTACGCGGGAAATGCGTGCACCCATAGATGGGCGCGAAACTGTGCAAAAAATGCGAGTCCTGCGATTGCTATGGATGCCGGCGGGATGCACGAGGGGGCGTCTTGCGCCATGGCAGATTGCTGGTGTATGGTATACCAGGTGCCTGACCTGCCGGATAGCTTGCGGACATTGATGGACAACACGCAACTCAAGATCACGCCGCTCGGAGAAGCGCAAAGCCTGAAATCCAAGGCGTATGAAGCGTTGCGTGCCGCGATTCACAACATGAATATCTACGACACCAATGCCGAGCTGCGGCTCGACGAGCGCCAGCTTTCGGCGCAGTTCGGTGTCAGCCGCACGCCCTTGCGCGAGGCACTCGCCCAGCTCGACCAGGAAGGCTTGGTGCGCATCGTGGCGCGGCGCGGCATCTACATCGTGCGCAAGACCAAGGCCGAGATTCTGGAGATGATTACTGTGTGGGCGGCGCTGGAAAGCATGGCTGCGCGGCTCGCCACGAAGGAAGCGTCTGACGAGGAAATCGCGCGTCTGCACGATCTCGTCGATGATTTTTCGGACGACGAGATCGCGCGCAATATGGGGGAATATTCAGACGCTAACATCCGCTTTCATCAGGCGATCATCGGTCTCGGCAAGTGCGCGCTGATTTCGGACATCACCGACAAGCTGTTCTTCCATGTCCGCGCCATCCGCCAGCGGACGATCTTTGAGCAGGATCGCGCCAAGCGGTCGATCGTCGATCATAAGGAAATCGTAGCGGCGCTCGAGGCGCGCGACACGGAACGTGCCGAGCGATTGGTGCGTGAACATACACTGCGGCTGAGGGATCACGTCGATCGTTATGTCAACATCGACTGACAGCCCCAAAAACCAACAAGGAAGGACCTGAAATGTCAGCAACTGTAAAGAGTGGTGATGCGCAAACGGCTGGGGAAGAGCAGGAGCTGACCGACGGTTTCCATCTCATCATCGATGCGCTGAAGCTGAACGGCGTCGAGACGATCTACGGCGTTCCAGGTATTCCCATCACCGACTTTGGCCGCATGGCGCAGGCGGAAGGCATTCGCGTGCTGTCGTTCCGGCATGAGCAGAACGCCGGCTATGCGGCCTCGATCGCGGGCTTCCTGACCAAGAAGCCGGGCGTCTGCCTGACCGTTTCCGCGCCGGGCTTCCTCAACGGCCTGACCGCGCTCGCGCACGCCACCACGAACTGCTTTCCGATGATCCTAATTTCTGGGTCGTCCGAGCGCGAAATCGTCGACCTGCAGCAGGGCGACTACGAGGAAATGGATCAGCTCGCCGTCGCCAAGACGATGTGCAAGGCGGCCTATCGCATTCTGCACGCTCAGGACATCGGCATCGGCATTGCGCGTGCGATCCGTGCTGCGGTTTCGGGGCGTCCGGGCGGCGTCTATCTCGATCTGCCGGCCAAGCTGTTCGGCCAGGTGATGAACGCGGCAGCCGGCCGCAAGTCGCTCGTCAAGGTCATCGACGCGGCGCCGGCCCAGATCCCTGCACCGGATGCGGTGAAGCGGGCGCTCGACGTGCTGAAGGGCGCCAAGAAGCCACTGATCATTCTCGGCAAGGGCGCATCCTACGCCCAGGCCGACGATGCGATCCGCGCGCTGGTTGAAAAGAGCGGTATTCCGTTCCTGCCGATGAGCATGGGCAAGGGCCTGCTGCCGGACACGCATCCGCAGTGCGCGGGTGCTGCGCGCTCGACCGTGCTGAAGGATTCCGACGTCGTGATGCTTATTGGCGCGCGGCTGAACTGGCTGCTGTCGCACGGCAAGGGCAAGGCGTGGGGCACTGCGCCGAAGAAGTTCATCCAGATCGACATCGAGCCGAAGGAGATGGACTCCAACGTTGAGATCGTCGCGCCGGTGGTCGGTGATATCGGCTCCTGCGTCGCGGCTCTGCTCGATGGGATGGGCGACAAGTGGCCGGCCGCGCCTGCCGATTGGACCAACGCGGTCCAGGCCAAGCGCGAAGAGAACGTCGCCAAGATGGCGCCGCGCCTGATGAACAATAACTCGCCGATGGATTATCACGGCGCGCTCGGCGTGCTGCGCACCATCATCAAGGAGCGCCCGGACGCCATCCTGGTCAACGAAGGTGCCAATACGCTCGATCTGGCGCGTGGCATCATCGACATGTACCAGCCGCGCAAGCGCATCGATGTCGGCACCTGGGGCATCATGGGTATCGGCATGGGCTACTCGATCGCCGCAGCGATTGAAACCGGTAAGCCGGTGCTGGCGATCGAGGGCGACTCGGCTTTCGGCTTCTCCGGTATGGAGGTGGAAACGATCTGCCGTTATCAGCTGCCGGTCTGCGTCGTCGTGTTCAATAACGACGGCATTTATCGCGGTACCGACGTCAACAACGCCAGCTCCGACCCGGCGACCACGGTGTTCGTCAAGGGCGCGCGCTACGACAAGATGATGGAGGCGTTCGGTGGCGTCGGTGTCAACGCGACCTCGCCGGATGAGCTCAAGCGCGCGGTCAACGCGGCGATGGATTCCGGCAAGCCCACCCTCATCAATGCAGTCATCGATCCGGCTGCAGGCAGCGAAAGCGGCCGCATCGGTAACCTCAACCCGCAAAGCGCGCTGAAGAAGAAATAAGGGAGCAAGCGATGAAAGCGCTAGAAGGCGTCAAGATTCTCGATTTCACGCACGTGCAGTCGGGCCCGACCTGCACCCAGCTTCTCGCCTGGTTCGGCGCGGACGTGATCAAGGTGGAGCGGCCGGGCGTGGGGGACATTACCCGCGGGCAGCTTCAAGACATCCCCAAAGTGGACAGCCTCTATTTCACGATGCTGAACCACAATAAGCGTTCGATCACGCTCGACACCAAGAATCCCAAAGGCAAGGAAGTCCTCGAACGCCTGATTAAGACCTGCGACGTGCTGGTGGAGAACTTCGGTCCGGGCGTTCTGGATCGCATGGGTTTCCCATGGGAAACGATCCACAAGCTCAATCCGAAGATGATCGTGGCCTCGATCAAGGGCTTTGGCCCGGGTCCGTATGAAGACTGCAAGGTGTATGAGAACGTCGCCCAGTGCGCTGGCGGCGCGGCTTCGACGACCGGCTTCCGCGATGGCGTGCCGCTCGTCACCGGCGCGCAGATCGGCGACAGCGGCACCGGCCTGCATCTCGCGCTCGGCATCGTGACGGCGCTGTATCATCGCACGCAGTCCGGCCAGGGCCAGCGCGTGACCTGTGCCATGCAGGACGGCGTGCTTAATCTGTGCCGCGTCAAGCTCCGCGATCAGCAGCGCCTCGCATATGGCCCACTGAAGGAATACAGCCAGTTCGGCGAGGGCATCGAATTCGGCGATGCCGTGCCACGTGCCGCCAACGACTCGGGTGGTGGTCAGCCGGGCCGCATTCTCAAGTGCAAGGGTTGGGAGACTGATCCCAACGCGTACATCTACTTCATCACCCAGGCGCCGATCTGGACCAAGATCTGCGACGTGATCGGCGAGCCGGAGTGGAAGACGCATCCAGACTACGCGACGCCGAACGCGCGCCTGCCGCGGCTCAACCAGATCTTCGAGCGCATCGAGCAGTGGACCATGACTAAGACCAAATTCGAGGTCATGAACATCTGCAATCCGCTCGACATTCCGAGCGGGCCGATCCTGTCGATGAAGGAACTGGCTGAGGAGCAATCGCTGCGCGAGACCGGCACCATCGTCGAGGTCGATCATCCGACCCGCGGCACATACCTGACCGTAGGTAATCCGATCAAGCTGTCGGCGAGTCCGGCCGAGGTAAAGCGGTCGCCGCTGCTCGGCGAGCATACCGACGAAATCCTCTCCAGCGTGCTCGGCTACAGCGGGGAAGAGATCGCAGCCATCAAGGAAGCCGGCGCCACCGAGCCTCCGAAGAAGCCGGTGGCGGCGGAGTAAGACAGGCAACTACGGCGTGCCCGCAATGCGGCACGCCAATCCAAACAACAGAAACACCCAGCAGATACACAGACTGCGGGGTTTAAGGAGAGACGCATGCGTATTGTCGTTCACGGGCAGGAAGCCTTCGGAAAGGCGGTGCTCGAGAAGCTTCTGGCCCGTGGCGAGAACGTCGTTGCGGTGTGCTGCGCGCCGAACAAGGAAGGCCGCCCGGAGGATGCGCTGGCCGCCTTCGCACGCGAAAAGGGGCTGCCGCTGCATCAGCCGACGTCGTGGAAGACGCCGGAAGCGCTGGAACTAATGAAGTCGTTCAACGCCGACGTCTGCCTAATGGCGTACGTGCTGTTGTTCGTGCCGCAGCCGGTTCTCGACGCGCCGCGCCTTGGCACCTTCCAGTATCATCCCTCGCTGCTGCCACTGCATCGCGGGCCGTCGTCGATCAACTGGCCGATCGCCATGGGCAGCACCAAGACGGGCCTCACCATCTTCTGGCCGGACGAGGGGCTCGATGAAGGCCCGATCTTCCTGCAGAAGACGGTCGATATCGGGCCGGACGAAACGCTCGGGGACGTCTACTTCAAGAAGCTTTTCCCGATGGGCGTCGACGCGATGATGGAGTGCCTTGATCTGGTCAAGGCCGGTGTGTCGCTGAAGCACAAGCAGAACCTGGAAGCCGGTTCCTACGAGAGCTGGTTCAAGAAGGGCTTGGCCGAGATCGACTGGTCGAAGCCGGCCGGCGAGATCTACAATACCATCCGCGCTGCCAATCCCGCGCCGGGCGCGTGGAGCACGATCAAGGGCGTCAAGGTCGACATCTACGACAGCCGTCTTGGGCAAGGTTCCGGCAAGCCCGGCGAGATCATCGCCGTTTCCGAAAACGGTATGGAAGTGGCTGCGGGCAGCGGCTCCATTCTCGTTCAGCGCGTGCGGGCTGCGGGCGGCCAGAAGATCGCCAGTGCCGAGTACGCACAATCAGCCGGCCTGACGGTCGGTGAAACATTCAGCGCACCCCCGCCGAAAACCGCGGCCTAAGCGCAAACGATATCCCCAAGGAGGATCCGTCAAATGAGTGTCAAGTCAGACATCGAAGTCGCCCGCGAAGCCAAAATGAAGCCGATCGCTGAGGTCGGGCAGAAAGTCGGCATCCCTGCCGACGCGCTGCTGCAGTACGGGCCGACCAAGGCCAAGGTGTCGTTCGACTACATTAATTCTCTGAAGGACAAGAAGGACGGCAAGCTCATCCTGGTGACGGCGATCAATCCGACGCCGGCCGGCGAGGGGAAAACCACCACCACGGTTGGCTTGGGCGATGGCCTCAATCGCATCGGCAAGCGCGCGATGAGCTGCCTGCGCGAGCCGTCGCTTGGTCCCTGCTTCGGCGTCAAGGGTGGCGCAGCTGGTGGCGGCTATGCCCAGGTCGTGCCGATGGAAGACATCAACCTGCACTTCACGGGTGACTTCCACGCCATCACGTCGGCGAACAACCTGCTCGCCGCGCTGCTCGATAACCACATCTACTGGGGCAACAGCCTCGGCATTGATCCGCGTCGCATCACCTGGCGCCGCGTGATGGACATGAACGACCGCGCGCTGCGCTCGATCGTCAACTCGCTGGGTGGTGTTTCAAACGGCTTCCCGCGTGAAGACGGCTTCGACATCACGGTGGCCTCGGAAGTCATGGCCATCCTGTGCCTCTCGATGGACCTGAAAGATCTCGAGCGCCGCCTCGGCAACATCGTCGTCGGCTATACGCGCGACAAGAAGCCGATCCACGCCCGCGATATCAAGGCTGACGGCGCCATGACGGTGCTGCTCAAGGACGCGCTGATGCCGAACTTGGTGCAGACGCTGGAGAACAATCCGGTGTTCATCCACGGCGGTCCGTTCGCCAACATCGCGCACGGCTGCAATTCGGTGCTGGCCACCAGGACGGCGCTGAAGCTCGCGGACTATGTCGTGACCGAAGCCGGTTTCGGCGCGGATCTGGGCGCCGAGAAGTTCTTCGACATCAAGTGCCGTAAGGCGGGTCTCAAGCCGGCAGCGGCGGTCATCGTCGCGACGGTACGAGCGCTCAAGATGCACGGCGGCGTTGCGAAGGACGAACTGAAGGGCGAGAACGTCGCCGCCGTGAAGAAGGGCGGCGAGAACCTGAAGCGGCATCTGGAAAACATCGCCAAGTTCGGCGTGCCCCCGGTGGTCGCCATCAATCGCTTCATCACTGACACGGATGCCGAAGTCGCCGCGATCAAGGAAATCGCGGAATCGGTCGGCACCAAGGCGTTCCTCTGCACGCACTGGGCAGACGGCGGCAAGGGTACTGAGGAACTGGCTCGTCACGTCGTCGAGGTGTGCGAGGGTGGCAAGTCTAACTTCAAGCCGCTGTATCCCGACGAGATGCCGCTGTGGGACAAGATCAAGACCATCGCGACCGAGCTGTACCGCGCGTCCGATATTACGGCGGATGCGTCGGTGCGGAACCAGATCAAGGATCTGCAGGCCAACTATGGCAACCTGCCGATCTGCATGGCCAAGACGCAGTATTCGTTCTCGACCGATCCAACCCTGCGCGGTGCGCCGACGGGCCATGTTGTGCCGATCCGCGAGGTGATCCTGTCGGCAGGCGCTGAGTTCATCGTCGTGGTGTGCGGCGAGATCATGCGCATGCCCGGCCTGCCGCGCGTGCCTTCGGCTGACGTCATCCGCCTCAATGCGGAAGGCCAGATCGAGGGCCTGTTCTAGGCACGCTATGCCGGTTCCTTCGCAAGAAGGGCGACGCATACTCATTGATGGGCCGGAGCGGCAGGATAGCGCTCCGGCCCTTTTTCGCGCGTAAATTCAACCTACTGTAATTTTCCTGCAAACGGCTGTCGGATGCGGGCGGCGTCGTTCGTCCTTCGGAGGCAACCGCATTGAAGCGGCTCTGTCAGGAGGTCGGATGATGCAACATGATGTGGTGTCCCGCGAAGCATGGATCGAAGCCCGCACGGCGTTGCTGGCGCGCGAGAAGGCGCTGACGCGTTTGCGCGATGAGATTGCAGCTGCGCGCCGTGCCCTGCCTTGGGTGTCGATCGAGAAGCCCTACGTTTTCGATGCTCCCGATGGCCGCAAGACGCTGGCCGATCTGTTCGACGGACGCAGCCAGCTTTTCATTCAGCATTTCATGATGGCGCCGGGCCAGCAGGGCCAATGCGTCGGCTGCTCGTTCGAGGCCGATCATATCGAGGCGACGCTGGCGCATCTGCAGAACCACGATGTGTCGTTCGCCGCCGTGGCGCGCGCACCCATCACGGAGATCGAGGCCGTGCGGCAGCGCATGGGCTGGCGGTTTCCCTTCGTGTCGTCCTTCGGCAGCGATTTCAATTACGACTTCAACGTCTCGTTCCGGCCGGAAGAGGTCGCGGCCAAGCGCGCCACCTACAACTACCAGCAGATCGATCCTGGCCTGGAAGACCTGCACGGATGCAGCGCGTTCTATCGCGATGAGCAGGGCCGTATCTTTCACACCTATTCGACTTACGGCCGGGGTGCGGAGCCACTGATCGGCACCTATGTGATCCTGGACATGATGCCGAAAGGCCGAAACGAAAAAGGCGATCTCACCGACTGGGTTCGCCCGCGCACCATGTACGGCAAGGGCGGTACAGTCGAGCCGAATGGGCGTTACCACGCGTCGGAGGGCTGCTGCGCGCCGCAGCCGTAGCCAGCAGCTTTGCACAATCGATTGCTCGCAACCGACTGGCCTGATCAACGGCATTCACAGAGGAAGGAAACGTTATGAGCTACATCCAAGGTTTCGTGACCCCGGTTCCCGCGGCGCACAAGGATGCCTATCGGGCCCACGCCGCTGCCATGGCGCCGCTGCTGAAGGAATTTGGCGCAACTCGCATCGTTGAGTGCTGGGGCGACGATGTGCCGGAGGGCAAGGTGACCGACTTCCAGCGCTCCGTGAAGACGGAAAAGGATGAAGTCGTCGTGTTCGGCTGGTTGGAGTTTCCGTCCAAGGAGGTGCGGGATGGGGCATTTGCAAAAATGATCTCCGATCCGCGTATGAAGCAATTCAGCGATATGCCGTTTGATGGCAAGCGGATGATCTTCGGCGGTTTCGTGCCGCTGTTCGACAGTCGGGGGTGATTTATGGCCAACGCGCATGGCGATTTCATCTGGTACGAGCTGATGACGTCTGATGTTGCCGCGGCAGGGGAATTTTATGCCGCTGTGCTTGGCTGGAAGCGGCGGGTGTTCGATCACGTATCCGGCTACGAGATCTTCGCAATGGATGGTGAGGACGTTGCCGGCTTGATGGTCATCCCCGAGCAAGCCGCCAGTTGCGGCATGAAGCCCGGGTGGTTCGGTTATGTCGGCGTCGACGATGTCGATGCGACGGTGTCGGACATCCTCGCGGCCGGCGGCAAACAGCATATGCCGCCGACCGATATTCCCGATGTCGGCCGTGTCGCCATGCTTGCCGATCCGCAAGGCGCGATGTTCTACGTGATGCGCGGCGCCGTGGATGGCACGAGCACGTCGTTCGCGCCGATGAAATCCGGCCATTGCCACTGGAATGAGCTAGCCACCAGCGATCCGGCCGCTGCACTGAATTTTTACCGCGGCCGCTTCGACTGGGAAAAAGGCGATGCCATGCCCATGGGTGGGATGGGCGATTACCAGCTTCTGACCCATCATGAAGAAGCGTTCGGCGCAGTTATGAGAGGCCAATCAGCAGGCCAACCGCCGATGTGGACCTATTACTTCGGTGTTGCCGATATCGACGTTGCGACGAACGCTGCAATGGGGAAGGGCGCGACGGTTCACTACGGCCCCGCGGAGGTGCCGGGCGGTGTTTTCATTACAGTCGCCAGCGATCCGCAGGGCGCGTCGTTCGGGGTGGTCGGCCCGCGCAAGCCGTAAATGTGGCGATAGGCAATAGGAAACCGCCCCCTCCGTGAGGAAGGGGGCGGTTGCGAGCGTCGCAGTGCGCGATGAGGACGTTACAGCGTCCCCGGATACATGCCGCCGTCGAGGACGATGTTCTGCCCCGTGATGTAGCCAGCATAGGCCGAGCACAGGAAAGCGGCGGTCGCGCCGAACTCCTCCGTCGTGCCAAACCGGTTGGCCGGCGTTTCGGCCTTGCGCGCGGCATGCACGTCTTCGAACGATTTGCCCTGGGCTTCCGCCATCTTGTGCGTGGTGGAGCGCAGCCGGTCGGTATCGAACGGGCCCGGCAGCAAGGCGTTGATCGTCACGTTCTTGCGCACGGTCTTACGGGCGAGGCCAGCCACGGCGCCGGTGAGGCCGGCGCGGGCGCCGTTCGACAGCTCCAGCGTGGAAATCGGCATCTTTACCGAGAAGCTGGTGATGTTGATGATGCGTCCGAAGCCGCGATCCATCATGCCGTAGACAGTGGCGTGGATCAGCGCGATCGGGGTCAGCATGTTGCCTTCGACGGCTTTTCGCCAGTCATCCAGCGTGAAGTTCTTGAAATCGCCGGGCGGCGGGCCACCTGCGTTGTTGATCAGAATGTCGGGGTTCGGACAGGCTTCAAGAAGCGCCTTGCGACCCTCCTCGGTAGTGACATCGACGGCGAGCGCCGTCACTTTGGGAGAGCCCAGCTTGCGCAACTCGTCCGCAGTGGTTTCCAGGGCCTCCTTGCCGCGCGCGCAGATCGTCAGTTCAACGCCTTCCCTTGCCAAAGCCTCGGCGCAGCCCTTGCCGAGCCCTTTCGACGCCGCACAGACAATCGCGGATTTTCCCTTAATGCCTAGATCCATTTTCCATCCCTTATGTTGATTGAGTTTGCGGCAGACTAGGTGGCTGTATCGCGGTTGTCGACTATGACAACGGTCCGGTCTATGCAGCCTCACGGCCAGGAGCTGTGAGGAAATGGCGCAGGCAACACAAGCAGGAAGTGGCGCTGAGATCGTTGCGCCGTCGTTTGGCGAAGCAGTCGCCGTGTGGGCGAAGCTCGGCTTTTTGTCGTTTGGTGGTCCAGCCGGCCAGATTGCCCTCATGCATCGCTTTCTCGTCGACGAGAAGGGCTGGATCGAGGAGCGCCATTTTTTGCCAGCGCTCAACTTCTGCATGTTGTTGCCTGGCCCCGAGGCCATGCAGCTTGCGACGTACATCGGCTGGCGTCTGCACGGGGTAAAGGGTGGCTTGGCCGCAGGGCTTCTGTTCGTCATTCCCGGCGCGCTCGTCGTGCTTCTGCTGTCGGCGCTGTATGCAGCATTCGGGCAGGTTCCCGCGATCGAAGCGGTGTTCGTCGGCATCAAGGCGGCGGTTCTAGCGATCGTTCTCGAAGCGCTGATCAAAGTCTCGCGGCGCGCTCTTCACAGCCGGACCGATGTAGCGATCGCCATCGCCGCTTTCGTCGGCATCTTCCTGCTGGCTTTGCCATTCCCGGTAATCATCCTGGCGGCGGCCGTTGTTGGTTTTGCAGGGACTAGGCGGAGCGCTAAATCTGCCCTGGAACCCGCGACAAATCCGGTTGTGCTGGCCGATACCGTGCGAACCGCTGCGATCTGGCTCGGAATCTGGATTTTGCCGCTGCTCGCCCTCGCTCTGGTGGTCGGTTCTGATCACGTGCTGGCGCAGCTTGCTCTGCTGTTCTCCAAGCTCGCTGTCGTGACTTTCGGCGGCGCATATGCAGTACTCGCCTACATGGCGCAAGCCGCAGTCGATACGCACGGTTGGCTGGCCGCGAATGAGATGCTCGATGGTCTGGGCCTGGCGGAAACCACGCCAGGACCGCTGATCCTTGTCACGGAGTTCGTTGGCTTTTTGGCCGCCTATCGCATGGAGGGCGGCATTCCGCTCGTGTCAGGCATGCTGGGTGCATTCGTGGCGTTGTGGGCAACTTTTGCACCTTGCTTCCTGTGGATCTTTGCTGGCGCGCCGTATGTCGATCGGATCAACGCCGACCCGCGACTGCGGTCAGCCTTGCAGGCCGTGACGGCGGCCGTCGTAGGCGTCATTTTCAATCTGGCGGTCTGGTTCGCCCTGCACGTCGTGTTCGCCAATGTGCTGTCGCAGCAGTTTGGCCCCGTCCGGCTGCTGGTTCCGCAGATCGGATCAATCAATCCGGTCGCGTTCGCCCTTACATTGCTGGCGATCGCGCTGCTGTTTGTGGTCCGAACCGGCGTAATCTCAACGCTGCTGATTTGTGGAGCGGCGGCGCTGGCGTGGCACTGGGGAGCGGCGGCATTATAGCCAGCCCTTGCGCCGGAAATAGAGGAACGGCAGCACGGCCGACATCACCATCAGCAGCAGTGCGAGGGGATAGCCGAAGGTCCATTCCAGTTCCGGCATGTGCTTGAAATTCATGCCGTAGATGGAGGCAACCAGCGTTGGCGGCAGCAGCACCACGGCGACCACTGAGAACAGCTTGATGATCTGGTTCTGCTCGATCGAAACGAGGCCAAGCGAGGCGTCGAGCATGAAGGTCACCCGCGAATTCAGATAATTCACGTGGTCGGCAAGTGATTGCACATCGCGGGTTTCGGTCTTGATGCGTTCGCGAACACGCTTGCCGTCCTTGCGCATCAGGGATACGTGGCTGAGGTAGGTGAGCAGGCGGCCCAGGGACAGCAGGCTTTCCCGCGCCTTCGAGGTCATTTCGCCGCCCTTGCCGACCTGCTTGAGGATGACGTCGAAGCGCCGTGTTTGAGCGCCCGCGCCACCCTTGGTGTCGAAAATGGATTGCGCCAGCCGCTCGGTTTCCGCCTGCAGGCGTTCGATCAGGTCGGATTCGCGGTCGATGATCGCTTCGAGCAGGCCGAGCATGATGTCCATTGCGGAATTGCAGCTCGCATCGCCTTTCTCGGCGCGGTTCATATACAGCGTAAAGGCGCGCGGGTCGGCGTAGCGGACGGTCACCAGCTTACTGTCGGTCAGAATGAACGTGATCGTGGTGGCCTTCGGATCTGGCGTTTCGATCTGGAACAGGATGGTGGCCGTCATGAAATAGGCGCCGCCCTCCTGATAGAGGCGGCTCGAAACTTCGATCTCGGAGACTTCCTCGCGCGTCGGGACGGACAGGCCCAGTTGCTGCTCGACGATCAACTCCTCTTCCCGGGTGGGGTTGAGCAGGTCGATCCAGACGGCATCGGTCCAGTTGGGATCGCCTTCGCGTTTCATCAGTCCCTGGCCGAGGGCGTCATAGATCGTCAGCATGCCAAATCCTTGTTTCCGCGCTTCCGCTGCGAGGCGCGTACAAAGCCAATATTGCAGTTTTGTGTAAGCGCTTGATGACTGTGATCTAATTCAAACGATCCACCAGCCGGTCTGCGGCGAAACGTCTGTTTTTCAGAAACGGTGTTTGCTTCCATATTCTAAGCACTGGTTTCAACAACTGAAAGGAGGTGATCCAATGATCAGTGCGTGGACTCTGCCGGTGAGGCTTGTGTTCGCAGTGCGGATGTTGGAGCACCCTCTGCGTTCCAACTGAGAACACATCGGTTCGATGAGAACCGGCTGCCACTGGCAGTTTTTCGCTCACGAAGGGCCACCTGCAAGGGTGGCCCTTTTCGTTCTCGGGGCGGGCGTGGCGAACTGGCGTTCGCAGGGGCGGTCTATCGGTGAACCGTCAATGAACATCTCACTCCGCAGCCGTTCATACGTGGTCGTGCAATCTCTCATCATCGAAACGCCCGGGACGTCCAAAGGGACCTCAGATAACCCGGCGTACAGGAGAATGCGCCATGATGATCAAGTCTGCAGTTTTCGCCACTGTCCTCGCCGGAATCGCAGCCGCCAGCGCAACCAGTGCGTCCGCCGCGCCGGGTTACGGCTCCGGTTATGGCTATGGCAAACACAGCTACCAGCAAACTTACCGCGGCAACCACTATAACAGCCACCGGCACAACTATCGTCGGCCGGTCGTGCGTACCCAAACGCGATGCGTCGGACGTCACCGCGTCGCGCTGCGGATCAACAGCTACGGTCAGGTCATATCGCGCAGCGTGGTCGGCCGCTGCTTCTCGCCCCGCTTCTGGTCGCGGATGAACAACCGCTAGTCGCGTAACAGTCAGCGTTGCGTATCAGTTGCGTCAATGCGTCAGCGGCCCTCGGCATGCGTATCGCCGGGGGCCGTTTGTTTTGGCCGGGATGTTTCGTGCAAGTTCGCGGGAGGCCGGGCTCAGCGCGCTTTAGCGGCGCGGACTTCCTTGTAGCGCTTCAAGGATGCGTCCGGCGTGGCATAGGCTTCCTGAAGCGAGACGCTCCAATAGCGCAGCTCCGACAGGGGAATCTGTTCGCCGGTCACCGCGCAGCGCACGTAGTCGCCAGGCGACGTCACTTGAAACTCGCCATCCATATACCTGACGCGCGCCTCGCCATGGGCGCCAAACAGCTTTTCAAAGCGGTTCATGTCTCAAATCCGGTGGTTACCGATGAGACATCGCGAATACCTCGGGCTTCGTCAAGGTGCGCGACGCTTTTCGGTCAGGTGGCGAATCAGAACAGCGATCCCTGGTTACCGTTCGAGCCGCCGCTTTTGGGTCGCGCCGGCCGCACCTGACCGGGATCAACGAGGCGCGATGCGGGTTTCGGCTTTTGCGGTTCGCGACTGCTGCGAACGCCGCGCACATCGGCATCCAGGCAGCCGTCTGCCAATTCGATCTCGATCGCCGTACCCGGGCTGACGGCCGTAGCCGAGCGGATCGCCTGCCCGCCAGGGCCGCGGATCAACGCGAAGCCGCGCTCCAGAACGCCCTGATAGCTTAGCGAAACCAACAGCTTGGACAATCCCGCCAGCCGTGCGCGATCGTGTGTGATGCGATTGGTGTAGGCTTGTGCCGCGCGCGCCTGGCAGGTGGCCAGCCGCTCTGTCGCGCGGGATAGACGCGCCCGCACGGCCTCGATGTTCAGGCGTCCGGCATGGCGTTCGTAGCGGGCGCGCTGGGCGCCGGCGAGACGGGACAGGCTGTCGCGGCTGCGGTGGCTCAGCACGTCCAGGCGATCGCGGCTGCGCGCGAGGCGGGCATCCAGCAGGCGCGGATGCAGGCGCGACTGGACGCGGGCATGTTGCATGGCGTGGGCGCGCGTGTTGGCGAGCAGGGCGCGGCCCAGGCGGCGCTCGACCGCATCAAACCGCTGACGTGGCAGGGCGAGTAGATCTTCACGGCGCGGCAACCCGCGCGCGGCGGCCTTGAGGTGCGTGCGGGCGCTTTCCAATACGCGCCGCATCGCCGTCGCGTGACGCATCGCCAGGCTTGCGATCCCCTCGATCAGCTCGCCGTATTTCGGGACCGCCCATTCGGCGGCCTTGGTTGGCGTCGGGGCGCGAGCATCTGCAACCAGATCGATCAGGGTCCAGTCGGTCTCATGGCCGACGGCGGAAATCAGTGGAATGGTGCTGGCGGCGACGGCGCGCACGACGGCTTCGTCGTTGAAACCCCACAGGTCTTCCAGGCTGCCGCCACCACGGGCGACGATCAGCACATCGGGACGCGGCACCCGCCCGCTGGCTGGTAGCGCGTTGAAGCCGCGAATCGCGGTCGCGACCTCGCTGGAACTGGTTTCGCCCTGCACGCGCACGGGCCAGACCACGACGCGAACCGGGAAGCGCTCCTCGAAACCATGCAGCATGTCGCGGATGACGGCGCCCGTGGGTGACGTGACGACACCGACGACGCGCGGCAGAAACGGCAGCGGTTTCTTGCGGCTATCCTCGAACAGGCCCTCGGCGGTCAGCTTACGCTTGCGTTCTTCCAGCACCGCCATCAGGGCACCGACGCCCGCCGGTTCCAGGGCATCGATGACGATCTGGTACTTGGACGATCCCGGATAGGTCGTCACCCGGCCGTGGGCGATGACCTCCATGCCTTCCTCGGGCTTGACCTTCAGGCGCTGCATCGTGGCGCGCCAGATCACGGCCTCGATCTTTGCCTTGTCATCCTTCAGCGCGAAATAGCAGTGGCCAGAGGCATGCACGCCGCGAAAACCGGAGATCTCGCCGCGCAGCCGGACATGGCCATAGCCGTCCTCCAGCGTGCGCTTGATGGCGCCCGCGAGTTCGGAAACCGTATACTCAGCGGTGTTGGCGCCGCTGCGTTGCTGTGTGGCGGTGTCAGCCAAGCTCATCCCCGGTTTGTGAAGCTCACCCTGCAATGATACACGATGGTGGCGGTCGCGCGGCGGCGTCCATTTGCCGTTACCCCCATCTCATTGAACAACCATATTCGCCATGACATTCAAGGCCATATCAATCAAGGTGCTCAACGCATGAACGTGCTTATTCTCGGCTCCGGCGGGCGTGAGCACGCATTGGCATGGGCGATCAGCGCCAGCCCCATGCTCGACAAGCTGTATTGTGCACCGGGCAATGCCGGCATCGCCGCGATTGCTGAGTGTGAGGCGGTCGATCTGGCCGATCACGCGGCGGTGGTGCGGCTGGCCAAGGACAAGGCAATCGATTTCGTCGTGGTCGGTCCCGAGGCGCCGCTCGTTGCGGGCATCTCGGACGATCTGCGAGCCGCTGGTTTCAAGGTGTTCGGCCCCTCGCGTGAGGCCGCCCAGCTCGAAGGCTCGAAAGGTTTCACCAAGGATCTGTGCCGCGAGTTCAATATCCCAACGGCTGCCTACGGCCGCTTCACCAATGCCGCCGCGGCGAAGGCCTATGCCGCGCTGCAGAGCCTGCCGGTCGTAGTCAAGGCGGATGGACTAGCCGCCGGCAAGGGCGTGGTGATCGCCGAAACCCGTGAGGCGACCGATGCCGCGATCGACGCCTGCTTCGGCGGCAGCTTCGGCGCAGCCGGTTCGGAAGTGGTGATCGAGGAGTTCATGCAAGGCGAAGAGGCGAGCGTGTTCGCCCTCGTTGATGGCAAGAGCGTGCTGTCGCTTGGCGCGGCGCAGGATCACAAGCAGGTTTTTGACGGCGACAAAGGCCCGAACACCGGCGGCATGGGGGCTTATGCGCCGGCGCCGGTTATGACGCCTGCGATGATGGATCGCGTCATGACTGAGATCATACAGCCGACGGTTGCCGGATTGGCGCAGCGCGGCACCCCGTTCCAGGGTGTGCTGTTCGCAGGCCTGATGATCACCAGCGCAGGCCCCAAGCTCATCGAATACAACGTTCGCTTCGGCGATCCGGAATGCCAAGTGCTGATGATGCGCCTGAAGTCGGACTTCCTGGCCGCCCTGCTGGCAACCGCCGATGGCGTGCTGGCGAATTTCGATCTGCGCTGGCACGATGAGGCTGCGCTGGCTGTCGTGATGGCGGCCGAAGGCTATCCCGGCACGCCGCGCAAAGGCACGGAGATTCGTGGCCTTAACGCTGCGGCGGAGGTGCCCGCCGTGCAGATCTTTCACGCTGGCACGCGCCGCGATGGCGAACGTATCCTGGCTGACGGCGGGCGGGTGCTGAACGTCGCCGCGCGGGGCCGTACGGTCGGCGAGGCAAGCCAGCGTGCATATGCGGCGGTCGATCTGATCGACTGGCCGGAAGGCTTCTGTCGCCGCGACATCGGTTGGCGCGCCATCGCCCGCGAGACGAAAGGCAACTAACGAACGGAGGCTCCCCGATGACGCAACCGGCCGAATTGCCCGATCTGTTTCCGGGCTTCACGACGCATCGTGTCGATACGGGGGCGGGGGAGATCTTCGCCAGGGTCGGCGGCGCCGGCCCGCCATTGCTGTGCCTGCACGGCTATCCGCAGACGCACGTGTGCTGGCATCGCATCGCGCAGCAATTGGCGCATCACTTCACCGTCGTGCTGATGGATCTTCGCGGCTACGGCGAGAGCAGCGCGCCGCCGGGCGACCGCGAGCACCGCGTCTATTCCAAACGCAGCATGGCGAAGGATTGCATCTTTTTGATGCGGGCGCTCGGCCACAAGCGCTTCAGCGTCATGGGGCACGATCGCGGCGCGCGCGTCGCCTATCGGCTGGCGTTGGACGAACCGGCCATCGTCGAGCGCCTCGTGCTTATGGATATCCTGGCGACGGCGGATGTCTGGGCCGGACTGACGGCTGAAGCAGCCTTGCGATCCTACCACTGGTTATTCCTGGCCCAGCCCGCGCCGCTGCCCGAAACGCTAATCGCGTCGGGGCCGGATTACTATGTCGAGCACACGCTGCGGAGCTGGACTCAGGACAAAACCCTCGATTGCTTCGACCCGACGGCGCTTGTCCACTATAAGCAGTTGCTCACGACGCACGCGCGCATCCATGCGGTGTGCGAGGACTATCGCGCCGGCGCCACATTCGATCGCGAAGCTGATGAGATCGACCGGACCGCCGGCAGGAAGATCCAATGTCCGACGCTGGTGCTGTGGGGCTCTGATTACGTCGGTAAGGGGGCGCTTGATCCGTTGGAGGCTTGGTGGGCGTGGTGCACGGATGTTCGTGGCAGGTGCATCGTTTCGGGGCATTTCCTGGTCGAGGAAAACCCGCAGGAGACGCTCACCGCGCTGCTGGAATTCTTCGCTGAGAGTATTTCGCCAGGTTAGCGGCCGACCAACCTGCCGCGTTGACGCAAACGGGTCTTTGGCGTGTTGTCATGCATATGACGCACCATTCGAAGCGTGTCGAACAGCCGACTGATGACCTCCCGACCATCGCTTTGGCGCTGGGCGGCGGTGGCGCGCGTGGCATCGCCCACGTCTCGATGCTTGAGGTGTTCGATGAACTTGGCCTGCGTCCCACCGTGATCGCTGGCACGTCGATCGGTGCGCTGTACGGCGCGGCCTACGCGTCCGGCCTCACCGCCAAGCAGATCCGCGCCTACACGGAGGAGGCGCTGGAACGCCGCTTCGATCTGGCGCGGCAACTGTTCGCGGCGCGCTCCGAACCGGTGCAGATGCTGCTGCGCGTGCTGCCGCTGCGCTCGTCGTTCATCAATCCGGCCGCGCTGCTGGACCTTGTGTTTCCCGACAAGGTGGCCAAGGATTTCGCTCACCTCAAAATCCCGCTCAAGCTAGTCGCGACCGATCTCAGCTCGCACGATGGCGTCGTGCTGGCCGAGGGGCCGTTGCGCACGGCGGTTGCCGCCAGCATCGCCATTCCGATACTGTTTTCGCCGGTGATCATCGACGGCCGCACGCTGGTTGATGGCGGGTTGGTCAATCCTCTGCCATTCGATCTCATCGATGGCGCAGCGGACATCACGGTGGCGATCGACGTCAACGGCGCGACTGCGGACGCCGACATCGGGCCGAAGCCGACGGCGATAGAGATCATGGTTCAGTCGTTCCAGATCCTGCAGAAAAGCATGGTGCGCGAGCGTTTACGCTATCGCCAGCCCGATATCCTGATCGATGCCGACGTCGATAAATTCGGTGCGCTGGAATTCTACCGGCCGGCCGAGATCCTGGAAGCCGCGCAGCCGGCCAAGGCCAAGCTGAAGGCCGAGCTTGAGCGGCTGATCGCCGAGAAGCGCACCGGGCGCATCGCCAAGCCGCGCAAGTTGCCGGCTCCCGTGAAGCGCTAGTCCCGGTTAGTCCGGGTTGCGCTTGGCCGCGAAAAACGCCTTCAAAATCTCCGACGCCTCGCGGTCCATGATGCCGTTATAAACCTCCGGCGCGTGATGGCAGGTCGGCTGGCTGAAGATGCGCGGTCCCCATTCCACCCCGCCACCCTTGGGGTCGCTGGCGCCGTAGTACAGCCGCTGGATACGGGCGAACGAGATCGCCGCCGCGCACATCGGGCAGGGTTCGAGCGTGACGTAGAGCGCATAGCCGATTAGCCGTTCCGAGCCGATCGCCGCGCAGCCGGCCCGTATAACCAGGATTTCGGCGTGCGCGGTCGGGTCGGACAGCTCGCGGGTGCGGTTGCCGGCGCTGGCGACGACGCTGCCATCCGGCGCGACCAGCACGGCGCCAACCGGCACTTCTCCGCGTTCGGCTGCCTGCCGCGCTTCCTGCAGCGCAAGCTGCATGTGGCTTCCTGGACTGGGCAATGCCATAAAGGCCTCGATCCGAAACGACTCAAGCGAATCTCATGCGCAAACCCCAGGCGGGTCAACCGTCACGCCGCAATGCTGTTGCCAAACTCGAGCGGTCCAACCCGAGAACGGGCGAGAAATCCGACACCACGCGGATCGCGAAGGCGATGGCGCGCGCTGGCCTGTGCTCGCGCCGGGACGCTGAGCGTTGGATCGAGGAAGGGCGTGTCTCGGTCAACGGCAAGGTTTTGAAGAGCCCGGCGCTGGACGTCGGTCCCAAAGACAAAATCGTGGTCGACGGCAAGGCGCTGCCGAGCGTCGAGCCCGTGCGGCTCTGGCGCTACTACAAGCCGAGAGGCGTGGTGACCACCCACCGCGACCCGCAGGGCCGCCCGACCGTATTCGAGAAGATGCCGCCAGAGATGCCGCGCGTCATTTCCATCGGTCGCCTGGATTTCAATACCGAAGGTCTGTTGCTGCTCACCACCGATGGCGGGCTGGCGCGGTATATGGAACTGCCGGCCACGGGATGGCTGCGCCGCTACCGCGTGCGGGCCCACGGTAGCGTCACGCAGGAGCAGCTCGACGGCCTCAAGAACGGCATCGAAGTCGATGGTGTCCGTTATGGTCCGGTGGAGGCGAGCCTCGATCGTGTTCAGGGAGCCAACGTCTGGCTGACGATCGGCCTGCGCGAGGGCAAGAACCGCGAAGTCCGCAAGATCCTGTCGAACTTCCAGCTCGACGTGAATCGACTGATCCGGATTTCCTACGGGCCGTTCCAGTTGCTCGACATGGAACCGGGCCAGATCGAGCCTGTGCGCCGCCGTGTGCTGGTGGATCAGCTCGGGGAACGTCTGGCGCGTGAACTTGGGTTGACCGAGATCAGCGACGACGAGAAGGAAACCCGCGCGTATCGCAAATCCGAACGTGCGGCCGGAGAGCCTGACGGCAGGTCGACGCGATCGCCGCGCTGGGGACGGCCAAGTGATGGCGAGCCAGTGCAGGCGCCGCGCGGACGAACGGGCGAGGGCAGGCCGGTTCGGCCCCCGCGCGCGGAGCGGGCAGGCGAAGGGCGCCTAGCTCGTCCGCCGCGCGGAGAACTGACAGGCGAGGGTCGGTTAGATCGGCCACGTCGCTGGGAACGGCGCGGCGAGGATGGACCAGCGCGGCCGCCGCGTGGGGAACGGCCAGGAGAGGATTGGTCCACACGTTCACCGCGCGCGGAGCGGGCAGGCGAAGGGCGCTCGGCTCTTCCGCCGCGCGGAGAACGGACGGGCGAGGGTCGGCCGGATCGGCCACGTCGCTGGGAGCGGCGCGGCGAGGATGGACCAGCGCGGCCGCCACGTGAGGAACGCACGGGCGAGGCGCGGCCGGCTCGGCCTCCGCGCGTGGAACGGACAAGCGAAGGTCGGCCGGATCGGCCACGGCGCTGGGAAAGGCGCGGCGATGACAAACCGGCCGGGACACCACGGCCGGAACGATCAGGCGAGGACCAGCGGCGGAGGTCGCTGCGTGGAGAATGGCGAGGCGATCCCGGGTCGACACGGTCACCGCGCGGGGAACGGCCAGGAGAGGGCAGATCAGCGCGGCCACCGCGTGGCGAGCGGCCAAGTGGGGATAGGTCGACGCGATCGCCGCGTGACGGTCGGCCGCCAAGAGGGCCGCGCGGGAACCGGCGGCCATGAGAGTTGTCGCCGGAAAGTTTCGCGGTCGCGCTTTGGCGACGCCGCCTGACGGTCGCGTGCGGCCGACGTCGGATCGCGTGCGCGAGGCGGTGTTCAATATTCTCAGTCACGGCATTGAGGATTTTGATCTCGCCGGATCGAAAGTGCTCGACCTTTTCGCCGGCACCGGTGCGCTCGGCATCGAGGCGATGTCTCGCGGTGCCACCTATTGCCTGTTCGTGGAGCAGGATGCCGATGCGCGTGGGCTAATCCGCCGCAACGTCGAGGCCTTTGGTCTGTCGGGTGTAACGCGCATATTTCGCCGCGACGCCACGGATCTCGGGCCGGCCGGCAGCCGGGACAGGTGCAACCTAGTCTTCGCCGACCCGCCCTATGGCAAGGAATTGGCCGAAAAGGCCCTGGCGTCGGCGGCGACGGGTGGCTGGCTTGTGCCGGGCGCCATCGCGGTTGTGGAAGAGGCGGAGCGAACTGTGCTGCGCCTGCCGGACGGCTTTGAAGAACTGGATCGCCGGTCCTGGGGAGAAACGCAGGTCGTGTTCGCGCGCTTCATGGCGTCGCCGGCGACTCGAGGAGAGTGACGTGCAGCAGCAGGTGAACGCCGTGCCGACGACGGCTGGCGAACGCGCGACGGGCTGGATCGAGGCTGCGCTGTACGTGCTGGCCATCGGCGCGGTCAGCGTCGTCTACGCGATTGCAATTGGTGGGGGCGCGCATGTCGTCGTGTTCATCGTCTATTCGCTGCTGATCTCGGCGATCGGCATGCTGGCCATCACCGGCCTTGGCGACGAGCCCGTCCGTATCATGCTGTCGCCGCACAGTTGGCTGGTCGGCTTATCCAATATCGTACTGGAAGGCGGATACTGTCTGATGCTGGTGACGATCTCGCCGGCGGAGGGCAATCTGCTAGTGCGCCTGTCCATTCCGATCGCGGTGGTCACCGGGCTCGTCGTTTTCGGGCGGCGGCCGACGACAGGGGGCTGGATCGGCGCGGGGCTAGTGTTCCTCGGCATCATGGTGCTGTCAGTGACACTCGATCTCGCCGCGCAGACTCAGGGCATTCTCTATGGCGTGCTGTGCGCGATCGCAGTTGCCGTGCGCGGATTCTCGACGGAGTTCCATCCCTGGAACCGCGCCGCGCGCACGATCACCGACAAGATCCGTGTCACGGGCCTGGTGGTGCTGATCACCGGCGTCGCGGCGCTGTCGCTGGTTGGCTTTGGCGCGGCGCTGGTCGCGGCCGGCGTGGTGAGCCGCAATGATCTGGTGCCGGCGGCCCACGATCTCATTCACGTGCCGACATTCGCCTACGCCCTGCTGGCCGGCGGCGCGATTTTCACGGCGATGAACTATCTGCAGTTCTCGTCTGTGGTGAAAATCCGCACCGAAAACTTCATCGCCATGGGTGCCTTCATGCCGCTGGCGACACTGTTGTTGCAGACGATCGCAGTGTCCTTGGGCTGGATCAGCGTGTCGGCATTCGACTGGCGGCTGGTGCCCGGCATGATGATCGTCGTCGCGGGCGTGCTGATCCTGATCAAGACCCGTCGGGGCTAAAAATCGAAATTGGCCGAGTCAGGCCCCGCAATGCATGGGCGCCGCGATTATCGAGCGGTATGGACAGCCTCTGAGCGACCGGCGCGGTGATCAGGATGCTGCGGCCGAGCGATTTGCTGTGCGATTCAACGCGGCTGACTTTGTTCACCGCGCGTCCGATGACGGTGAAGTCGATGCGTTCCGCTGCTCCGACGTTGGCGATGAGCAGCCAGATGAGAGTTTCGAAAACAGCAGCAGGTCGTTTTCGCGGGCGGCGTCTGACCGCAGCCAGCCTTCGATTTCAGCAAATGTCGTGGCGACTGGTGCGCATACTGCGCCTCGGTTGGATCGGTGCATCGGACACAGCACCGATGGACATGATCGTGGGGAGGGATCTAACCGATGGGGCATGGCTGCCTCGCGCGCACGGTTCATGCGACCATAACGGTGGCGGTGCGAACATCGCCAGTCCCATCAGGACCGGCCGAACAGTCGTTCGATGTCCGACAGCGCCAGCTCGACGTAGGTCGGGCGGCCGTGATTGCACTGGCCGGAATGTGGTGTCGCCTCCATCTCGCGCAGTAGCGCATTCATCTCGGCAGGCGTCAGTCGGCGGCCGGCGCGCACGCTGCCGTGGCAGGCCATCGTCGCGCACACAGCTTCCAGCCGATCGCGTAGGACGAGGTGATCGCCTTCGTTGACAATGTCGGCAGCGAGATCACGGACTAGACCTTTCACGTCGATCTGGCCGAGTAGTGCGGGCGTCTCGCGCACGGCCACCGCACCGGAACCGAAGCGTTCCAGCAGCAGCCCGAGTTCTGCTAGCGCGTCGGCGTGTTCGGCCAGCGCGTCGGCTTCATCTTCCCTGAGCTCCACGATTTCCGGGATCAGCAGCCCCTGCCGCGCCACGCCGCCGTTGGCCAGCATGGTTTTCATCCGCTCGTAGACGAGGCGTTCGTGCGCGGCATGCTGATCGACGATGACCATCGAGGAACGGGTCTGCGCGATGATGTAGGTCTCGTGCAATTGGCAGCGAGCCGCGCCGAGCGGGTAGTCGACCAGTTCGGCTGCGGCGGGAGACGGCTCGTGCGTCGCGGATGCCATGGCGGTTGCCGCGCTCGGCACGTCGACGCCGGCAAGCGGCGCCTGGAATGCTTCAGCAAGGCCGGGCGACAGACGCGCTGCAGCAGGCGCAGGTGAGACCGGGCTGAACGCCGCCGCGCCGGTTGCTGCGCTCGGCGCCGGATACGCAATCGGTGGCCGCTGGGTCAGGATGTCGATGGCGGCCGTTCCGCCTGCCGCTGAGGCGCGATGTCCGGCGCCTTCGAGCGCGCGCCGCAACGCGCCGATGATCAGCGAGCGCACGGTGGCTGGATCGCGGAACCGCACCTCTACCTTGGCCGGATGCACGTTGACGTCCACATCGCGCGGGTCGATGTCGACGAAAATCGCCAGCAAGGGCTGGCGTCCACGCGGGATAAGGTCGCCGTAAGCTGCCCGCACCGCGCCGACCAGAACCTTGTCTCGCACCGGCCGGCCGTTGACGAACAGGAATTGCAGCGTCGCGTCGGGACGATGCAGCGTCGGCAGGCCAGCGAAACCGGACAAATGAATCCCGTCGCGTTCCGCGTCGATGGCTAGCGCGTCGTCGATGAACTCACGGCCCATGACCCCGCCGAGCCGCTGCAGCAGCCCTTCCGGCGTGGTGTCGGCGGCGGGCAGCCGCAGCGCCTTGCGTTCGCCGGTGACCAGCGTGAAGCCGACTTCCGGATGCGCCATGGCCAGCCGCTTGACGACATCCGAGATAGCCATGTTCTCGGCGCGCTCGGACTTGAGGAACTTGAGCCGCGCAGGCGTCGCGGAAAACAGGTCGCGCACTTCCACGCGCGTGCCCGCATTGGCGGCGGCCGGCATGATCGCGCCCTTATGCCCGCGCGCGATGGTCAGCGAGAACGCGTGCTTGGCGCCCTGCGCGCGGGAGACGATGGTCAGCTCGGCGACCGACCCGATCGAGGGCAGTGCCTCGCCGCGAAACCCGAGCGTGCGGATGTCGAGCAGATCTTCGCCGTTGAGCTTGGAGGTGGCATGGCGTTCGACGCACAGTGCGAGGTCGGTCGCATCCATCCCGACGCCGTCATCGCTGATGCGCAGTAGCGAGATGCCGCCACCCGCTGCAACGATCTCGATCTCGCCGGCGCCAGCATCGATAGCGTTCTCGACCAGTTCCTTGACCACGCTCGCCGGGCGCTCGATCACCTCGCCCGCCGCGATGCGGTTGACCATGTCCGGAGATAGTTGCCGTATCGGCATAGATGATCCTCGCCGCGTCGCTCGGTATCAGGCCTGCTGCAAGCGTTCACGCGACAGGATTTTGCTCAACTCCACGGCGGGTTGATCGAACGGATCGACTCCGAGGAGACGTCCGGCCAGGATCGTCTCCAACATGGAATTCATCAGCAGTGCACCCAGCGTATACTCGTTCAGGTCCTCTATATCGATGAGGCGCACCGGCCGTCCAGCCCGTGTCAGCGCATCGGGCACACCCTGGGTCTGTGCCGCCACGAGATCGCCGGCATGACGACCGGACATCTCACCAAGGCCGGCTTGGGCTGCGAGTGCAGGATCGATCCTGGGGCCGGTGCCGCGCGTTGCCAGCCGCAGAATGGTGATGAGATGCTGGCGCGGGCCGTCCATGAACAGTTGTAGCTGGCTGTGCTGGTCCAGCGGGCCGAGACCGGCGATCGGCGTGGTTCCATGGCCGCTTTTACCGAGGCTTTCCGCCCAAAGCTGCACGTACCAGCGCGCGAAACTGGCCAGCCGGTCGGCATATGGCATGAGCACGCTGATGCTGACACCGCGTTCCTTCGCCAGGGCGATGCTGACAGCCGCGCCGACGGCAGCGGGAAGATCCTGTGGATCACGCGCGTTGCGCATCGCCTGCACCACGCTGCCAGCTCCTGCGCGCAGCGCGCTTACATCAAGTCCCCGAGCCAGCGCGGGCAGCAGGCCAACATTCGTCAGCACGGAGTATCGCCCACCGATACCGGTGTGGTGATCGAGCAGCGGAATGTCGTGGGCGTCGAACAGCGATCGCAGGCCATTCCTGCGGCCGGGCATCGCCGGTTCCGTCAGCCCGAGGAACAGGTTCGGCAGTTCGGACGCCAATCCCGCGTCCTTGGCGGCGCTGACCGCAGCTATCACTTGCACCAGCGTTTCAAGCGTGTTGCCGGACTTGGAAGTGACGACGAAGCGTGTTGTTGGCAGATCGAGCGTCGACAATACACGCGCGAGCGTACTGCCATCGAGATTGTCGTAAAACCGCGTCCGTGGTCGCCGTTTCTGGCTTTCCGGCGCACTGCCGGGAATGTGCCATCCTGCGAGCTGCGCCAGGGCCTGGCCGCCGAGGCTGGAGCCGCCGGTGCCGAAAAACACGATTGTTCCGGCGTCGCGCGACAGTCGCGCCATGGCCGCTTCCGCCGCCGCGATGTCGGCAGTCTCCGACGGCGTATGCAGCAGTGGCAGGCTATTGTCGTCGTAGTCGCGCTGAAGCTGTTGCAGCGCCGGGCGTAGCCTGAAGATCCAGCGTTCATACTCGGCGGGCGTCAGGCCATGCGCACCGATGGCGGCCTGCAAGGTACGAACAATCGACTGGCGAAATGGCAGGACCGGTGCCGTATCCAGGGGACGCGACAGATCCGTCATGCCATCTCCTTAGCTTCATCGTCGCGGGAGATCGCTTATCGCGTGATCGCCTGCGTAACGCCACAGTGTAGCGTTAGCTGCGACCCTTGAGGTTCTTCGGCTGGCCGACGACCGTGGTGATGAGGTCGTTGGTCTGAAGAATGCGTGCCGAAGCCCGCTTAACATCCTCAAGCGTCACGGCCTTGATCAGGTCGTTGCGCTTATCGACGTAGTCGATGCCGAGATCGTCCTGCAAAATACCGAGTAATTGGCTAGCGATCTTGGCGTTGGTGTCGAAGCGCAGCGGATAAGAGCCGATCAGGTAGTTCTTGGCGTTTTCGAGCTCTTCCGGCGTTGGACCGTCGTTGGCCATGCGCTGTAGCTCGGCGGTAATCACCTCCAGTGACTGCGCAACTTCCTCGTTCTTGGTCGCGACGCCGCCGACGAACAGCGACGCATGCTGGTAGGGCTGCAGATAGCTGTAGACCGAATAAGCCAAGCCGCGCTTTTCACGCACTTCTTCCATCAGGCGGGACGAAAAGCCGCCACCGCCCAGGATGTGGTTCATGACGAATGCGGGAATGAAATCGGGATCCTTGCGCGCGACGCCCCCGAGGCCAAACGTTGCCACGGATTGCGGGACCGGCATCTCGATGACATTCAGAATGCCGCCGTTCGTCGGCTCGACGGTTGGCACCTTCGTCAACTGAGCCTTGGCAGGCAGCTCGCCGAAAACATCGTCCAGCAGCTTGCCGAGCGTGGCTGCGTCGATGTCGCCAACGGCTACGACCTTCAGGTTCCCCTTGGAGAACACCCGCTTGCGGTAGTCTTCGAGATCGTCGCGTGTCAGGCGCGAAATGCTCTCCACGGTACCGGTCGCGGAACGCCCGTAGGGATGCCCGGGAAAGGCAGCCGCAGACCACTCGCGCGAGGCCACACGATCCGGATCCTTGGCCGCGAATGCTAGGCTCGCGAGAAGCTGGCTGCGGATGCGATCGACGGCGTCTGCATCGAAGCGCGGCTTGTTGATCGCGAGCTTGAGCAGTTCAACGGAGGCATCACGGTTGACCGTGAGCGTCTCAAAGCTTCCGTACAGCGCGTCGCGCGTATCATCGAAGCCCATGCGCATGGCGACTTCTTCCGTGCGCTCCTGGAACTGCAGCGCCGTCAGATCGCCGGCACCCTCGTCCATCATGGCGGTCAGGAAATTGGCGACGCCTTCCTTGCCGTCGGGATCCTGCGAATTTCCGCCTTCGAAGGCAAAACGCAGCGCCATCAAGGGAACGCTGTGTTCCTCTACGAGCCAAGCCTCGATGCCGCCTGGGCTTTTAACTGTCTGGATTTTCATAGCGGAGGCCGATGTCGAATAGGTTGCAACGAGAGCAAACAGCATAGCCGCAACGAGCGAGAATGCTGAAACACCGGCGGACAGAGACGCACGACGCCCCGACAGATTTTCAACAGTCATGTTGGTACTCATCCTTACGAACGTCCGGGAGCCGGTGCGCTGGTCGTTTCCTGCTGAGTTTCGTTCGGAACCGGAAGCAAGGTGCCGGTGACCGAGCGCCGCGCATCGAGGTAACGAGCGGCAACCTTCTGTACCTGCTCGGTTGTTACTGCCGAAATTCGCTCCGGCCACGCGTCGATTTCTTCCAGCGTGCGGCCAACTACGAGGCCCCAGCCGTAGCGCCGGGCCAACGTCGCCTGGTTGTCGCTCTCGTAGACATGCTCGGCCAGATACGACTTCTTGGCGCGATCGAGTTCAGCTTCCGTAACGCCGTTCTTGATGACGTCGGCGAGGACGGCGTCGATGGCTTTCTCTGTGGTGTCGAGCGACACGCCGTCGTTGGGGATCGCGTAAAGCGCGATCTTGCCGAAATCCATGCTTGAGCCGGCGTACCACCCACCGGCGCTCGAGGCTATCTGATCGCCGGCGACAAGCTTCTGATACAGGCGGCTGGTGGCGCCCGAACCGACCACCTTCAGCAGAAGATCGAGCGCTTCGGCTTCACCGGGTTCGGCTATCTTATAGCTGGGCGTCACGTAATAGCGCTGGATCGACGGCTTGCCGGCGCGCAGGTCCTTCAGTTCGACGCGGCGCGACGCGCGCTGCTCGGGGTCCATCGGCCGCCGGCGCTCGACGATGGCCGGGTTCGAAGCGACCCTGCCGTAACTTTCCTCCGCCAGCCGCTTGACCTCGTCGGGCGTCACGTCGCCGGACACCACCAGAATGGCGTTATTGGGCGCGTAGTGCAGCTTGTAGAAGCTCAGCGCATCTTCGCGCGACAGTCGTGCGATCTCGTGCTCCCAGCCGATGACCGGAATGCCGTAGGGGTGCGAATAGTACAGAACCGCATTCATCTGCTCGTCGAGCACGGCTTGGGGGTTGTTCTCGACCCGCGACCGGCGTTCCTCAAGAATAACGTCGCGTTCCGTCAGGACTTCGCGCTCGTTGAGCTGAAGGTTAACCATGCGGTCGGCCTCCATCTTCATGACCTGAGGCAAGCGATCCTTGGCGATGCGCTGGAAGTAGGCGGTCGCGTCCTGGCTGGTGAAAGCGTTGTCCTGACCTCCGAGCCGCGACACGATCTTGGAGAACTCACCCGAGGCAATTTGCTTGGTCGACTTGAACATGAGGTGTTCAAGGAAGTGCGCGATGCCGGAAACGCCCGGAGCCTCGTCCGCAGCGCCAACCCGGTACCACACCATATGCGTCACCACAGGCGCGCGATGGTCGGGAACGACGACCACTTGCATGCCGTTCGCCAGTTTGAACTCGGTCGCGCGTTGGCCGGTCAGCGCGTGGGCAGGATGTTCAGCGAGTGCGAGCATCATGATAAGCGCCATAATAAGTGAGAGCGGAAATTGAACGCGGGTGAGCATACGTCGATCCTCATACGCTGATCCTGAGACCAGCTCGGGGGCATTTGGAGACGGGCCGTAGACGTGAAAAGCACGGGATGAGTTCGCGGAGAAGGGGCATACCGATCCTTCATGTCGGGAGCCGGACCAGCCTTGTCAAACGGAACAGAGTGCCTGGGGCTTCTTAGCCTTAAGCGCCCTCACAACAGTGAGGCGTAAAGCACGATGACAATTACGTAAAGCCTAGCCAGATCACGTTGCCGAGATCTGGCCCATAAGTCTTCATGACAAAAGAGCGCGCATGCGACCAGTAATACGGGCGTCAGTTTTTGCGCGAGGTGATCTCTTTACCAGCCCAGTTATTAAGAACTGAGGAATTACACATGCCCTTGGGGCCTTTGATCTGTGCGTCAGTCTGCCCCGCGGCTTTGGCGCGCCAAAGCGCTTCTTTGCAGAACTCATCGTGCTTGCGATCGATGGCGCCCGCGTCGACGAGGCGGCGCTGATCGGGATCATCCGGCCACGCCATGTCGCCAGCCGCCTGCTCGGTGCCTGAACCCGGGGCTGGCAGGCTTTCCGTCGTCGGCGGAAGCACGATGCCGGGCCGTTCGGCAACACGCGGCTCGACGCCATCGTTGCCCTTACCCGATACACCGAGGACGTCGAAGACTGCGCCGTTCAATTCGACGCCGTCGATACCGCACCCCGCAACCGAAACAGCCACGAGCATGACACCCGCGGTGCAGGCCTTGCGAAGTCGTTGAGCAGTCTTCATCATCAATCGTCTCTCCGGTGGCGCAACACGCGGACAGAATGCCGTTAAGGTCAGACCTTTAGGGTCACTTTGAGGCACCATTGCGACTCGGTATGAATGAGTCATACAGGAGCCCGATGACACCGGCAACGATCGCGACATCTGCGATGTTGAAGACGTACCAGGAAAACCCGAAGGCATAGAGCAGGAAGAAATCGGCCACGCCGCCCAGAACCACGCGGTCTATCGCGTTGGCCACGGCGCCGCCGATGATCAGCCCTATGCTGACCGCCATCAGCCTGTTCATTTCGCCGCGGGCCAACCAGACGACCATCGCCAGCGATACGACGACGGCCATCAGGGCCAGTTCGATCTGGCCGATTCGTCCCGCGCCGAGCCCATAGCTGATGCCCTCGTTCTTCACGAACACGAGGTCGAAGAACGGCAGCACTTGAATCCGGCCGCGGTCCTGGATGCGATACACCTCCAGCATCCACCATTTGTGCGCCTGATCCACGACGATGCTGGCGAGCGCTATCGCCAGGCCAAGCGGCGAGTAGGGTCCCCACAGCAAGCCTGCCTTGGCTTCGCTCGGCATCTGCGTCATCCGGCTGCCTGCGGTGAACGTGCGTCGAACTCCCGGACCGCCGCCGCGTCGCGGGCCGACAGATCCGGATAGTCCGGATCGGAACCGACATCGGCGACGATACGCCAGGAGCGCGCGCACTTCCTGCCTTCCGCGCGCTGCGGTACGACGCCGACGCCTGCCACGTCCGGCAGCGTGAAGGCGCCTTCCGGCGCAGTTCCGGCCTTGAGGGTGGCGCCGCTGGTGATCGCGATTTCGGCCGCATCGATGCCCTCGAAGGCGGCGCGCAGTTCGGGCACGTCGATGTAGATCTCCGGCGCTGCTTCCAGGCTCGATCCGATGCGCTTGGCGGCGCGTTCGATCTCCAGCGCGCCGGTGACGACGCGGCGGACGCGGCGGATGCGCTCCCACTGCTCGGCCAGCGTGTCATTGCGCCACGAGGCTGGGATCGGCGGGCAGGTCTGCAAATGCACCGAGCCATCCTCGGAGGGATGCCGGGCCAGCCACGCCTCTTCCGCCGTGAAGCAGATGATCGGCGCCAGCCAGATCGTCAGCCGCTGGAAGATTTCATCAAGCACACTCAGGCAGGCGCGCCGCTTCTCGCTTGAAAAGGCCTCGCAATACAGCGTGTCCTTGCGGATATCGAAGTAGAACGCCGACAGATCGTTGATGCAGAAGTTCGACAGCGCATGGAATACGCGCTTGAAGTCGAACGCCTGATAACCCTGCCGCACCAGCACGTCGAGTTCCGCCAGCCGGTGCAGCATGTACTGCTCGAGCCCCGGCATCGCCGACTGCTCGACCCGCGAGGCCTCGTCGAAATGGGCAAGGCTGCCGAGCATCCAGCGCAGCGTGTTGCGCAGCTTGCGATAGGTCTCGATGTTGGACTTGAGGATCTCGGGTCCGATGCGGAGATCTTCCGAGTAATCGGCGCTGGCGACCCAGATGCGCAGGATTTCAGCGCCCGATTTCTTGATGACGTCCTGAGGTGCCACCACGTTGCCGAGGGACTTGGACATCTTGCGGCCTTCGCCATCCACGACGAAGCCGTGCGTCAGTACCGCGTCGTAAGGCGCGCGGCCACGCGTACCGCAGCTCTCCAGCAGCGAGGAATGGAACCAGCCGCGATGCTGGTCTGAACCTTCCAGGTAGAGATCCGCTGGCCATTTCAGATCGGGGCGGTCCTCCAGCACGAACGCGTGCGTCGAGCCGGATTCGAACCACACGTCGAGAATGTCGCGAACCTGCTCCCATTCCGACGGATCGTCGACCAGCCCGGCAAGCAGTCGCTCCTTGGCGCCCTCGGTGAACCAGCTATCCGCGCCGTCGGCCGTGAATTCGGCCATGATGCGTTTGGTCAGC
>JAEZBZ010000197.1 GCA_023412745.1 Pseudomonadota bacterium | reverse complement strand
CCTGAATCCGGAGCACGTGATCTGCCATCTCGATCAGGGCGCCACGATCCGCATGGAATTCGCGGCCGACATGGGCAAGGGCTACGTCCCGGCCGAGCGCAACCGTCCGGAAGATGCGCCGATCGGCCTGATCGCGGTCGACAGCCTTTACAGCCCGGTCAAGAAGGTCTCCTACAAGGTCGAGAACACCCGCGAGGGCCAGATTCTCGACTATGACAAGCTGACCATGACGGTCGAGACCGACGGTTCGGTTCGTGCGGAGGATGCCGTGGCCCTGGCCGCACGCATCCTGCAGGACCAGCTCGCGGTGTTCATCAACTTCGAGGAGCCGAAGCGGCACGTCGAAGAAGCCAAGCATCCGGACCTGTCGTTCAACGCCGCGCTGCTCAAGAAGGTCGACGAACTCGAGCTTTCCGTGCGTTCGGCCAACTGCCTGAAGAACGACAACATCGTCTACATCGGCGATCTCATCCAGAAGACCGAAGCCGAGATGCTGCGCACACCGAACTTCGGCCGCAAGTCGCTCAATGAGATTAAGGAAGTCCTGGCATCCATGGGCCTGCACCTGGGCATGGAAGTTCAGAACTGGCCGCCGGACAACATCGAAGAGCTGGCAAAGCGCTTCGAGGATCAGTACTGAGTCAGGGAATAGGGAGTAGGGATTAGGTCCTCAAGAGTACTTTCTACTCCTACTGCCCTTTCTCTACTGCCTAATTCACTAAGCAAGAGGCGAGGCCGCAGAACCTCCCCTTCAAACAAACTGGAAAAGGAAGAAAGTTATGAGGCATAGAAAACTCGGCCGGCGCTTCAGCCGGGACAGCGGTCATCGCCAAGCGATGTTTTCCAACATGGCCGCTGCACTGATCCGCCACGAGCAGATCGTGACCACGCTGCCCAAGGCCAAGGATCTGAAGCGCGTCGTCGACAAGTACATCACGCTGGCGAAGCGCGGTGATCTCAACTCGCGCCGTCTCGCCGCCGCCCGCCTGCGCGACGACGACATGGTCAAGAAGCTCTTCGACACGCTGGCCCCGCGCTACAAGGATCGCGCCGGTGGTTACTGCCGCGTGCTCAAGGCTGGCTTCCGTTATGGCGATAACGCGCCGCGCGCCGTGATCGAACTTGTTGATCGCGACGAGTCGGAGAAGGGCAAGGAAGACCGCGCCCGTGTCGCCGCTCAGCAGAGCGAACAGGATTCGGCCAGCGCATAATCGTTGCGCTGATCAATCGCTATTTCCAAAAGGCACGTCGCCGGACAGGCACGTGCCTTTTGGCGTTTCAGTATCGTTGCGTGGCGGACGCCGGGCGCGACGGACCACGGTGGAAGTGGTCATCGCGTTCGCGCCATCGTGCTGCGCCAATGTGCGCGTCGGACACCTGTGGCACCGGCCGGCGTCTTCCAAATCTCGTCAAGCGCGCCGTATAGTCCGAGCCGATCGTTCGCCGCTTGCCGCATCGCTCTCAGCAGAGAGCCGGCGCCCGCCATTGTATCCGAGGGACTTGCTCGAATGACTGATCGACTTCGCTTCGCCGTAGCTGTGCTAGCTATCCCGATGATGGTCGCTGTTTCGGCGGCGGCCGTGCAGGCACAGCGCCGCATGCCACCGCCATCGCAAGAGGCGATTCAGTATTCGTTCTCGTCCATCGTGAAGCGGGCGGCGCCGGCCGTGGTGAACGTGTACGTCAGGGGGCGCGTACAATCCGCTGCACCGCCGATATTTGATGATCCGTTCTTTCGGCGCTTTTTCGGCGAGGGCTTCGGCATGCCGCGTGAACGGGCGCAGAATTCGCTCGGTTCCGGTGTGATCGTCAGCCCGGAAGGTATCGTCGTCACCAACAACCATGTCATCAAGGGCGGCGGTGGCGCGGCAGCCGAGATCCGCGTGGCGTTGTCCGATCGCCGCGAGTTCGATGCCAAGGTCATTCTGCAGGACGAGAAAACCGATATCGCGGTGCTGCGTATCGAAGCTGATGGGACGCGTTTCCCTACCCTGGATGTCACGGATTCTGACTCGCTGGAAGTTGGCGATGTCGTCCTGGCCATTGGCAATCCGTTTGGTGTCGGCCAGACGGTGACAAGCGGCATCATATCTGGACTGGCGCGCACAGAGATCGGCCGGTCAGACGCGCAGGTGTTCATTCAGACCGATGCGGCGATCAATCCGGGCAACTCCGGCGGTGCGCTGGTCGATATGGCCGGCAGGCTGGTGGGGATCAATACGGCCATCTTCTCACGCACCGGCGGCTCGCACGGCATTGGCTTCGCGATCCCCTCCAACCTCGTGCGTCTGTATGTCGACAGTGCGCTGTCGGGCCGCAAGGTGGAGCGTCCTTGGCTCGGCGCGCGGCTGGAAGGCGTCACCCGCGATACGGCCAGCGCACTCGGCCTCGATCGTATCGCCGGCGCGATGGTCTCGCGAATCCACGCAGGCGGTCCGGCGGCGGAGGCCGGTCTGGCGCTCGGCGATGTCATTGTGTCTGTTGACGGTTTCGACGTCACCGATGCCAAGTCGGTCTACTATCGCCTGGTAACGCGCGGTATCGGGAATACCTCCAGCTTCGAGGTTGTCCGCCAGGGCAAGCGCGTGGCGCTGACAATCCCGTTGCAGGCAGCGCCGGCCGCTACGCGAGACGACATCCGCAATCTGTCCGGCCAGCATCCTTTCGACGGTGCACGCGTCGCCAATCTGCTTCCGGCGCTGGCGGAGGAGCTGGGCCTGGACGACCAGGAGGGGCTTGTGGTGGTTCTGTCCGTCCGTGCCGGATCGGCCGCAGCCAACATTTTCCGACCCGGCGACATTGTACTGCGGATTGGCCGCGAGACGATCGAGACGGTCGCTGAGCTTGAACGGATGCTGCGCGATCCTCAACGGAGCTGGCAGATCGTCATGAAGCGCGGCGAACGGGTGTTTCAGTTTCAGGTGGCCGGATGATCGCCCGTCCACAAAGCTCTATGCTTGGCTGACAACGAACTCCCGCACACCCGTCACGACGCTGATGAGCGCGCAAACCATCCGCGCTGATATCGGCGTACGGCCGAGTAGTAGATTCGCTTTGCCTCCAGCGCAGGAAACTCGCTGCGCATGGCCGCCTCGAATTCGACTGGTTGGACCTCGGCGGCATTGAGACGGGCACCGGCCCACGACGTCCAAACGGCCTTGTCCAGGCGCGTCCGCTTGGTCAGTTCCCGTCGTGTACGCGGCTGTAAATCATCAATCGTAAGAGGCTGCCAACTGACCTGTTCCATCCAGAGCTTCTGTGTATTTGCGCGCTTCGCGATCGGCGGAACATCGAGTTCACTACTGATGAGACTGACAAGCTCATTGCAGTTTGTGTAATCGCCGACATACCAGAAGTTCTTCAACTCGCGATTTATGGTGTCGTACTTCTTTTTGGGACACATCGCGAGCAGTCTCGTCCACGAGATCTCGCACCAGCTTGCCAGAATGAAATGGCAAATCGGATCGCTCGGAAGAGATTTCAGGTGAACTTCGAAACTGTACGGCCGCCAGCCCTGCGCGATGTAGCGCATCATTCTGTAATTGTAGTACGAGATATGAAACGAGGCCGGATCTCTCAGAAGAATGCTTCGCTTGATATTTCCATCAGGAAACAGATCGGCAATTGAATGCCCGAGCTGATGGCCAGAGACGAATTTTACGTCCTTTACGTGCTCGTGCGATCGCAGACTGTAGGGACGCCCCCAGCTAACCGGCAAATTTGGAAAGCGTTTTTGCGTAATCCAACATTGCGCATCGGGTAAATGCTTATGGAAATGATTTTCGATCGTGCGGCCTGCACATTTGGGTACATGAACCGCGAGAAATGTCGTCGGTGAACTGACCGCCATCACCTGTCTTTCTAAGTGTTGGAGTTGCTAAAACTGATATCCGAATGCTTCAATTTCCCGAGCGTATCTATTGCGAACAATTGTTTCAGTATCGCTGGAATACAGGCTCCTGTAATCGGCAGTGTCTTTTTTGCGCTGTTGAGTTTTTGCGCGTGGCAGTTCGGGGCGCTGAGCAACATCCAGAGTGTCGATAAACGCAGAGAAGTCCTGGCTGAGAGTTTCGTAGCGCAGCACGACGTCGGCGACGATGCGGCCATCAATCGAGTAGAGGTCGAAATTCTTGCGTTCTGGCCGGTACTTCCATCGGCGGACAAACTGATCAAAAGACGGCCGGTGAGAGCGGTCCCGGTATGTCCAATAGTAGAGCGAGACCTCGCGATCCCACGGGTTCCGGACGACCGTTAGCTTGCGATACGCGTTGAACAACACCGGGTCCATCGCTGCGCGGATGGCCTTGGCGCTCATATGATTGAAGTAGCGGGTCCCCGCCTGGGATGTTCTGAGCCTGAGCGCCGACCTCAGGCGCCAATCGAACGGGCGAAACTGGACAGGTATATCTTCATTCTGCGGCCCGCGCCCTTTGCGCATCTTTTCGTCAGCGGCTGGAACGCGCGTGATGATATCGTCAGGCCCGCAAATCTCCGAAAGGGCGAGCTCGATACTGGTGCCGGCGCACTTCTGTGTTTTCAGGAATATGAATTTGTGGGCGTGAGAAACGATCATTCCGAGGTCGATGGCAATGCAGTGTTGTAACGGGGTGGGCTCAATATCGCGTTGAGATAAGTTGCGGCGATCGTCGCCCGCTTGCGCAGGCTGGCGTGTTGCGCCTCGATGCGCTCAAAAGCGGCGAGGTTCTGGCTCAACCCCTGAATGATACGACCTAAGAACCCCGCCGTCGAGTAGCCGTTTCTTGCTCCAGCCAGATATGCAGCGCGCTCCTCGTCGCGGTCGCTTTCGCCGGCGGTATCCGTAATCGCGCCGCGCAGTTCATCGTAAAAGATTTCAGCGAACAGGGGATGGCTGACGAGGCTGCGGAACACCGCGTCGTGCTCATATGCCTTCCAGCGATTCAGCAGCTTTGGTGTGGCCGCTGCTCCGCCCTGCGCGAGATCCCGGAACGAGCTGCCGCCGCCAAATGCGGTAACTTCCGTTCCAACAGGCTCCGCGTTGATGCCGAGCCGTTGCGCCACCCCGGCTCGGTAGTCGTCATCGGCTAACCAGCGATTATAGAAGACCAGGTCGGCCTTGGCTTTGCCCTGCTGATAGAGATCGAGCCAGTTTTTGAGCGCGAAAAGCTGGCGCAGAATCATGACCAGCTCAGCATAGACGACGGCTTTGCGCTGCATCAGACTGGCGCAAGCGTTGAGCGGATCGCGAACGAACAGAACGTTTTGCACGCTCGCGCCGCTGTCCTTCTGTACGGTTAGAACCTTGCCTACGCCCGCTGGCGTGACGCCTTCGTAGTTCAGGATGATGGTGGTCGGTTCGCTGATACTCCGCGCGAAGCTGGAGATCCGGCTGAACAGCTCGGGGTTGATCGCGGCGTTGTTGATGAAACGTGTTGGGACCGGGCTGCCGGTCTCGATCCATTTGATCAAAGCATGATGGCCTGACCGTTTCGTCGAAATCACATTCAAAAAGCGGACGAAAGGGGGGCCAGAGCTAAGCGGTAGATCAACCATCGGTTGCCGTCCTCGCTATTGCACCTCCGCCCCCTGGTAGACCCATCGAGGCGGCGATGCAATTCAAAGACGACTATAGATTGTTTATATCAGGAATCGGCAATCTTTGCGTGTTTTGATTGTTACCGTACGTCCAAAGCCCCTCACAGCGGGATATTGTCGTGCTTCTTCCAGGGGTTCTCGATGGTTTTGTTACGTAGCATGTTGAGTGCGCGGCAGATGCGGCGCCGGGTGTCGCGCGGCGTGATCACCTCGTCGATGTAGCCGCGCTCCGCGGCAACGAAGGGATTGGCGAACCGCGTCTGGTACTCGTCGATGCGGGTCTTGATCTTCTCGGGATCGCCGAGTTCGGACCGGTAGAGGATCTCGGCGGCGCCCTTGGGGCCCATCACGGCGATCTCGGCTGATGGCCATGCGTAGTTGACGTCGCCCCGGATATGTTTGGAGCTCATCACGTCATAGGCGCCGCCATAGGCCTTGCGCGTGATCAGCGTGACCTTCGGCACAGTGGCCTCGGAATAAGCGAACAGCAGTTTGGCGCCGTGCTTGATCAGGCCGCCGTATTCCTGCGCGGTGCCGGGCAGGAAGCCTGGAACATCCACGAACGTGACGATCGGGATCTCGAAGCAGTCGCAGAAACGCACGAAGCGCGCCGCCTTTCGTGAAGCATCGGAGTCGAGCACGCCTGCCAGCACCATCGGCTGGTTGGCGACGATGCCGACGGTGCGGCCCTCCATGCGCGCGAAGCCCGTGACGATGTTGCGCGCGAACGCGTCCTGGATCTCGAAGAAATCGCTTTCGTCGACGACCTTGAGGATCAACTCCCTGATGTCGTAGGGCGTATTGGGATTATTCGGAATCAGCGTGTCGAGCGAGGCCTCGACGCGATCGGCGCTGTCCTTAGTCGGCAGGTAGGGCACGCCGGAGCGATTGTTGGACGGCAGGAAGTCCATCAGGCGGCGCATCTGCAGCAGCGCCTCGACGTCGTTCTCGTAGGCGCGATCGGCGATCGACGACTTGGTGGTGTGGATACGCGCACCGCCGAGCTCTTCCGCCGTCACTGTCTCGTTGGTGACGGTTTTGACGACGTCCGGGCCGGTCACGAACATGTAGCTCGTGTCCTTGACCATGAAGATGAAGTCCGTCATCGCCGGCGAATAGACGTCGCCGCCCGCGCACGGCCCCATGATCACTGAGATCTGCGGGATCACGCCGGAGGCGAGCACGTTGCGCAGGAACACTTCGCCGTAGCCGCCGAGCGCTGCGACGCCTTCCTGAATGCGCGCGCCGCCCGCGTCGAACAAGCCGATGACAGGGGCGCGGTTCTTCAGCGCCATGTCCTGGATCTTGATGATCTTGTTGGCGTGCGTCTCCGATAGAGAGCCGCCGAACACCGTGAAATCCTTGGCGAAAACGTAGACTACGCGGCCATTGATGGTGCCCCATCCGGTGATGACGCCATCGCCCGGGATCTTGGTTTTCTCCATGCCGAAGTCGGTGCAGCGGTGCTCGACATACATGTCGAACTCCTCGAACGAGCCTTCGTCCATCAGCAGGTCGATGCGTTCCCGCGCCGTCAGCTTGCCGCGCTTGTGCTGCGCCGCGATGCGCGTTTCACCGCCGCCGAGCCGTGCCGTTGCACGCCGGCGTTCCAGCTCACCGAGAATGTCCTTCATGGCAGTTCAGAAGCCCGTTTTCTAAGGTCACCTCACGTGGCATAGCACGCACGGGCTGGGGTGCAAATCGGTGTCGGAGCGCCTGATCCGGTGGAGCGGCTGGACGGGATACCCGAATTGGATGGTCAGGCGGCAGAATAGGAAGCCGCGATGCCATCCTGGCCCGCGACGTCGAGACGGTGATGTGCCCGGGACAGAGCCGGAAACAGCGGCCCGAACCACATCGCCAGCGCCCCAACGTATCCCCATTGCGGCAGCACCTGGAACGTTGTCAGCAGGATGACCGCCATGACGGCCGCCGCGTAAACACCGCCCCAGAACATCACCTGCCTCAGCGCAAAGCGCTGCTCATCATTGACGGCAGCCTGCAGGACCGCCTTGGCGCCGATCCAGCCGCCGGTCAGGCAAATCGCGGCGCCGCCCAGTGCGCCGATAACGGCCACGGTGCTCGTCATGTCACGACCTCCAGTTCAAAGGATAGCTGGAGTATCGCGCGCTCCGTTGACTGCTTGGTTAACGCGGATTTGCCGTGAATGTTTATGGTTTACAATGCGTTGACGAGCGCGAGTAGTCGGTCCGAGGCGGCAAGTTCTGCACGCCGGTGCTGTCGCCGTTCAGCGGCTTCGGCATCCTCGCCCCATTGCTCGATCTGCCAGTCTTCATCGACATGGGCGGCGCGCCATAGTTCATCGGCGGTCAGATGGCCACGGGCGAGCGCCAGAGCCAGCAGCAGCGAGCCGGTCAGCGTGGTGACGACATGCACAGGCGCCAGTCGCCACGCATCGAGCTTAGCCAGTTCGGCCGCGACGCCATCCAGGGCATTGGCTGGCTGCGTCACCGGCATGACCCCTTCGGTCAGCACCAGCCGGGCACCGAGCGTGCTGCGCGCCCAGCCCAGAATGGGATCCCACGCCTCGCCCTGGCGTTGCACGAGGTTTTGCGGGCCTTCTGCGCGATAGCACAGCAGGTCGTTGCCGCCGTATTTCAGCAGGTCCGCGCGGATGTCGTCTTCGGCGCCGACGACCCCATCGATAATGCTGTTGGCTAGCCGCGTCAGCGGCATGATGCGTGGATCGATGACGTCCGTCTGGGCTTCCCACTCGGCGGCGATGGTGTCGGCCAGCGGTTTTCCGGGAACCGCAAGAGCCGCCTTTTTCGGTGTCTTGACGGTGCGGCCATCAAGGGTGACGGCGTGCAACACAGGTCCTGGCGCACCCGCATTCTCGGCAACCGGCTGCGAGGCCGCCTTCTTGTAGAACCGGCGCGGCAGCACCGGCTTCAGGCTTTCTTTACCCGGGCTCTGCGCGGTTTTCTCGTTGTCATTCACGGTTTTGCCTCGCTGCCACGTGCCCCGATCCTACCATCGACGGCGCCGATCAGTTCTTTGCAGTGGTCCACGATGACATGGGCGCCGGCGGCTTCAAGGGCAACCGACGGATGATAGCCCCACGATACACCGATGGCGCCGACGCCGGCTGCGCGCGCCATTTCGATGTCGTAGGTCGTATCGCCGATCATCACCGTGCGGGCGGCTTCGGCACCGGCCTCCGCCATCGCGGTGAGGATCATCGACGGATGCGGCTTCGAGGGATGCGTGTCGGCGGTCTGGATGGTCACGAAATGCGGCGCGATCGCAAAGCGCTCGAACAGGGCAGCGACCCCGCGGCGCGATTTGCCGGTGGCGACGCCGAGCAGCACGTCGGAACGGGCGGCCAGCGTCTTGATCGTCTCCATTGCACCGGGAAACATCGGCTCATTGTGGCTTGGATCACGGCGAAGCTCGCCGAACGCATCGCGGTAAGCATCGCTGACGGAGGCGACGATCTTGGGATCGGAGTCCGGCAGCAGGCGGGCCACGGCGATCGGCAGCGACAGTCCGACGATCGACAGAATGTCTTCGCGGCCCGGCGGCGCCAGCTTGTGGTCCGCGAAGGCGCGCGTCATGGCGGCCACGATGAGGTGCTGACTGTCGACGAGGGTGCCGTCGCAGTCGAAGATAACGAGGTTCACTCGATGTCCTCCCCGTAGCGGTTCGGATCGAGGCCGAGCAGGTCCCAGGTCCGCAACATGTGCTCGGGAAGCGGCGCGGAAACGTCGATCTTGGCGCCACCTGCCGGATGCGGCAGCACGAGCCGGCGGGCGTGCAGGTGCAGCTTCGGTTCGATTTCCTCCGCCGGCAGGACCAGGCCGCCTTCATACTTGTTGTCGCCGACGAGCGGATGGCCGATGACGTCCATGTGGGCGCGGAGCTGATGCTGGCGACCGGTGACGGGCTTCAGCGACACCCAGGCTGCCTTCTGACCGACGCGGTCGATGACCGAATAGTGCGTCGTGGCGTGCATGGCCTTGTCCTGCTCGCCGGGCAGGGCCTTGCGAACGCGATCGCCATCTGGCCCGGAAGCCTTGACGAGGGCGGCTTCGATCTTGCCCTGCGGCGGGCGCGGAACGCCCTTCACCAGCGCCCAGTAGGTCTTGGCCGCCGAACGGGTCTGGAATATGCGGCCGAGCTTGGCTGCGCCCTCACGGCGCTTGGCAACCAGCAGCACGCCGGTGGTATCGCGGTCGAGGCGATGCACCAGGCGCGGCCGATCACCGAACCGATCGACCATGCCCGCGAGCAGGCCGTCGATGTGGCGGCGGGTGCCGGTGCCACCTTGGACGGCAATGCCGAACGGCTTGTTGAGGACCACGACGTGGTCGTCTTCGAACAGGATCATCCGTTCGATCAAATCACGATCTGCCTTCGACAGCCCTGGCGGCGGTTTCAGCGACGGCTTGGTCTTCGGCGGCAGGCGGACGGCTTTGGGCACACGCACCTGCTGGCCAGCCTCGAGCCGTTCATTGGCCTGTACGCGGCGGCTGTCCACACGCACCTGGCCGGAGCGCAGCAGCTTCTGCAAATAGCCGTGCGTGACATCCGGGTAGCGGGTGCGAAACCAGCGGTCGAGCCGCATACCGGATTCGTCGCTGCGCACCTGCAGGGTTTCGACTGGATCGCTCATGACAAGGCGGCTCTCATGACAGACAGCCCAAACCAGCACGCGGCGATCGACAGTACGACCGAGCCGGCGGCGTAAAGCAGGGCACAGGTGATTTCCGAGCGCTCCATCAGCGCGACGAACTCCATAGAGAAAGCCGAAAATGTCGTGAAGCCGCCGAGGATGCCGGTGATCAGGAAAACCCGCAGCCCGATGGCGTCCGGCAGCTTGATCAGCAGAATGGCCATCAGCATGCCGATCAGAAAGGACCCCGAGATGTTGATGACGAGCGTTCCCCATGGGAACACCGCGCCCCAGACGCGCGTGACTTCTGTATAGGTGAGATATCGCGCGCCCGCGCCAAGGGCACCCCCGGCGCATGCCAGAAGCAGCAGTTTCATGACAATTCCAGTTTGTTCGCAGCAGATATAGTCCGCTGCCGCCTGGGACGCAAAGCCGCTGTTCGCCTCAGGCGTCGTCCGCGCTGCGGCCAAATCCGCCGAGCCACCAGCCGATCGTCCAACCGATCGCCAGCCCGATAATGTTAACGCCCATGAAGACCGCGGAATGCAGGTCTGCCACCGTGTCCGGGCTGTCAAAGGTAAACTTGTCGACCACCCAGCTCGCGATGGGAGAGCTGATAAACAATGTCGTTGCTCCCGCGCCGATGATCGCGAGGATCATAGCAATCAGATACCGCATCGAACCGGCCCCCCAACCTTCGCCTTACTTCACTTCCCAGAACCAGATCGACTTGGCTTCCGCGTAGTTCGAGTAGTAGCCCAGCCACGAGAACCACTCCATCAGCCACTTTGCCGACGACCGATAGCCGTTCCAGACGTCGATATGGTCTCCGGTCGGACGTCCAGGAGCATCGGTGCCGCGGTGCCAGTAGTCTTCGATGAACATGATGCCGGTGCGGCCGAAGATCTTTGGATAGAAGTGGGCGGCGTCGGTACCGGTAATGCGCTCCACCGGCCCAAGCCCAGCGATATTGGCCCGGGCGATCGCATTGGCGAGCTGGGTGGCGTTAATGAAATGCATCTCTTCGCGGGGATGCACCGAGCAGTGCGCGCAACCGGAGATCTGTCCCGGCAGCACGCCGGCCCTCTTTAGCGAAACGCCCATGCGGATGGCGCACTGGTTGGAGAACACCGGGAAGCCGCGCTGGATCACCCGGCCTTCCAGGTTCGTCAGCTCCTGCGGCGCAATGCATGGAGATTGCACCGATTCATTGATCGGATGACCTCTCCACAGGTCACGAAACTCGATCATGGCCCTGAACTCCCCACCCCGGAGCCGGCATAGCTGTGCTCCGCTGACCAACGACGGCGGACTATATGATCCGAGTATGGCAAGTGCCAGACATTTGCCTGCGTCTCACCGCGAGTTGACACGATCCAGAAGACCGCCTTGTTGTGTCGCGCCTTGGCCATGCTTGCCGGTATCCCGCCGTTTCTCGAATTTCGGTAACGGTTTACCGGGCTTGCGGGGCAGTTTACAAAAGGCCGCCCGGCAAGGGATTGCCGGCGTCATGCCCAGGGGAACGGACCAGCCGATGTTCAAGAAGATCCTGATCGCCAATCGCGGTGAAATCGCCTGCCGCGTGATCAAGACCGCGCGCCGCATGGGGATCAAGACCGTCGCTGTTTATTCCGACGCCGACCGTGACGCGCTGCACGTCGAAATGGCCGATGAGGCCGTCCACATCGGCCCGCCAGCCGCAGCCGAATCCTACCTGCTGATCGACAAGATCGTGGAAGCCTGCAAGGCGACTGGCGCCGAGGCGGTGCACCCGGGCTACGGCTTCCTGTCGGAGCGCGAGGCGTTTCCGGTTGCGCTGGCCGAGGCCGGCTTCGTGTTCATCGCCCCCAACCCGAAGGCCATCGCGGCCATGGGCGACAAGATCGAGTCGAAGAAGGCGGCCGCCAAGGCCAAGGTTTCGACCGTACCAGGCTACCTCGGCGAGATCGCGGACGCTGCCGAGGCGGTCAAGATCGCCGGCGAGATCGGCTATCCCGTGATGATCAAGGCGTCCGCCGGCGGTGGCGGCAAGGGCATGCGCATCGCGGAAAGCCGCAGGGAGGTCGAGGAAGGCTTCCAGGCCGCCCGCTCCGAGGCCAAGTCCAGCTTCGGCGACGACCGCGTGTTCATCGAGAAGTTCATCGTCGATCCGCGCCACATCGAGATTCAGGTGCTCGGCGACAAGCACGGCAACGTCATCTATCTGGGCGAGCGCGAATGCTCGATCCAGCGCCGCAACCAGAAGGTCATCGAGGAGGCCCCGTCGCCGCTGCTCGATGAAAAGACCCGCAAGGCGATGGGCGAGCAGGCCGTCGCACTGGCCAAGGCGGTGAACTACGACTCCGCCGGCACGGTCGAGTTCGTCGCCGGCCAGGACAAGAGCTTCTACTTCCTGGAAATGAACACCCGCTTGCAGGTCGAGCATCCGGTCACGGAGCTGATCACCGGGATCGATCTCGTCGAACAGATGATCCGCGTCGCGGCGGGCGAAAAACTCGGTATGGCGCAGAAGGACATCAAGCTGAACGGCTGGGCGGTCGAGAGCCGCATCTATGCGGAGGACCCATTCCGCGGCTTCCTTCCCTCCATCGGCCGGCTGGTCAAGTATCGCCCGCCGGAGGAGATGTCGGCTAACGGCCAGACCATCCGTAACGATACCGGCGTGACGGAAGGCGGCGAGATCTCGATGTACTACGATCCGATGATCGCCAAGCTTGTCACCCATGCCCCGACCCGTGCGGCGGCAATTGACCTGCAGGCCGAGGCGTTGGACGCCTTCTACATCGACGGCATCCAGCACAACATTCCGTTCCTGACCGCGCTGATGCAGAATCCACGCTGGCGCGAGGGGCGGCTCGCCACGTCGTTCATCAAGGACGAGTATCCGGCCGGTTTCCGCGCGCGCGATCCGGAGGGTGAGGAGCTGCAGATCCTGGCCGCCGTCGCGGCCGCCATCGATCATCTGAACAATTCGCGCCGTCGTGAGATCAACGGCCAGATGAGCGGCAAGAGCGTCCGGTTCGCCAACCGCCGCGTCGTCAACCTGGGTGGCGTGCAGCAGCGCGTCAGCGTGGAGGGTGAACTCGGCCATCCGATCAAGATCACCTTCCTCGATGAAACCGGCGCGCCCGGCGATACGCTGGAACTGGCATCGACTTGGTGGACGGGCGATCCGGTATGGTCCGGTGTCGTGCGGGCGCAGTCTGTGTCCGTGCAGGTGCGGCCGATCCTCAACGGTTTCGAGCTGTCGTATCGCGGCGTTCGGGTGCCGGCGCGCGTCTATACCGAGCGCGAGGCGGAACTGGTCGCCCTGATGCCGGAGCGCGTCGCGGCGGACATGTCGAAGTTCCTGCTGTGCCCGATGCCGGGACTGGTCAAGGCGATCCACGTTTCGCAAGGCCAGGACGTGAAGGCCGGTGATCCGCTGGTGGTCGTGGAGGCCATGAAGATGGAAAACATCCTGCGAGCCGAGCGTGACGGCGTGGTCAAGACGCTGAAGGCAAAGGCTGGTGACAGCCTCGCCGTCGATGCCGTGATCCTGGAGTTTGCCTAAGGCGCGCGGCATGGCTGCGAGTGACGAACCCTTCATCAACCGCTGGATGCGACTGAAACGGGAGGCGCGGCAACCATTGTCGCCTTCGCCGGACTGGCCGCGCCAAGTGGCTGTGCCGGACATATCGATATGGCCGGAAAGCCCAGACCAGCCCGAGATCGCAGCGTTTCTCGCGGCCTCGAATGCCTATGCCGCAAGCCTGTATCCCGCTGAGAGCAACCATCTGGTCGATCTCGACGTGCTGATGGCTGAGAACACGCAGTTTCTCGTCGCACGGGATGCGGGTAAGGCAATCGGCTGTTCTGCGCTTGTGATCGCCGGCGATGGCTCGGCCGAACTCAAGCGGATGTGGGTGTCACCCGCAGCGCGGGGGCACGGTGTCGGTCGCAAACTGCTAGAAGCGCTCGAAGCCTCGGCGCGATCGCGGGCTATAGCAGTTCTGCGACTTGAAACCGGCGTCCGCCAGCCGGAAGCGATCGGCCTCTACAAGGCGCATGGCTTCGTCGAACGTCCGCCGTTCGGCAGCTACCAACTCGATCCGCTCAGCATCTTCATGGAGAAGCGGCTGGCCTCGTAGCCGTCACTTCCGTCAAAAACGCTCAATTGCGAAAACGGCGCGACCCTGAAGGAGCGCGCCGTTTTTTGTTTCTGAGATGTCAGCCCGGCGATCAGCCGCGCAGACGGGTCCTTACGATGCGCGGGAACTCGTCGCCTCCGCCGAGATCATCACTGCCGGCGGGAGCATAGGCTGTCGGGCCGAGCGGCGGCATTTCAAATGCCTGACCAGTCTGCGCGCGGCCAGCGGGCGCACGCAGATCAGCGCTCGGTGCGCGCTCGTCGGTTGCCCACCAGCGATCGTTACGGTCTTCCTGCTGCGCCGGGGCTGGGTTTGCTGGCGGTGCCGTGCGCGCCGGAACCGTTGCAGGTGTCTGTGTCGTGCGCTGTGCCGGAGCGCTGGCGGCGGGCGAAGGACCACCCGTAAACCACGCGTCAATCAGGTCGATTTCATCCGCGGTCAGGTTGAGGCCATGACTGCGGCAACGCGCTACCACGAAGTTACGGAACCGGCCGGCGAACAGGTTGGCCGAAGCGCCCTGCTCGAACCACGGATCGGCTTCGCTGACGACATCCAGCACGAAGCGGATATCGTCACGGCGGAAATCGAGGCCCAGCTCACGGCCGCGATTGATGATGTTGGTCAGCGACTGCGCGCCCTGCAGACCGACCTCGTTGATCTCGGTCGCCATGACGTCGAACAGCGCGCGATACTCCGGTGGAGACAGCGGCGGCGCCTGGCAGGCGTCATGAATGCGCGCGATCGACTGCTGGAGCGCGGTGGCGCTGTCGGCAGTCTTGGCGGGCGCGGCGATAGCCTGACGCGGGACCGGCGCGCGCTGCGGGGGCAGCGGCAGATCTATCGAAGTGTCGCGATGCTGCGACGTCGCAGCCGGCGGTGCAGTGGGTGTCAGCGGCTGGGTCGTGCGCTGGGGCGGCACGCCACGCTTGATCGTCACAGGCGCGGGCTCGATGGCCTGGGTATGCTGAGAGACGGGCCGGGCCGGCGGCAGATCCGGTGCGGCGGTGCGGGGGGCAGCAACCGGCTTATCAAGCGTCGGCATCGGGCGTTCGATCGGCTCGCTGCGGCTCGGCGCACGCGATGCTTCGTTCGCGAGCTGGCGCTTGACGTCATAGACGACGTAGGGCGCGGTGTCGCTGAGCCGGATGCCCTCGGGCAGGCTCTGCTGCAGTAGCTCGCGGAAGGAGCCGACACCCGCCCAGTTCGAGCCGACCGTGCGCTCATGTCCGAGGGCGCGGGTCGCACGCTCGGCGAGAGCCTCAAGCGGCACCGGCGTTACGGACGAGCGCACGGCGCTGGTCACTTCGGCGATGATCTCACGGCGTGGATCGTCCGTCGACATCCGCGTGGTCAGCGTCTTTTCATCCGCCGACGCATCGGCACTCAGCTTGCCGCCCATCATGATAGCCGAGATCAGGTCGGCCTCGCGAATTTCGCCATCAGCGATGGCGACGTATGGCGCGGCCGTGAAGTCGTTGGCGAACACGACAGTGCGCCGGGCATGCGCGCGCAGGCGATGCAACACGGGCGTGAAGTCGGCGTCACCGGACAGGATGATGAATTCATCGAAGTAGGTGTCATGGTGCAGGTAGTCCCGCATATCCATGACCATGCGGATGTCCGACGAGTTCTTGAGCTGCGCCGTCAGTGGTGGGCAGTCGACGATCTCGAAGCCGGCGCGCAGGAAGTGATGCCGCACGAACGGAAACGAGTTCATGTCGGTCGAATTATCGCTTTGATTGCGGCGCGGTACGGGATTGCCGTAGCAGCGATTCAGCACGATGCGACGCTGCACATCGGTGGGGAGCTTGTTGGTTGGCGTGATCAGGCGACCGGAGTCGATCTCTGCCAGCCATCCCGTGGCATCCTTGGCAAAACGCTTCGCAGCTTCCTCGTTCTTCCGACGGAGCGACAAATAAATGTTGTCGTAATCGACGAAGACCGCGCTGAGAATCTGCCCTGAGGTCTCGCGCTTCATTTCTATAAGCCCCCGCTTGTCGCCGTAATCCTTTGCTTGATTCGGCACTCTTTATGAGTCGTGAGGGGCTC
>JAEZBZ010000182.1 GCA_023412745.1 Pseudomonadota bacterium | reverse complement strand
CCCCCTCTCCGCCAGATGCCTCTAATTTTATTGATCTTCTCGGCAAGTTGGCGAGCTAGCCCACAATCCAGCATGCAAACTGATATCCGTCAGGCTCAAACTGGTCTCTTCGTGAGTGCCGCTCAGTACATCAGTTTCTAGCTTTGCGGTCTCGGGCCTAACGCAGTTTCGCACCGCGAACGCGCATTACTCATGAGCACTGAGCAAGCCCCCGGTTGGACCAGAATATTTTAGCCGATTCACTTCGGCCATTGAGCATCACAAACTGAACGCTGCAGAAGGCGGTGATATGGGATTTAGCGGACACGTCTGTATGCCGGAGTTGTGTGTCCAAACCTCCGTTTGCCGTTCCGGGACCTGGAGCGGCAGAAATGACGGTCTGGTCGCCGTCCATCGTCCGCCGCGGCATCATGGATCGCTGTAGCCATGTGCTTGGGAACGCCGTTATGGATGTTAAGTCAGCTACACGGTTGCAGGAATAGCCTGAAGCGGTGCCGGGAACAGGGGATCAAGTCAATGCCTGTTCAGGTGCAAGGGTCCGCATGGCGTCGTATTGCGACAGGAAAACCTGACCGCTCAGAAAATCGAGAAAATGGGATTTCTTCAACCGGTCCATCACGGGACCCTTCACTTCCGACAGGTGGAGTTTCACGCCCATCGCATTCAGGCGATCGTTGATCGCCTCAAGGCTTTCGAGCGCACTAAGGTCGATCTCGTTGATGGCCGAGCACATCAGTACCACGTTCCTGATCGGGCAATCGGTAGCGACGCGATCGGCGATGTAGTCCTCCAGGAAGCGGGCGTTGGCGAAGTAAAGGCTTTCGTCGACGCGGATGGTGAGGAGGGTCGGATCGGTCAGGACGCTGTGACGGTGGATGTTGCGGAAGTGCTGCGTGCCCGGCACCAGCCCGACCTCGGCCACATGCGGGCGCGATGATTTGTAGAGGTGCAGCGCGATGGACAGCACCACCCCCGCCGAAACGCCGGTTTCCACACCCTGCACGAGCGTGAGCAGGATGGTGACCGCGACCGCGCTGAAATCCGCCCTGGAATAGGCCCAGCTGCGCTTCAGGATCGAAAAGTCCACCAACGACAGAACGGCCACGATGATTGTGGCGGCCAGGGTGGCAGTTGGCAGGAAATAGATCAGCGGCGTCAGCGCGATGGCGGCGATCGCCAAGCCCAGGGCGGTGAAGATCCCCGCGGCCGGCGTTTCCGCCCCTGCATCGAAGTTGACGACGGAGCGGGCAAACCCGCCCGTGACGGGATAGCCGCCTGTAAAGGCGGCGCCGAGGTTGGCGGCGCCAAGACCGATTAGTTCCTGGTCGGGGTCGATCCGCTGCCGTTTCTTGGCGGCGAGCGTCTGTGCGACGGACACGGATTCCACGAAGCCCATGACAGAGATCAGCAGCGCCGGCAGCAGCAGAAGCCCGATCAGATCGCTCGAGAACGACGGCAGCGTCAGCGGCGGCAGGCCCTGCGGCACCACGCCGACGATCCGCACCCCTTGTGCATCCAGCCCGAAGCCCCAGACCGCCACGGTCGTCACCACGACGGCCAGCACGGGTCCGGCCTTGGTGACCATATCGGCCAGCCTTGGGCCAAATCCGATCCGGCACAGCAACGGCTTCAGCGCCTTGCGCGCCCAGAACAGGAAGGCCGTGGCACTGGCCCCGATGATCAGCGTGATCCAGTTCGTGGCGGACAGGTTCTCGGCCAGCGAAATCACCATTTCCGGTAGGGTATCGCCGCTGGCGCTGATGCCCAGAACATGCTTGATCTGGCTGGTCGCGATCAGGATGCCAGACGCGGTGATGAAACCGGCGATGACGGGATGGGACAGGAAGTTGGCGAGGAACCCGAGCTTCAAGAGCCCCATCGCCAGCAGGATCGCGCCCGACAGCGCCGCCAGGGTCAGGGCCGCGACGGCGTATCCCATGCTGCCCGGGTCGGCGATCTTCCCGATCGCGGCCGCCGTCATCAACGACACCACGGCCACCGGCCCCACGGCCAGAGCCCGGCTGGTGCCGAAGATCGCGTAAAGCACGATGGGCGCGATCGAGGCGTAGAGCCCGGCCTCGGGCGGCAATCCGGCAAGCAGCGCATAGGCAAGCGATTGTGGGATCAGCATGATCGTCACGATCACTGCCGCCTGCACGTCGCCCGTCAGCGCGTTGCGGTCATAGGTCCGACCCCATTGCAGGATCGGGAGATAGTGGGCAATCGAAGGGACGGACATGGTGCGATTCATTTCTGCTCTACGCTGCGAGTCGGGTCGTCGCTGCGCCTTGCCTCCAAGGCGCAGGATCCCGGATCAGCCTTTCGCTGCAGCAAAGAGGCTTTGCGCCCTTCCGCCCGAGCGGCAATAGGCGAGTACCTTGCCCTCGGCCGTGGTCACGGCGGTGTCGAAGGTCGAAGGCGACAACGTCGTTCCTCGTCGCTTGACCCGGCTTGATCGGGATGTGATGCGCTTCGAGCCCGACCGCCTCGGCCGCGGCCTTGATTTCGGCGAAGGTGGGCTGGGCCGGTTCCTCATGGTCGGGCCGGTTGCAGATCACGGTCGAAAAGCCGGCCGCCTTGAGCTTTGCCAACTGCGTAGACGTGATCTGGGGACTGACCGCGAAGTCCGGCGTCATGTACTTGATGTCCTGCATCGTCGTTTTTCTTCAATGGAATATCGTCTGGGTTCAGAGACCGTTGATGGGCACCTTGAGCATCGCACGGCCGTCCTTGTCGGTTGGCACCTCGCCCGCGCGCATGTTCACCTGGAGCGACGGGATGATGAGCTTCGGCATCGCAAGCGTGGCGTCGCGTTCGGTGCGGAACTTCACGAACTGCTCCTTCGTGGCGCCCTTCCCGACATGGATGTTGTGCTCCTTTTCGGCGGCCACCGTCGTCTCCCACTGGATGTCGCGACCGTTGGGGCCGTAGTCGTGGCACATGAACAGGCGCATCTCGTCCGGCAGGGCCAGCACCTTCTGGATGCTGTCGTAGAGCGTGGCCGCATCCCCTCCGGGGAAGTCGGCGCGGGCCGATCCGCCATCGGGCATGAACAGCGTGTCGCCCACGAAGGCGGCATCGCCCATGACATGGACCATGCAGGCGGGCGTGTGGCCGGGCGTGTAGATGGCGACGGCCTTCATCTTGCCGACCATGTAGGTGTCGCCATCGGCGAACAGCGCGTCGAACTGGCTGCCGTCGCGCTGGAACTCGGTACCCTCGTTGAAGATCTTCCCGAAGGTGTCCTGGACGACCATGATCTTGTCGCCGATGCCGATCTTGCCGCCGAGCGCGTCCTGGATATAGGGCGCGGCCGACAGGTGGTCGGCATGGACGTGGGTTTCGATGATCCACTCCAGCTTCAGGTTGTTCCGGCGGATGTAGTCGATGATCGAGTCGGCGTGCTCATAGG
>JAEZBZ010000366.1 GCA_023412745.1 Pseudomonadota bacterium | reverse complement strand
CAACGAGATCCATCCGGACTATTACCAGATCCCGGTTGCCGACAGGCAGGCGCTGATCGAGGAAGAAGCCGCGGCCGACGCCGAGGAAGAAGCGGAAGTTGATGCCGCCGCCGAGCGCAGCAGCTCGCGCGAGCAGGCCGATGACGATGCGGCCGGCGAAGACGAAGAACCGCCGGAAGAGATCGTCGCCATCGACGTCACCGCCTTCCTGCCGCCGGAGCCCGAGGCCCCCGCAACCGAGGCCGAACCCGCGCCGGGAGCCCCGAGCACGATCGCCGAGGCCGTGGCCGCTGACCCACAGATAAGTGAGCCGGCACCCGAAGCCGCCCCGGAATCCGCAGAGGCTGCCCCGGCAGCCGAGGCCGATACCAGCGATGAGCACCCGGCGGACGCGCCGCGGGCGATCGGTCTGGTCGAAGATCTCGGCGTTGACGAGGTCGACGCACCAGAAGCCGCCAACGGCGCGGCCGAGTCCGAACAGGTCGACAGCGTCGGTTCGGAGGATGCGCTCGAGGAACTGCCCTCGCGTCCGCGCCGCCGCCAGCGCAGCTACAAGATCCAGGAAGTCATCAAGCGCCGCCAGATCATCCTGGTGCAGGTCGTCAAGGAAGAGCGCGGCAGCAAGGGCGCGGCGCTGACTACGTACCTTTCGCTCGCCGGCCGCTATACCGTGCTGATGCCGAACACGGCACGCGGCGGCGGCATTAGCCGCAAGATCACCAACGCCCAGGACCGCAAGCGCCTGAAGGCCATTGCCGCCGAACTCGAAGTGCCGGAAGGCATGGGCCTGATCATCCGCACCGCCGGTGCTTCGCGCACCAAGCAGGAAATCAAGCGCGACTTCGAATACCTGCTGCGGCTGTGGGAGAACGTCCGCGACCTGACGCTGCAGTCGTCGGCACCGAACCTCGTCTACGAGGAAGGCGACCTGATCAAGCGTTCGATCCGCGATCTTTATTCAAAGGACATTGACGAGATCGTCGTCGCTGGCGCCGTTGCGCACAAGGAAGCCAAAGACTTCATGCGCATGCTGATGCCGAGCCACGTCAAGAACGTGACTCTGTATCAGGATCCGGAACCGCTGTTTAACCGCTTCCAGATCGAGCGGCAGCTGAACGCCATGTTCAGCCCGTACGTGCACCTGCGCTCCGGCGGCTATCTGGTGATCAACCAGACCGAGGCGCTGGTCGCCATCGACGTCAACTCCGGCAAGTCGACGCGCGAATTTTCAATCGAGGAAACTGCGCTCAATACCAACCAGGAAGCGGCCGACGAAATCGCCCGCCAAGTCAAGCTGCGCGACCTCGCCGGCCTGATCGTGATCGACTTCATCGACATGGAGGAGAAGCGCAACAACCGCAATGTCGAGCGCCGCTTGAAGGATGCTCTGCGGTTCGATCGCGCCCGCATCCAGGTCGGCCGCATCAGCCACTTCGGCCTGCTGGAGATGTCGCGCCAGCGGCTCAGGACCGGCGTGCTGGAAGGTTCGACGTCGCAGTGCCCGCACTGCCAGGGCACCGGCATCATCCGCTCGACGGAGTCTGTGGCCCTTGCCGTCATTCGCGGCATGGAAGACGCGCTGATGTCCAGCCAGCCGGCTTCCCTGGTCGCCAAGACGACCGCGACCGTCGCGCTCTACATTCTCAATAACAAGCGCGCCTTCATCAACGACATGGAAGCGCGCTACGGCATCTCCATCACCGTGCAGTCGAGCGATAAACTGCAGGGCGCCAACTTCACGATCGAGAAGACCGCACGCGCAGCCGAGCCGCGCCGCCAGCCCGACCGCAACGTCGTCAACATGGATTGGGGCTTCGAGGGCGACGAGGGCGAGGAAGCCGAAGTCGATAGCAGCGAGGACGTTGCCAGCGAAGCGCATGACGAAGCCCAGGGCGAGGAAGGCGATGGCCGCCGTTCGCGCCGTCGGCGTCGCCGCCGTGGCCGCCGTGGAGATCGTGGCGAGCGTGAGATTGGTGCAAGTCATGCAGAGCCCCGCGATAGTGAGGCTGGCGACGATGAGACGGGCGGCGATAACGCGCCAAGCCCGGCCCAGGAGTTCAACGGCTACGACGAGCATGCGGAAGCCGCGTCGGAAGCAGGCGCCGAAGCCGAGGCTGGGGCTGGGGCTGAAAGCCCACGCCGCGCGGAGGCTGCTGGCGAAGGCGAGGAACGTCGCAGCCGTCGCGGACGCCGGCGTGGACGCCGTGGCGGCCGCAGGGACCGCGATGATGCAGCACGCGAAGCAGCAGGCGGAGAAGCCAGCGACGTAGTGTCAGAGGATGCCGAGGCTCCGGCCCCGGCAAATGAGGCATCGACCGAAACCGATGCTGCACATGCGCCGGCGGATCACGATGGCGCGCCTCAGCCGCAGGATGCCCCCCAGTCGGTATCCGAACCCGCACCGGCGGCGCTCAATGGCTCAACAGCCGTAGAGCCTGCGCCTGCGCCGACACCAGCTGAACCGGCAGCGTCCGAAGCCGCGGCCGTCAAAGCGGCGCCGGAAGCAAAACCTGAACCGGTCGCGGCAACCCCTGAACCCGCTCCGGCAAAACCGGCGCGCGCACGCGCCGAGCCGGTCGCCAGTGAACCTGTCATCGAGCGCGTCGTCGTTCGTCCGGAAGCCGCAGGCGCGCCGGTCGACGTTGAGGAAGAGACTTCGCAACCGGCCAGAAAAGGCTGGTGGCAGCGCCGCTTCGGCGCCAGCGAGTAAGGCTCAAGCCAGCCCCCAAACAATGAAGCCCTCGGAGCGATCCGAGGGCTTTTGCTTTGGGCGGAACACCTGATGAGCCTACCGCTTCAAACGCGGCCAGGCATTGAGGCGGCGCGCGGCTTCTTCCATGTCCACCGTCGTGCCGGCGTAGCAGAAGCGCAGGAAATGCCGGCCATTCTCGTCGTCGAAGTCCGCACCCGGCGTCGCCGCGATGCCGATCTCGTCCAGCATCTGCTTGGTGAAGGCGAGGCTGTCATCGGTGAACTTGCTGACATCGACATACAGATAGAACCCGCCATCCGGCGGCGCGATCTTGTCGAAGCCGGCCTTGGCGAACTCCACCAGCAGCAATTCGCGGTTGGCGGCATACACGGCCTTATTCGCCTCCAACTCCTCCGTGCCATCGAAGGCAGCAAGCGCGGCCACCTGCGCCACCGCCGGCGGCGAGATGTAGAGATGCTGCGCCAGCCGCTCGACCGTGCGCACCAGGCCCTCCGGCACCACCATCCAGCCGACGCGCCAGCCGGTCATCGAGAAATACTTGGAGAAGCTATTGATCACGATCGCGTTATCGTCGTAGCGCAGCGCCGTCTCGGCGGGGGGCCCGCCATAGGTCAGGCCGTGATAGATCTCATCTGAGATGAACCACATGCCGCGGCGGCGACAGACGTCGGTGAGTTCGGCGAAGCGCTGTGGCTCAATCATCGTGCCGGTCGGATTGGCCGGGCTGGCGATGAGCACACCGGCAAGGCCGTCGCGATCGCAAGCCTCGTCCAGTTGCGCTGCCGTCGGCATCCAGCGGCCCGCCGCGTCGGTTTCCAGGAACACCGGCCGCTGGCCCAGCGCGGTCAGGATTTGACGGTAGCAGGGATATCCCGGTGATGGCAGCGCCACCCGATCCCCGGCATCGAATAGCGCCATGAAACTCAACACGAAAGCCGCCGATGAGCCGTTCGTGACCGCAATCCGCTCCGGCGCGATGTCGAGGTTATGCTGGTCCTTGTAATAGCGCGCGATACGCTGGCGCAGCGGTGCCGATCCCAGCGCCAGCGTATAGCCGAGCGTCTCCGATGTCATCGCGCGCTGTACCGCCGCGAGGGCCGACGCAGGAGCCGCCGTTCCCGGCTGTCCGACCTCCATATGAATGACGCGGTGACCGGCCGCTTCGCGCGCGGCGGCGGCCGTCATCACGTCCATGACGATGAACGGGGACACGGCGCTGCGCTGCGAGGGGCCTCGCGGCATCGCCTTCTCAAACTCACCGTCTCGTGCAGCCGACATCTTTTACTTCCTCACTTCGAAGTGACACGAGCGGGTCCGGTATTGCCATGGTCCCGCCGCATTGCCACGATGAAAACCATTCGAAATTGAACGGTTCACATCGGGCGCCTATCATGTGTCGCGTGGTGCTCTTGTTGGTCGATGGAACGACGTAGCGTTGACCAGCCGAAAGGCCGTGTCTAGTCTTCGCGGACTGCGCCCGGTCGGCATCGCGGAAATGACGCGCAACATGCGGAGAGCTTCACCCGAAATGCTGCACCAACAGAAGATCAGGCGGCCTCGTCGCGGGATCAAGTCCTTTGCCACAGCCGCACTGCTGACCTTCGTT
>JAEZBZ010000338.1 GCA_023412745.1 Pseudomonadota bacterium | reverse complement strand
TCGCGCGGGTCACCGTCAGCCCCTGCCAGACCGTGATGAACACCGCGAGCGAGACGAGGCCGAGGGCGGCGGCCCGGAACTGTCCGCGATGCAGGCGAAGCCAGCGGGCGAGGCGATTGCCCCGGGCGGACGCCACCGGCAGCGCCGGCTGGGGTTTGACCGGGGGGCGCGCCTCGGTCGGCGGGGCCGGGCGGACGACCGCCTCCGGCAGGGTGCGAAGGGCCGCTTCCATCGCCATCACCCCCCCGCCACGGCGGCCTTCACGGCCTCGTCGTAGGGCAGGACCTTGGCGCCGGATTTCGCCGCCGCGGCCTCGGCGTCGCGCTTCAGCAGGTAGGGCGCGATCTCGCCCCCGCCGACGACGTAGAAGGCTTCCCTGGCGAACAGCTTGATGCCGCGCGACGTGTCGAACACGTAGGCGACGTTGATCTCACGGCCTTTGGTCTTGAGGTCGTTGACAGCGCCCAAAGTACAGGCCGCGCTCGCATAGGGCAGGATGTTGCCGTCCTTCACCCAGATCTCGCCGGCCCTGCGAGGATCGGTGATCGGTTTCTTGCAGAAGCCGTCCTCGCCCGAGACCTCGTAATTGGTGATGCTGGCGCGCTGCGCCTCGTAGTCGAGCCCCCGCGCGGCGAAGGCTTTCCGCAGGGGCGCGTCGTCAACCCAGGACGCGACGTCGAATTCCTTCACCCGGTCGAGCTTCTGCAGGACCTTCACGTCCTCCTTCGCGGCGTCGATGAGCGGCGCCTTGAGGGTCGGGTCGATCGTCATGATCCCGCCGGGGCCGAGGAAGATGTAGACGACTTCCTTGTCGGTGCCGGTCCAGGCCGCGATCTGCTCGGCGGCGCGCTTCGGGTTGGCCTTCACCCAGGCCTGCGCGTCGAGGATCGCCTGGAGATAGGCGTCGACGATCTCGGGATATTTCTCGGCGAAGTCGGTGCGCACGACGACGCCGTGCCAAGTCGGCACGTTGGTCTCGACGCCGTCGAAGACCTTTCGGGCGAAGCCCCGGAACGGCAGCAACTCTGCGAAGGGCACGAAGTCGGCATGCGCGTCGATCTTCTTCTCCTGCAGGTTGGTCGAGCCGACCTCGGGACTCTGGTTGACCAGCCGGAAGTAGCTCTGCGGATAGCCCTTGTCCTGCAGCGCCTTGAGCACCATCCCGTGGGCGGCGGAGCCGAACGGAACGCTGACGACCTTGCCCTTCAGGTCGTCGAAGGAGAACGCGTCGGTCTCCTTGTTGACGACGATGCCGTTGCCCGAACCATGGATGTTGTAGGCCGCCACCGCGATCAGCCGGGACCGGCTCTCAGGGTTGTTCTGGAAGGTGTAGCCGTTCACGACGAGCGGATAATCGCCCATGGCGCCGAATTGCAGCTTGCCGGCCATCATCCCGTTGGTGACGGGCGGGCCTGAGGTGAAGTTCTGCCAATCGAGCCGGATCTTGACGGCGGCATATTTGCCGGTCTTCGGCAGGTGCTTCTCGATGAGCTTCAGCTGACGCACCACGACGCCGACCGTAGCGGTGTTGGTGGTCGTGTCCTGTGTGCCGATCCCGACGGTCAGGACCGTTTCGGCCCGGGCGGGCGCGCCCGTCGCGATGCCGGCCGCCGCCAGGAGCGCCAGAGCCGACACCGTGCTTCGTCTCGACATCATCGCGGTCATCGTGCGCTCCGTCTCATCTTGAGATGCCGGCTCGACATCACAGGCATGATCGGGTGAGCAGTCGGTGCCGATCAAACAGAGACCCGCAAGTCGAGTCGATTAGTTGCGAAAATCGTCCGGCGGCCTGGATCGGTGCTGTCGTTTTAAGCGAGAAGCATTCGAATTAAGCGGCCTCGTCGCCGCCCGGCATCCGGGCGAGGATGTCGGGGCGCTGAATCAGGATCTGCGAGCGGCGCGTCGTCACCACGCCCTGCTCCGACAGGCGCTTCAGGCTGATCGTCACCCATTGCCGGGTGGCGCCCACCATGTGGGCGAGGTCCGCATGGGTGAAGTCGGCCGCGATCAGCACGCCGCCCTCCTCCTCGACGCCGTAGAGGTTCGACAGGTGGATCAGCAGGAAGGCGAGGCGATCGGTGATCGAGCGCGTGCCCAGCATCTGGGCGAGGGCCGAGTAGCAGCGGCCCTTGAAGGTCAGCCCGTCGATGATGCCGAAGGCGAGCGACGGGATGCGGGCCACGAGCTGCTTCAGGGCCGCGCCCGGCAGATGCAGCACGGTGGAATTGCTCGCCGCCATACCGGACCAGCTGTGGCTGCCGGAGCCGAACACCTCGGGCCCGCCGACGAAGTTGCCGGGGTACCAGTAGGCCAGCGTGAGCTCGCGGCCGGTCGGTGCGGCGTAGAAGACCCGAATGCGGCCGGTCTCGATCAGCCAGATGCCGTCGTTCGGCGTCTCCTGGGTGAATAGGGTCGCGCCGCGATAGAGGACGCGGCGGCGCCCCCGCTCCATCACCTGATTGCGCTCGGCCTCGCTCAAGCCTTCCAGCAGCGGACGCGGGCCGGCGGGCTGGGGGAAGGATTCCATCAGGCTCGTCCCTCGCGCGCATGTCGGGAGCGAGAGCCCGGAAGACAGATGGGCCGTGTCCATCCGACCTGGGATAGGCTGCATGGGCTGCTCCTCGGCGATGACCGTGCGCAGCGCAGCAAACCCTGTACCAGTTCCAAACTGCAAGGCCTCGGCTGGCCTGCTGCCGAACGCACGAAGGCGGCGAACCCCATCGGATTCGCCGCCTCGCCGTCCTGTCACAACTCCTCGGGCGTCAGACCTCCGCCCGGCAGCGGGCGATCGCCCAGCGGATCAGCTTGCGCACGTCGGGGTCGGGATCGTCGGACGCACGTTCGAGGAAGGACAGAGCCTGCGGGTGGGCGATCTCGCCCAGCGCTGCGGCGGATTCCTTACGCAGGTTGCTCACCTCGGAATCGAGGGCGCGACCGAGCACGTCGATCGCGGCGGTGGACTTGATCCGGCCGAGGGCGTTGGCCGCCTTGGTCTTCACCTGCCAGACCGGATCGGCCATCGCGGCGATCAGCGGCTCGACCGCCTCGGGCAGGCGGCTCTTGGCGATGGAGACCGCGGCCTCCTCGCGCACCTGCCAGTTCTCATCCTGCAATCCGGCAAGCAGGGTCGCGACGCCGGGGCCGCCGGAGCGCAGGAAGACCAGGGCGGCCATCGTCGCGCGCCGCACGGTAGCGTCGCCGTCGCGCGCCGTGGCGAGGAGCGCGGGCAAAGCCTCCTCGGCCTTGAGATAGCCGATGACGCCGAGACCCTCGCGGCGAACCTCCGGCGCGGGGCTTTGCAGCGCCTTCAGGGCCGCCGACAGGGCGTCGGGGATGACCAGCTCGCGCAGGGCGCGGAGCGCTGCGGCCTGGACGAACGGGTCGGCATGCTCCGCCCGCTCAATCAGCAGCGGGCCGCAGGTCGGCTCCTTTTTCTCGGAGAGCGTCTCGGCGGCCACGCGCCGGACGTCCTCGTCGGCATCCTCGAGCGAGCGGACGAGGCCCTCGACCACGTCGGCGCCATCATGCTCGTCAAGCGCCTTGGCGGCGGCGGCGCGCACGGTGGCGTCGTCATCGGCGAGCCCCTTGAGCAGCAGCACTTTTGCCTCGGCGCCGACCGCCTCGGCCAGCTCCATCATCGCCACGCGGCGGATACCGGGATCGGGGCTCGCCGCGCGCTCGGCCAGTTCCCCGATGTCGTCGTCGAAGGTGTTGAAGACCGGTGCCATGATCGACCTCAGCGCAGCAGGTAGGGAATATTGACCTTGACCGCGTTCGTCGGGCAGTCGACCTCGCAGGGCATGCAGTACCAGCACTCGTCGTACTTCATGTACGCCTTCTGCCTGGTCTCATCGATTGCGAGGATGTCGAGCGGGCAGACGTCGACGCAGACGCGGCAGCCCTTCTCGGCGATGCATTTGTCGTCGTCGATGACGACCGCGGCGCTCTTGGCCTGAGTGATGATGGGCATGGTTCGCCTCCGTGTCTTATTGAGAGAGAAGTCGCGAAGAATCACTCGGCGGCGACAGGCGTCTTGATGCGCAGCTGGTGGTAGGCGCTCATCTCCTCGTCGGCGACAGGCACGATGAACGGATCGACCGCGCGCTTGGCACTCGTCATCCGGCCCTTCCCGTCCTTGAACAGGACGGTGTGGCAGGCCCATTCCGGCCGCGTCTCCGGATGGTCGACGCGCAGGTGATAGAAGCCCCAGCGGCTCTCGGTGCGGTAGAGCGAGGCGTGGGCGGCCATGTCGGCGCAATCGAGGATCGACTGCATCTCCAGCGCGCGATGCAGCTCGTGCGGATCGGTGGCGCAG
>JAEZBZ010000303.1 GCA_023412745.1 Pseudomonadota bacterium | reverse complement strand
GATGCTGAGTTCAAGCAGATTAAACTTACTGAAAAGCAGGTGCAGTGATTTATCGCTGCGCAGAATGATTTGAACGAGATCTCTGAGAAGATCCAAGGCACCTCTGATGGTCCGGATCCGAAGCTGCAGGGCGAACTCGAAGCACTGGCCAAGAAGAACGGCTTCGCTAGCTTCGAGGAACTCGACGACGTTGCCGCCAATATCTCGATGGTGATGGCGGGCATCGACCCGCAGAGCGGCGACTACGCGGATCCGGTCGACTCGATCAAGAAGGAGATCGAGGAGATCAAGGCCGACAAGGCGATCCCCGAGAAGGACAAGAAGCAGATGCTCGAGGAGATGGAAGAGGCGCTGAAATCCACGCCGCCGCTCCAGTTCCCCGAGAACGTTCAGGTGGTTAAGAAGTTTCGCACCGACATTGATAAGGTGTTGCAGTAGTCGATCGGTCGCCTAAGTTAGGCGCATGCAGGAAAGGGTGCGAGGATCGCAGGAACAGGATGCCGAAGCGGCAAGCCTTACAGAGGCGCGCCTTGGGGCTGCTGCGATCCTCACGCTCAACCGCCCTCAAGCCCGGAATGGCTTGTCTCTGGGCCTGATGCTGGCCATTCGCGAGGCCGTGATCCGGTTATCGGCGGATGGAGATGTTGCCGCCGTTGTCCTGGCGGCGAACGGACCGGCCTTCTGCGCCGGTCATGATCTCAAGGAAATGGCGGCGCATCGCGCCGATGCGGATGGCGGCCTCGCGTTCTACGAGACCGCGATGACGACCTGCGCTGACATGATGCAGGCCATATTGCGTTCACCGAAGCCCTTCATTGCGGCGGTTCACGGCACCGCGACGGCCGCGGGCTGCCAGCTCGTCGCCACCTGCGATCTGGCGGTTGCCGCCGACGATGCCACTTTCGCCACGCCGGGTGTCAACATCGGGTTGTTTTGCTCGACGCCGATGGTGGCGCTGACCCGTAACGTGCCGCGCAAGCGGGCCATGGAGATGCTGCTGCTGGGCGAGTTGATGCCGGCCAGCGAGGCAGCGCAATATGGGCTGGTCAATCGCGTCGTGCCCCATGAGCGCGTGCTCGATGAGGCCCTGGCGCTGGCCGACCGCATCGCCTCCAAGTCACCGCTGACGTTGGCCATCGGCAAGGAAGCCTTCTACCAGCAAATCGAGATGCCGACGGCCGAGGCCTATCGCTATGCTGCCGATGTCATGGTGCGCAACATGATGGCCCGTGATGCCGAGGAGGGCATTGACGCCTTCATCGAGAAGCGCAAGCCCGAGTGGAAAGGCTGTTGAGCAATGCCCCTGCGGCTGAGCTTACTGACGCTTGGCGTAACGGACATGGTCCGCGCGCGCCGCTTCTACGAAGGCATGGGGCTGCGCGCTTCATTCGAAAGCCGCGAGACAGTGACGTTCTTCCAGCTCGGCAATGTCGTGCTCGGCCTGTTCGGACGCGCTGACTTGGCAGCCGATGCGAAGGTTGCCGACAGCGCGCCGGGCTTTTCGGGTATCACTCTAGCCTGGAATGTCGCCAGCGATACCGAGGTCGATCAGGTTCTGACCCTCGCCGTGCAAAACGGGGCGCGCATCGTCAAGCCGGCGGAGAAGGTCTTTTGGGGCGGCTATGCGGGCTATTTCGCAGACCCGGATGGGCACCTGTGGGAGGTCGCGCACAATCCGTTCTGGACGCTCGACGTCAACGGTCGCTTAGTCCTGCCCGACGACACGGCACGCGATTAATCGCGTCTCTCTTGACTTCCCGTGCGCCGGACCTGTCGGCAGTGGTGCCTGCCGTTCGTCCTGGATAGGATGGGCATCGGGTGATCCGGCGTCTGCGATTTGGCGGAAAGTCCGGCAGGAAACGCTGATGTCTAAACAGGCGAAAGCTTTTGAGACGATTCAGTGCGCATGCGGCAGCGTGACGTTCGAAGCGACCGGGCAACCGATCAACAGCGTGGTGTGCTACTGCGACGATTGCCAGGAAGCCGCGCGGCGCATCGAAGCCTTGCCGGGTGCGCCGCCGCTTCAGGGCGCCGACGGCGGTACGGCGTGCATCCTGTATCGCAAGGACCGTGTGCGCTGCCGCAGCGGCGAGGAGCTTTTGCAGTTCGTGCGGCGCAGCGAGAAGTCCCCGACGAGCAGGGCGGTTGCGGGTTGCTGCAACACGGCGATGTATCTGGACTTCGAGAAGGGCCACTGGCTGTTGCTGTATCGGGCGCGTTTTCAGGGCGACGTACCGCCGCTGCTGATGCGCATTCAGACCAAGTACAAGCCGGCCACCGTTGATCTTTCCCCGGATGTCTCGAGCTATTCCAGTTTCCCCTTTGCATTCCTCACGAAGCTTCTGGCTGCCCGGGTCGCAATGCTGTTCGGCCGCTGAGGCGGCGCTGGCCGTTGCGGGCCGGCGCGGCGCCTGATAGCAACGGAAGATGAGCCAAGAGACCTATTCCGACGATTTGATTGCGGCGATCCTGCGCGACAACACGTCCCTCGCCATGGTCGGTGCCAGCGCCAACACCAGTCGTCCGAGCTACTTCGCGATGAAGTACATGCTCGGCAAGGGCTATCGCGTCGTGCCCGTCAACGCGACGCTGGTCGGGCAGGAGATCCTTGGACAAAAGGTCTACGCTAGGCTGGCCGACGTGCCCAGCCCGATCGGGCTCGTCGATATCTTCCGCAATGCGGACGCCGCGCTCGAGGTCACCCGCGAGGCGATCGCGCAGAAGGATCGGCTCGGCATCCGCGTGATCTGGATGCAGCTCGGCGTGCGCAATGCGCAGGCGGCGGAGGAGGCGGAGGCGGCAGGGCTGCAGGTGATCATGAACCGCTGCCCCAAGATCGAATACGGCCGGCTGTCCGGCGAGATCGGCTGGGCTGGCGTCAGCACCGGTCGCATCAGCAGCATCCGGCCGAAGTTGTCGCCGATGGGCGTTCAGAACCATCTAATCGGCGACAAGACCTGAGATCTACTCAGCCAGCGCGACCAGATCCAAGGGCTTGCCGACGCCGGGAATGACGCATTGCGGCTGACGCGTGTGCTGCCGCGGCGGCGCATATCCCTGAGAAATGGCCATGCGGTAGGTCTCGGCCGGAACCAGGGCGCGTGTGCCAAGCGTTTTGTTGTGCTTTTCGAGCTTGGCGGCCAGGTTAACGGCCTCGCCGATGACGGTGTATTCGAGCCGGTCGCCGTTACCCAGCGTGGCGAACACGACAGTGCCGGCCGCGACCGCGCCATTCACGTTTAGCCCGCCTTCGGTCCCGCCGATCGATGTCGCGCGCAAATCCGCAGCTTCTCTCATGATGATATCGAGTGCACGCACTGCGTCCGCGGCTGCGGTCGCCGATGGATCGACCGCGCCGAACGTCGCCATGACACCGTCGCCGAGGAACTTGTCGACGATACCGCCGTTCGCGCGGATCACCGGAAGGACGCGGGCGTGGAACTGAGTCAGCATCTCGACCACGGCCTTGGGCGGGAGAGTTGCCGACAGGCCGGTGAAGCCACGGATATCGAGCATCAGAATGGCGGCGTCGCGCGCGGACCCATAGCCCGCCGAGAACAAGCCCTACC
>JAEZBZ010000269.1 GCA_023412745.1 Pseudomonadota bacterium | reverse complement strand
TGGGGTCAGATCATGACGGGTGCGCTGCTTGGCGCCGCGCCTCCGCTCATCATCTACGCCTTCCTGATGGACTACTACATTGCCGGCCTGACCGCTGGCGCGACAAAGGGCTGAGGGGACGTATGGCCGAAGTGAATCTGCGCAAAGTCGTCAAGATGTACGACGATGTCGAAGCCGTCCGCGGCATCGATCTGGATATCACCGATCATGAGTTTGTCGTTCTCGTGGGGCCTTCTGGCTGCGGAAAATCGACGACGCTGCGCATGATCGCGGGGCTGGAAGATATTTCCGGCGGCGAGATCCTGATCGATGACGAAGTCGTCAACGACGTTCCGCCCAAGGATCGCGATATTGCGATGGTGTTCCAGAATTATGCGCTCTATCCGCATATGACGGTTGCCGAGAACATGTCGTTCGGGCTGCGTTTGCGGCGATATCCGAAAGCAGAAATCAAATCACGCGTCGATGAGGCGGCGCGCATCCTGGACATCAAGGAACTTCTGGATCGAAAACCGAAACAGCTGTCGGGCGGCCAGCGCCAGCGTGTTGCCATGGGGCGCGCGATCGTGCGCAATCCCAAGGTGTTTTTGTTCGACGAGCCGTTGTCGAACCTGGACGCGAAATTGCGTGTCCAAATGCGGACCGAAATCAAGAAAGTGCATCAGCAGGTACGCACGACGACGGTGTACGTCACGCATGACCAGGTCGAGGCGATGTCGCTGGCCGATCGCGTGGTGGTCATGAACAAGGGCATCATCGAGCAGGTCGGCCATCCCAACGAGCTATATCACAATCCTAAAACGCACTTCGTAGCGGGCTTTATCGGCTCGCCGGCGATGAACTTCATTCCGTGCCAGTTGGAAGAAATGGGTGGCGGCGGCTTGACCATGCGGCTGTCGGATACCCTGACGCTGCCGGTGCCGGCCGAGCGCAGCGGGCGCTATCGGGAGCATGCACGGAACGGCAAGCTGCTGCTTGGCCTGCGGCCAGAGCATCTGACTGAAACCTCGCCGCACATGGAAGCGGGCAAGATCGCGTTCGACACCACGCTCGAAGTCACCGAACCGATGGGCATGGAGACGCTGGTCTATTTCCCGATCAACGGCACAGAGGTGTGCGGCCGCGTCAATCCCAAGGCTGGTGCTGTCGATGGCGGTCGTATGCAACTCGCAGCCGACCTCAACAACATGCACCTGATCGACGAAGCCACCGGCAGAGTGATCTGACGCTGGGTGCGTCTTATGAAGCGCGCTGTACCCAGTGCAGCGCGCTTTTTCCTGCGTGCACGCCGGTCGCGAAACAGCCCTGCAGCAGGTAGCCGCCGGTCGGCGCTTCCCAATCCAGCATCTCGCCGGCGATGAAGACGCCGGGCACGCGGCGCAGCATAAGCGCCTCGTCCACCTCTGACCACGCGATACCGCCAGCGCTTGAGATCGCCTTGGTGATTGGCGTGGTTCCCGTGAGGCTAACCGGGGCCGCCTTGATGAGCGCGGCAAGCGCGGCTGCATCGAGGTCGCCGAGTTTGAGGCCGTCCGCGATGGCGATTTCCTGCAGCAGCGCGATCGCGACCAGCGACAGGTTCACAGCTTTGCGCAGGAAGGTCGAAAGGGATTGCTTGCCGCGCGGCTGGCCAAGCTGTCGTTCAAGATGTTCCAACGTTACGTCCGGGCGCAGATCAATCGCCAGTCGGGCCCGTCCGTCGCGTACAATGGCATCGCGCAGCGGTCCGGAGATTGCGTAGATTGCGCCGCCTTCCAGGCCCGTTGTCGTAACGATGGCTTCGCCGCGCACCGCTTGGCCATCGAAACTAAGGCCGATCCGCTTCAACGGGGAACCGGCAAATCGCTGCTGGAAATGCTCCGTCCAGTTCGCCAGGAAGCCGCAGTTCGACGGCATCAGCGGCTGGATCGTGATGCGAGCGTTCTCGAGTGGCGATGTCCAACCGCCGTCCGAGCCGAGCGTCGGCCAACTCGCGCCTCCAAGGGCCAGCACAGTCGCGCGCGCTGTGACGGTCATCGCTCCGTCCGGCGCGGCGAACATTAGGCGTCTCTCGCTATCCCAACCTTCCCACTGATGGCGCAGCCGGACCTGCACGCCCATGGCGCTGAGACGTCGCAACCAGGCGCGCAGAAGCGGCGAGGTTTTCATCTCGGTGGGGAACACGCGGCCGCTCGTGCCAACGAAGGTCGATTGGCCCAGGCCCTCGGCCCAACCACGCAGGGCTTCGGGCGGGAACGTCCGGATGATCGGCTCCAGCTGCTGGCGCGCTGGGCCATAGCGGCTGAGAAAGCTCTCGATATCTTCGCTGTGCGTGAGGTTGAGACCGCCGCGCCCCGCCAGCAGGAACTTGCGCCCCATCGAAGGCATTCGGTCGAACACGATGACCGATCGCCCGCCTGCCGCGATGGTTTCGGCCGCCATCAATCCGGCCGGACCGCCTCCGATAACCGCGACGTCGATATGGGTGGTGTCGTGCACAAGGGGCCGCGATTTCTAAGAGTTGGGAGGACCGCGCGCATCACGGGCGCCCGGTCACCTATCATTGGCGGCGCCGGCTGACAACACTGGCAATCCGGTTCTGGTTATCCCCACACCACTCTGTGTCATAGGGTGCCGCGGGCCGGATGCTGGTATAGCGAGGCGTGCCGCGATCGCGCCGGCGACATACATTTGGCGGGTTTCCCGGATTGCCGATAGCGTGCCCGCGGTCGGTGCTGGAACCGGAAAAGACAAGGTGAGCGATGGACAAGATCAATCGGCGCATTGCTGAGGAGCTAGGGGTCGGCACGGGACAGGTGGCTGCCGTCGTCCAACTGCTCGGCGAGGGGGCGACGGTGCCGTTCATCGCGCGTTACCGCAAGGAGAGAACGGGCGGCCTCGACGACACGCAACTGCGCAAGCTGGAAGAGCGCCTTGGCTATCTCCGCGATCTGGAGGACCGCCGCGCCGCTGTTGTCAAAAGCATCGAATCCCAGGGCAAGATGACGGCCGAGCTGGCGCGCCAGATCGATGGCGCCGCGACCAAGGTTCAGCTCGAAGACATCTATGCCCCCTTCAAGCCAAAACGCCGGACCAAGGCGCAGATGGCGCGCGAGGCAGGTCTTGAGCCGTTGAGCGAGGCGCTGCTGGCGAACCCGTCGCTGTCGCCGGAAGCGGAAGCCGCCAAGTTCATCAGTGCTGATCGCGGCGTCGCGGACGTGGCTGCGGCACTCGATGGCGCCCGGCACATCGTGATCGAGCGCATGATAGAAACCGCGAGTCTCGTCGGCGGTTTGCGCGAATGGATGTGGTCCGAGGGTGAGCTGACCTCGAAAGTGCGCAAGGCCAAGGCCGATGATAAAGCCGAGGAACGCGCCAAGTTCTCCGACTATTTTGAGTTCGGGCAACGCGTGAAGGACATTCCCTCGCATCGCGCGCTGGCCATGCTGCGCGGATACAACGAAGGCGTGCTTGATCTCGGATTGGATGTCGCGCACGCGCCGAAGCAGCCACACCCGGCGGAGGGCCGGATCAAATCGGCGTTCAACATCGCCGATCGCGGCCGCCCGGCCGATGCCTGGCTTGGCGAGACCGTGCGGCAGGCCTGGAAGGACAAGCTGGCGCCATCGACGCAATCGACATTGCTGGCGCGCCTCAAGGAGCGCGCAGACGCCGAGGCTATCGGCGTATTTTCAAGCAATCTCAAAGATTTGCTGTTGGCGGCTCCGGCTGGGCCGCGCACCACGATGGGCCTCGATCCTGGGATCCGCACCGGCGTCAAAGTCGCGGTGGTCGATCGCACGGGAAAGCTGGTCGATACGACAACAATCTATCCGCACGAGCCGCGCCGCGATTGGAACGGCTCGTTCGCGACGCTCGCCGCGCTGTGCCGAAAACATAAGGTCGAGATCGTCAGCGTCGGCAATGGCACCGCGAGCCGCGAAACCGACAAGCTCGTCGCCGAACTGATGAGCAAGATGCCGGAACTGAAGCTGACCAAGGTGGTGGTCTCGGAAGCCGGTGCCTCGGTGTATTCGGCGAGCGAAGTGGCGGCGAAGGAGTTTCCAGATCTCGACGTCAGCCTTCGCGGCGCGGTTTCGATTGCGCGGCGTTTGCAGGATCCGCTGGCGGAGCTGGTCAAGATCGAACCGAAAGCTATCGGTGTCGGCCAGTATCAGCATGACGTGGATCAGACCGGTCTGGCCCGCTCCCTCGATGCGGTGGTTGAGGATTGCGTTAACTCTGTCGGTGTCGATGTGAATACGGCGTCGGCGCCGTTGCTGGCGCGGGTTTCCGGCCTTAATCAGACCCTGGCCTCTAATATCGTTGCGTTTCGCGATGCCAACGGCGAATTTAAATCGCGGGCGGCGCTGAAAAAGGTGCCGCGCATGGGGCCGAAAGCGTTTGAAC
>JAEZBZ010000255.1 GCA_023412745.1 Pseudomonadota bacterium | reverse complement strand
CGCCGATCCCGCGCACGCTGCAGTTGGCGCTGTCGGGCGTGCGCGAACTGTCTCTGATGACCACGCCGCCGGTCGACCGGCTGGCCGTGCGCACCTACATCTCGCCGTTCGATCCGGTGATCATCCGCGAAGCCCTGCGCCGCGAACGCTATCGCGGTGGGCAGAGCTTCTACGTCGTGCCGCGCCTATCGGATCTCGATGACGTCGCCGAATTCCTGGCCGAAGCGGTGCCCGAACTGAAGGTCGCCCGCGCGCACGGCCAGATGGCGGTCAGCGAACTGGAAGACGTCATGACGGCCTTCTATGAGGGCCAGTATGACGTGCTGATGTCGACCGCTATCGTCGAATCCGGCCTCGACGTGCCCAATGCCAACACGCTGATTGTGCATCGCGCCGATATGTTCGGCCTGGCGCAGCTGTATCAGCTTCGCGGTCGTGTCGGCCGGTCCAAGACGCGCGCCTACGCCTATTTCACGACGCCGCCCGGCAAGGCTCTCACCGAGGGCGCCGAGAAGCGGCTGAAGGTGTTGCATTCGCTCGATACGCTGGGCGCCGGGTTCTCCCTGGCTAGCCACGATCTCGACATTCGCGGCGCCGGCAATCTGCTCGGCGAGGAACAGTCCGGTCATATCCGCGAGGTCGGCTTCGAACTGTATCAATCGATGCTGGAAGAGGCGGTGGCCGCTCTCAAGGGCGGCGATCTCGGCGAGGCGGCGGATCAGTGGAGCCCGCAGATCGCGCTGGGCACCGCGGTGCTCATACCGGACAGCTATGTCAACGATCTGCAACTCAGGCTCGGACTGTATCGGCGCTTGTCGGGATTGGAAAACCGCGCCGAAATCGACGCGTTCGCGGGTGAGTTGGTGGATCGCTTCGGCGAGATGCCCGAGGAAGTGCGGCATCTGCTCGACATCATGGAAATTAAAGGCTTGTGCCGGCAGGCGGGCATCGCGCAGGTCGATGCCGGACCCAAAGGCGCGGTCGTGGCGTTCCGCAAAAACGCCTTTTCCAACCCGGAAGGGCTGGTCAAGCTCATGCAGAAATCGCGATCGCAGATGAAGCTGCAAGCCGACCATCGGCTTGTTTTCAAGGCGGATTGGGATCTGCCCGAGCACCGGCTCAAGGGCGTGCGTAAACTGATTGGTGAACTGGCCGAAATCGCCGCCAAGGGACGCAAGCCGAGCTGAGACTTTTGGCAGTCCGTATGCGGCGGCCCCTTGTTTGCCGGCGCGCATCGGGCTATCCGGTCGGCGCTGGCGAAAAGGAGACCTATCGATGAGCGGCCCAAGCTCCCTGCGCTACAAGCGCCTGTGCCTGAAACTGTCGGGAGAGGCATTGAGCGGAAAAGGGGCGTTGGGGATCGATATCGGGGTCACCAGCCGTTTGGCGCGCGATGTGTCGGAAGCGGTGGCGGCCGGTGTCGAGGTCGTGGTCGTTGTTGGCGGCGGCAACATCTTCCGCGGACTGGCCGGGGCGGCCAAGGGCATGGACCGTGCCACAGCCGACTACATGGGCATGCTGGCGACCGTCATGAACGCGCTGGCCTTCCACAACGCGCTGGAGCAGCAGGGCACCCAGGCCCGCGTGTTGTCCGCCATTCCGATGCCGACCGTGTGCGAATCCTTCGTGCGCGCTAAGGCCTTGCATCATCTGGATGCCGGCCGGGTCGTGATCTGCGCCGCCGGTACCGGCAACCCGTTCTTCACCACCGACACCACCGCTGCCCTGCGCGCGATCGAGCTGGATTGCGATGCGGTGGCTAAGGCAACTCAGGTCGACGGTGTCTATTCCGCCGATCCCAAGCGCGATCCGAATGCGGTCCGCTACGACAGCCTGACCTATAGCGAAGTGCTGGCGCGTGACCTGAAGGTGATGGACGGCGCGGCCATCGCGCTTGCCCGGGACAACGGTCTTCCGGTAATTGTGTTCTCTATTGAGGAGCCAGGCAATCTCCTGAAGGCGGTGCGCGGTGAAGCGCGCGCGACGGTCATCCAGGAAAGTGCCTGAGGCGATGTGGATGCGGTGCGCGTCCATCGCGGGCCCTGCGGCGAAGACTGAAACTGACGTCGGGCCACTGCCGCGCCCGGCAGGAGGATTGATATGACCCAGGGCGCTTTCGATATTGGAGATCTGGACCGGCGCATGCGTGCGGCGGTCGATGCGCTGAAGCGCGAGCTCAGCGGTTTGAGGACCGGCCGCGCCAGTGCCAACCTGCTCGATCCGGTGATGGTCAACGTCTACGGCCAGAAGATGCCGCTCAACCAGGTCGGCTCGGTGTCGGTCCCGGAACCGCGCATGCTGGCGGTGCAGGTGTGGGACAAGGCGGCGGTGTCGGCGGTCGACAAGGCCATCCGCGAAGCGAACCTCGGCCTCAATCCAATCATCGACGGCCAGATCCTGCGTCTTCCGGTTCCGGCTTTGACCAGCGAGCGACGCCAGGATCTGGTCAAGCTGGCCCACAAGTACACAGAGAACAGCCGCGTGGCGGTGCGCAACGTGCGCCGCGAAGGCATGGATCTGCTGAAGAAGCTCGAAAAAGACGGCAAGATGAGCCAGGACGAGCAGCGCGGCACATCGACCAAGGTGCAGGAGCTGACCGACAAGATCATCAAGGAGATCGACCAGATCCTCGCCACCAAGGAAGTAGAGATCAATAAGGTCTAGAGTCCGGCCGCGAAAGTCGGTACTTTTCAGCGAACACAGTTTGCAGATTGATCGGAAAGCCGCGGCAAAGCGGCTTCCGGCGATGGATTGAACGAGAAGCTAGGGTACGGCGCGGGCCGAAGAAGCGCGAAACGAGCCCTTGAGGCCCGCCGCGGCTCGCGAATTGATCCCTCCGGTTGACGAAAGTCCAGCTTTCCAAGTGGCCGAGATCAAGACACAGACCACGGCGACCGCTGACGGCCGTGCGCAATCGTTGCACCATGTGGCGATCATCATGGATGGCAACGGCCGCTGGGCCAGTGCGCGCGGCCTGCCGCGCACGATCGGCCATCGTATGGGAGTCGAGGCCCTGCGCCGCACCGTGCGCGCGGCAATGGAGCTGAAGATCGCCTATCTGACGATCTATAGCTTTTCCTCGGAGAACTGGTCACGTCCAGCCAGCGAAATCGACGAACTGTTCGGCATGATGAAGCGCTTCATCAAGCGCGATCTGGCTGAACTGCACCGGCACAAGGTGCGCATTCGCGTGATTGGCGATCGGAATATCGCGGATCGGGAATTGATTGGCATGATCGCCGATGCCGAGGCGCTTACAGCAGGGAACACCGCGCTCGACCTGATCGTCGCGTTCAACTATGGCTCGCGTCAGGAGATCGCCAGGGCGGCCAGGCGGCTGGCAGAGAAGGCTGCCAATGGCGAGATCGATCCGGGGGCCATTACGCCGGAGATGATCGCGGCGGAGCTCGACACCGTCGGCATCCCCGATCCTGATCTGTTGATCCGTACCAGCGGTGAAGTCCGACTGTCGAACTTTCTGCTGTGGCAGGCGGCCTATACGGAGTTCGTGTTTCTTGATGCCAACTGGCCGGATTTCGGGCGGCAGCTACTGGAGCAGGCGATCTCGGAGTATCGTGCACGGGATCGCCGGTACGGCGGCTTGTCGAAATCGACCCGGCCGGGGAGCTTGTGACGATCATGTCGGAGAACCCGGAAAGCGCTGTTGCTCCGAGGCCCGGTCTGTCGCGTGATCTGAGACCGCGCATCATTTCCGGCCTGATCATGGGCCTTGTCGCGCTGGCGCTGAACTATGCCGGTCCGATGCCCTTCGCGCTGCTCGTGGTTGCGGTCGCGACGCTGGTGAGCTGGGAGTGGGGCCGCGTGGTGCGCGGCGACGACGTCGACTTCGCGTTTCTCGTGCATGCGACTGCCGTGATCGCTGCGGGCGGGTTGTCGGCAACCGGCTTGGCGGCCATCGGCCTCGTCATGCTGCTGATCGGTGCGATCCTCGTGCTTTTGATCCAGGTCGGCCAACACGGCAGGCTGTCTGGTCTTGGCGTAATCTATGTCGGCTTGCCGGCGGTCGCGCTGCTGTGGATCAGGTCGGACGAGCCGTTCGGGTTTACCGCTGTCCTGTTCGTGCTGCTGGTCGTCGTCGTCACGGATACCTGCGCCTATTTCGGCGGACGTTCGATTGGAGGTCCCAAGCTGTGGCCGCGGGTCTCGCCGAACAAGACTTGGGCGGGACTGCTGAGCGGAATCTCGTCGGCGGCCATTGCAGGGGCGGCGTTTGCGGTCTTCATTCCGGATACGTCACCCGTGCAGCTCGCGCTGAGCGGGTTCATCCTGGGCTGTGTGTCGCAGATCGGCGATCTTGCGGAATCAGCTCTGAAGCGCGGATTTGGTGTAAAGGATGCGAGTGCGCTGATCCCCGGTCACGGCGGTTTCCTCGATCGTGTCGATGGGGTGGTGTTTGCGGCGGCTGCGGCCGCACTTCTGGCGCTGGCCGTGAATATGCAGGCGCCAGCCCAGGCCATATTGTTCTGGCATTGATGCGCTCCACGCGGTGGATGGCTGGAGAACAGTGAAGAAAATTTCGATATTTGGAGCCACGGGCTCGGTTGGTACCAGCGCCCTCGATATTGTCGCCAGCGCGCCCGACAGTTATTGCATCGAAGCGCTCACCGCGCAGAACAACGCGCCTAAGCTGGCCGCACTGGCAAAGCAACACGGGGCGCAGGTTGCCGTCATCGGCGACGAAAGCCGCTACGGTGAACTCAAGGATCTGCTGGCGGGCAGCGGTATCGAAGTGGCCGCGGGCGCGGAGGCGCTGGTCGAAGCTTCCGTGCGTCCGGCCGATTGCGTGGTTGCCGCCATCACCGGTGCTGCCGGTCTCAAGCCGACCATTGCCGCTGCCCGGCTTGGCCGGCGTCTGGCGCTGGCCAACAAGGAATGCCTGGTTGCCGCGGGTGATGTCTTTATGGCGACCGTGCGGGAAGCCGGCACAGAACTCATCCCGGTCGATTCCGAGCATTCAGCCGCCTTCCAGGCACTGGCCGGCCATGACCCATCTGCTGTCGAATGTATCATGTTGACCGCTTCGGGTGGCCCATTCCGGGACTGGACGCTGAATAGGTTGGCCGAAGCGAAGCCGGAAGAGGCGCTCAAGCATCCCAAATGGAGCATGGGCCCGAAGATCTCCATCGATTCCGCGACCTTGATGAACAAGGGGCTGGAGCTGATCGAGGCCTATTATCTGTTTGGCGTCGAGGCGCGTCAGATCGACGTCGTGGTGCATCCGCAATCTATCGTACATTGCCTGGTGGCCTATCACGACGGTTCGGTGCTGGCACAACTCTCATGCCCCGACATGCGTATTCCGATTGCTGTCAGCCTTGCTTGGCCGAAGCGCATGCCGGTAAAAGCCGAGCGATTGGACCTCGTTAAGCACGGCTCGTTGACTTTTGAACCGCCGGACGTTGAGAGGTTTCCCGCTCTTCGCTTGGCGCGCGAGGCTCTTCAGCGCGGTGGAACGGCGCCTGCTATCCTTAACGCAGCAAACGAAATTGCCGTTGAAGGGTTTCTTGAGCGCCGTTTAAGGTTTCTTGACATAGCGGCGACGGTCGCCACATGCCTTGATCGAGCAGAGCGCATCGGCGCCATTCGGACGCCTCAGAATCTTGAAGATGTACTTGCCGCCGATGCAGCCGGTCGCGAGTTGGCACGAGACGTGATTGC
>JAEZBZ010000200.1 GCA_023412745.1 Pseudomonadota bacterium | reverse complement strand
CATGAATTCAGCCTTTCATCTCGCGTTGTCCCTCATGGCGCGGAGCCCCTTCAAAGGCCGTATCGCGCCGCTTGTGAGCGGCAGGAAAGGCCTTAAAAGAACGACCTCAAAGAGCGGAGACACCGGCGGATAATAGGTTCCAGGAACCCGACCCCGTGATCCCAAACCGGGGGCACGTTTGCCGTTCAGCCTCCAACCATGATGGGTTACAGGCGCGGTTATACGCAAATTCGCCGATATGGCAAGGTGTCCGATGGTGCGCGGGTCGGCTTTAGGGTGTCCATGAGCAGTATAGCCTGGCGATTGACGTTCGATTATATCTGACTTAAGTCAGATAATATGCTTGATCCTGACAGCCGAATCCGCCGCTTTAACCGCGCCGTCACCTCTGAGGTCGGAGCGCTGGATAGCTCGTTCCTTGGCCGTGGCCGCCCGCTGGGGGCTGCGCGTGTACTCAATGCGGTCGGGCGCGGCCGCTCGGATGTCGCCGATATTCGGGATCATCTGCAACTTGATTCCGGTCTGATGAGCCGCTTGTTGCGCGGACTGGAGGACGAGGGGTTAATCACGACGGAAGCGCATCCCGGCGATGCGCGGCGGCGCGTCGTGACCCTGACCGAGACAGGCCGGCAGGAGTTCGCGGCCTATGAGGCGCTGTCGAATGAGCGGGCGGACGATCTTCTGGCGCGTTATCCGCGCACGGACGAGCTGTTGCGGGCGATGGACATTGTCGCCTGTGCGCTCGGTCGCGATCGCATAACCATCGAGGAGGCCGATCCGCTCAGCGATACGGCCCGCCATTGCCTGGGCGAATACTACGCGGAGCTGGCGCGCCGGTTCGAGAGGGGCTTCGACGTGTCCCTGTCGTGCGATCCGGATGCTAAGGATCTGGTACGGCCGCGCGGGGCGTTTCTTGTGGCGATGTCGGACGGCATGCCCATTGGCTGAGTCGCCCTCAAAGGAAACGGCGGAAATCTGGCCGAAATCAAGAGGCTATGGATTTGCCCCTCGGCCCGCGGGCTGGGCCTTGCGAAGCGCCTGATGACGGCCGCCGAAACCGTTGCCCGCGAGCTGTCCATCACAGTTCTTCGTCTCGACACCAACAGCGCGCTGCCGGAAGCGATCCAGCTCTACAAAACGTCCGGGTGGGTCGAGATCCCCCGCTTCAATGACGATCCCTATCCGGATTACTTCTTTGAAAAGACGCTTTGAATTCCTAGTTCTCCGCCTTGCCATAGTACGCTGGAAATCAAGGCCTTACTCTCACCCATAGTTTTGCGCTAGGAACATCTGCGAGGGAGCAGCGCGAGGGTTTTGCGTGTTGCAGACAGTGCTGATCAGGGTTGGGAGGATCGCGCTTGCCGCCGCCGGCTGTCTATGGATGAGTTCTGGCGCCATCGATGCGCAGCAGGCGCCGGGCGGCAAGGCGAGCTCCCACGCGCTCGAAATTGCCGACGTCTTCAGCCGCATGGGCGATCAGATCTATGAAGAGTGCATCTTCGATCTTTCCGACGAGCAGCTCAGTGTCCAGGATGCGTTGATCAAGTCCTACATCGCGAAGGGCGCTACGAGCGCCACGGCACGTAAGTTGGCGGCCTCGCAGATCCAGCCGCCGAAGGTGTCGGAGGATTGCGAGCGGGTGCGCAGTACGCCGCAAACGCCAGCCCGACCCGACTGGTCGACGACGACTGAACAGAGCCAGAAAAAGGCCCCCGTCGAATCCAAGCCCAAGGCAAAACCGTCGGTGGTCGCCAAGCCGCAGCCACTCGTTTCGCCGCGCGCCAAGCAGTTGCCGCCGCAGTGGGATTGCGCGCCAAACGTCGACTATGTCGTGGTTCACATCGACGGCTACGAGAGGAAGCTGACCGGCGGCGAGATCTGCAATCCCTTCCAGGATGTCGTCTACCAGGTGCCGGCATCGGTCGAGCGCTTCCGCCTCGGGTATACCATCGTCACCGGCCGGCTGTTCGTGATCTCGGACGATCCGCAAGCCAACGGCAAAACCATCGCCTGGGGCATTTCCGGACGTTTCACCTGCCGCAACAATCCCGACCCGGATTGCCTGGCCGCGCGGTCGATCGGTCCGTTGCCGCCGGGCGAATACAGTTTTTCCAACAACCCGTCCTATCGCGTGAGCTGGGGACCGAGGACCAAGCGCAACGTCGCCGGCGTCTATCTGAAAACCCTGTGGAACACGGAACGCTTCAGCGCGGCGCATGCCGCAGCCATCCGCAAGCGCGGCAACATTGCCATCCATGTGCGCTTGAAGGGCGAGATGTCGGAGGCCTGCATCGGCCTGGAGCCGAAAGGGTGGGCTTATGTCGCGTCGCTGATCAAGGCGGGGCGCGCAACGGGCCTCAATGTATATATCGATGAGCCGCACCCGAAGATCGCCGAAAAGCCGCCATTGATCACCGGGTCCTCGTTCTCGCTGACATCCCTGTTCAGCAATTGAGGGATGAGATGCACTCGGCGGATATAACTTGAGACGCTGAGTCCGGGCTTTGCCGATCCGCAGTTCCCCGGCCAGACGCTCGACTGCTGGCATTGCGCGCTGCTGGAGAGCGTTCTTGCGTCGTTCTCGAAGCTGGCGCAGCGGTTGGACGTGGAGCGGATCGCTTGGCCGCACCCGCGCCGCGAGGCGATGCGGTCGTGGGCGAACAGAACCAGTTGCTGCCGCTGCTGGCCGACGGTCAGGCCTCCATCCATCAGACCGGAACGCATCTCGGACGCGTCTTGGCTAATGACGAGGATGCCATCCTCGCCGCGTCACGGTTTCCCGTTGACGCACCCCTGAGACGGCCGGTTTTGGGTCGCTCGATTGCGATCCGCGCCGGACGCTGAGTCGGATCACCGCTTGACATGCGCCCATTAGCAATGTCTTAAGCCCGGCAAATTGGGCGTTCGCGCGGGTTAGCGGGCGCGATCATTCACTCCAAGGGACGGGGCAACGCGCAATGGCGGTGGCTTTCGTATTTCCCGGCCAGGGCAGCCAGGATGTCGGCATGGGCCGGGATCTGGCACAGAATTTCAAGGCAGCTCAGGACGTCTTTGCCGAGGTTGATGACGCGCTCGGCGAAAAGCTGTCCCAGATCATCTGGGAAGGGCCGAAAGAGACTCTGACGCTGACCGAGAACGCCCAGCCGGCGCTGATGGCGATGTCGATGGCAGTCATGCGCGTGCTGGAAGCAGAGAAGGGCATCAAACTCGCTGACAAGGTCAGCTTCGTCGCCGGTCACTCGCTGGGTGAATACTCAGCCCTCGCCGCTGCCGGAGCTCTCTCGCTCGGCGATGCGGCCCGCCTGCTCAGGGCGCGCGGCAAGGCGATGCAGAAGGCCGTGCCGGTCGGCGTTGGCGCCATGGCCGCGCTGCTGGGTGTCGGCCTTGATGTGGCGGAGAAGGTTGCCGCCGAAGCCGCGCAGGGCGACGTTTGCCAGATCGCCAATGACAACGAGCCGACCCAGGTCGTGTTGTCCGGACATAAAACTGCGATCGACCGCGTCGGCGAGATCGGACGCGCGCATGGTGTCCGCCGCGCTCTTCCGTTGCCGGTCAGCGCACCGTTCCATTGCGCCCTGATGCAGCCAGCGGCCGACGTGATGGCTGAGGAACTGGCCAAGGTTCAGGTGAAGATGCCAGTGGTGCCTGTTGTTGCAAATGTGCTGGCGGAACCCATTTCAGACCCGGACGAGATCAAGCGTCGCCTGGTCGAGCAGGTCACCGGCACGGTGCGCTGGCGCGAGTGCGTCATGCGCATGGGTGCCCTGGGTGTCACGGATTTCTACGAGATCGGCGCCGGTAAGGTGCTGTCCGGTCTCGTCAAACGCATCCTGAAGGATGCTAACGCAACTGCGGTTGGGGCGCCGACAGACGTCGACGCCGTGGCGGCCGCACTCAAAGGATGAGCGCATGTTTTCTCTGGCAGGCAAGGGCGCACTGGTCACCGGTGCCACGGGCGGGATCGGCGAATCGATTGCTCGCGTGCTGCATGGCGCCGGTGCGACGGTGGCGATCTCCGGTACCAGGGCCGAGAAGCTCGAAGCGCTGGCCGCCGACCTCAACGAACGCGTGCACATCGTGCCGTGCAACTTGGCCGATCGTGCCGCCGTGCAGAAGCTGGCGGGCGAAGCGGAAGCCAAGGTCGGCACGCTCGACGTGCTGGTCAACAACGCCGGCATGACCAAGGACAACCTGTTCATGCGCATGAAGGACGAGGAGTGGGATCAGGTCCTCGCCGTCGATCTGACCTCCGCGTTCATGCTGAGCCGCGCCGCCGTGCGCAACATGATGCGCCGCCAGTGGGGCCGCATCGTCAACATCACCTCGATCTCCGGCATCATCGGCAATCCCGGCCAGGGCAATTATGCCGCGGCCAAAGCCGGCATGATCGGCATGACCAAATCGCTGGCGCGGGAAGTTGCCTCACGCGGCATTACCGCCAACTGCATCGCCCCGGGCTTCATCAAGACGGCCATGACCGACGCTCTGAACGAGAAGCAGGTCGAGGCCATTGCGCAGCATATTCCTGCGGCTAAATTCGGCCTGCCGGAAGACATTGCTGCGGCGACACTGTATTTGGCGAGCGAGGAAGCTCGTTATATGACCGGGCAGACGCTGCATGTGAATGGCGGTATGGTTATGGTTTGAAGACCGGATTGCCCCGTGCGCGCGGGGTTTCCAGCGTCCCTGCCGAGGGCTTTTCCATCGGTCCGGGGGCGCTGGCCAAGTGCAGGGAAGTGTGTTAGGAGCGCCTGCTTTCGTGAGGAGTACCTGGGGAAAATCTGCCAAGATCCAAGTCTTTTTGGGTTTCTTTGATCCAGGACTCTGGTAGCCCGCTCGGAAACTCCGTCTCGACCCCATCATGAAAAGTCGAGGCGACCGCAAAGAACTCAACCGCAAACAACTCAAGTGAAAACGTACGAGACGAGGGAAATGCTATGAGCGATGTTGCCGAGCGCGTGAAGAAAATCGTGGTCGAGCACCTCGGCGTCGAGG
>JAEZBZ010000192.1 GCA_023412745.1 Pseudomonadota bacterium | reverse complement strand
GCCAAGTCGCGCGTGAAGCCGGCGCCGGCTGCCGTCGCGCCCGCGCCGCCGCCCGCCAAGGCGCCGGTTGCGGTGAAGGCGTCGCGCAGGAAACTGGCGCGCCCACGCAAGGTCAAGACAGGCGAGGAACGGAGCTGGTGGCCGCTTGGCGTCAAGCTGCTGATCGGCGTGGCCATCGCGACTGCGGCTGTTGGCCTGCAGGAGCGGCTTGCCGATATGGCGCGCAACCCGCCGAAGCCGCCGGTTGCCGTCGCCGATAAGAAAGTGCCGCCTGCCCCGGTGCGCAGCGCTGCGGCGGTCGTGCGTGAACCGGTGGTCACCAAGGAGGTGGCGCCCGTCCGCGAAGTTCCGCCGCCACGCGAGACCCGGGAGCAGCAAGCGATCGAGCCTGCCCGCGAAGCCCCGCCGCGTGATGTGGCCGCCGTGACGCCGCCCGTCGCGGCATCTGTCGCGCCGCCACCTCCTGCCCGCGAGACGCCCGCGCCCCGTGTTGAGCCCGAAGCCGCGCCAGAGTCCGCTGCGGGGCGCGATATTCAAACCGCCTCGATTGCCGAGGTTGAGCCGCCGCGTGTGGTGATCAATCATCCTGGTGGCGTGCTGTCGCTGGCCTTCACCGACGACGGCAGCACGATGATCACGGCCGGCGCCGATGGCACGCTCAGGCTTTGGAACCCGGAGACCGGCACTGAGACCCGTTCGATCACGCTTGGCGCGTCGCGGCCGACGTCGCTGGCAGTAATGGGGCGGCGCGCGCTGACCGGCCACGAAGACGGTCATATCCAGCTTTGGGATCTGGATCGCGGCGAGCGACTGGGGCAGTTCCGGCGCAATGCGGCGAGTGTCTGGTCGGTAGCGTTCATGGGCGAGCTGAACCGCTTCGGCGCGGCCAGTCATGATTGGCTGGTGACCGTCTGGGACGCGGCCAACACGTCGGCTCCGGCGATGGTGCTCGAAGGCCATGAAGGGCCGGTGCAGGCTGTGGCCTATGCCCCGCGCGGATTGATTGCGTCGGGTGGCGCCGATCGCGTGATCCGGCTGTGGGACGCCACCACCGGCAGCAGTGTACGCACGTACCGCGGCCACCGCGATTTCGTCACGGCCATCAATTTCTCGCACGACGGCCGCATCCTTGCGTCCGGCAGCCTCGATGGCGCGATCCGGTTGTGGTCGACGTCCTCGCAGCGGCTGTTCCGCAACCTTCCGCGTCACGGCGGGCGGGTCGGCAGCCTCGCGTTCTCGCCGTCCGGTGAATATCTGGCATCGGCCAGCGACGACGCAACGGTCCGGGTGTGGAATTTCCGCCGTGCGCGCACGCTGCGGCGTGTCACCGATATCAACGGGGCCGCATACAAGACGCTGGCGTTCACGCCGGACGGCCGTTTCCTGGCAGCGTCGGGCAGCGGCGGCGCGGTGCGCAACTGGGATGTGTCGCGGCTGCTGGAAACGCCGTAGCGGCCTGCGCGCCGAGATCATCGCCGTCGCCCACAGGTGATGCACAGCCTGTGCGCCGGGGACTCGGCAGCGCCATGATCTTGCGCCACAATTTGCATTCGAATCGACGGTTCGTGATCGCGGCGAACCGCATTCTGCGTGGTGGCCAAGTGCAGCACGCGCTGGCGGCTGGGACACGCACTAGAGCCGCTTGGCCGGATTGCACGGAATCACTTCGTCCGGGGGGAACATGTTCTGGCGAAGAAAGAGCGACGGCTTCGAGTGGCAGAAGCACGTACGCACCACGGTCAAGCTCAGGCGGGAAGATCGCAGGCGCCGTATCGATGACGCCAAGGTCGCGGCCGTCGAGGGCTTCAAGGAAGCCGGCCGTGCGGGCGTCGCTGTCGGCAGCTCGGGGCTGGCGCTTGCGGGTGCTGGCGCGGCGGCGGCCGTTGGTGGGCTCAAGGATGTCGGGTGCGCGGGTGTTGTCGCGGGCGGCAACGGTTTGGCCGTGGCGGGCGCCGGCGCAAAGTCGGGATTGTCTGCGGCGAAGGATGGGGCGTGGCGCGCGGCGTCGGCCTCCTATGCTGGGCTGAAGCGTTTCGGCGGCGCATCGCGGGATCGCGTGGTCCGTGTGGCGCGGGCCGTGCCGCCCGCATCCGCACGAGGTTGGCAGGCAACCAACGCTTTCGTGCACCGCGCCGCCGCCGGGCCGTTGCAGCGCTGGGGCGTACAGCCGGTGCTGCTGATCGGAGCAGCGGTTGCCGCGATCTTCGCTGGCTTCGGCTGGAGCCAGAGCGGCCTCAATCCAACGGTCGGACTGATTGCGGCACTCGCCGGCGTGCTGGTGCTGACCGCCGCATTGCCGGTTCTGATTGGTGGACAGAAGCTGTCGTTCCGCTGGCTGGCGGATGCGAGGGCGTGGCTGATGCTGCGGCTCGAACAACTTCCCTGGCCGCAGGCCGTGCGCGGCAAGCCGCTGGCGCATCTGGCGGGGGCCGGTTTCGCCATCCTGCTGATGGCGACAGGTGTTGCAGCGGGCGGCTGGGCCATCTGGCAAGGGGTTGGCTATGTCGCCGGTATGTCCGGCATTCCGGGATTGGCGTCGCGCGTCGTCGAGGGCCGGGCATCGGCCATCAGCGGAGATACGCTGCGGATCGGCGAACACC
>JAEZBZ010000144.1 GCA_023412745.1 Pseudomonadota bacterium | reverse complement strand
GACAAGACGACGGGGCATTCGCAGACAGCCCATGCCGGCGCGGTTCAATCCCTGCTTGGCGGACCGGATCATCGCTATCGCAGCCACACCTGCGGCGCACTGCGCAAGGGGGATGTGGGCAAGACGGCGCGCGTATCGGGCTGGGTGCACCGCGTGCGCGACCACGGCGGCGTGCTGTTCATCGACCTGCGCGACCACTACGGGCTGACCCAGGTTGTCGCCGATCCCGACAGCAAGGCCTTCAAGATCGCAGAAACCGTGCGTTCTGAATGGGTTATTCGCGTGGATGGACTGGTGCGCGATCGTCCGGCGGGTACGGTGAATGCCGAGCTGCCGACCGGCGAGATCGAGATCTACGCCAGCGAGATCGAAGTGCTGTCAGAAGCCAAGGAGCTGCCGGTGCCGGTGTTCGGTGAGCCGGACTATCCGGAAGACCTGCGGCTGCAGTACCGCTTCCTCGACCTGCGTCGCGAGACGCTTCATGCCATCATCATGAAGCGGTTGGCCATCACCAGCTCGATTCGCCGACGCATGCACGAGGTTGGCTTCAACGAGTTCCCGACGCCGATTCTGACTGCGTCGAGCCCGGAAGGCGCGCGCGACTTCCTGGTGCCGAGCCGTATTCATGCCGGCAAGTTCTACGCCCTGCCGCAGGCGCCGCAGCAGTACAAGCAACTCTTGATGATCGCGGGCTTCGATCGCTACTTCCAGATCGCGCCGTGCTTCCGCGACGAGGATCCGCGCGCCGACCGGCTGCCGGGCGAGTTCTACCAGCTCGACGTCGAGATGAGCTTCGTCGAGCAGGAGGACGTGTTCCGGACCATGGAGCCGGTCATCCGGGGCGTGTTCGAGGAATTCGCCAACGGCAAGGCTGTCACCTCGCAATTCCCGCGCATTCCCTATGACGACGCGATCGCCAAGTACGGCAGCGACAAGCCGGACCTGCGCAACCCGATCGAGATGCAGGATGTCACCGAGCATTTCCGCGGTTCGGGCTTCAAGGTATTTGCCGGCATGATCGAGAAGGACCCCAAGGTGCGGGTCTGGGCGATCCCGGCGCCGACCGGCGGATCGCGCGCGTTCTGCGACCGCATGAACTCCTGGGCGCAGGGCGAGGGCCAGCCGGGCCTCGGCTACATCTTCTGGCGCGAAGGCGAGGAGGGCGGCGCTGGCCCGATTGCCAAGAACATCGGCCCGGAACGCGCCGGCGCCATCCGCGCGCAGCTCGGTCTGAAGGAAGGCGACGCCGCGTTCTTCACAGCGGGCGATCCGTCGCGCTTCTACAAGTTTGCCGGACTGGCGCGTGATCGTGCCGGCCAGGAGCTGAAGCTGATCGACGAGGACCGCTTCGAATTCGCCTGGATCGTCGATTTCCCATTCTTTGAGTGGGACGAGGAAAACAAGAAGATCGAGTTCTCGCACAATCCATTCTCCATGCCGCAAGGTGGGGGCGCGACGCTCGATGCTGCGACGACGGATGAAGCCAAGCTCAAGATCAAGGCGCATCAGTACGATCTGGTCTGCAACGGCTATGAGCTGGCTTCGGGTGGTATTCGCAACCATCGCCCGGACACCATGATCAAGGCGTTCGGCAATGTCGGACTCGGGCCGGAGGTGGTCGAGGCGCGCTTCGGGGCCCTGTACCGCGCGTTCCAGTACGGCGCGCCGCCGCACGGTGGCATGGCGGCGGGCATCGAGCGCATGGTTATGCTGCTGGCGGGCGTGAAGACCGTCCGCGACGTGGCGCTGTTCCCGATGAACCAGCAGGCCAACGACCTGCTGATGGGTGCACCGTCCGAGGCATCGACCAAGCAGTTGCGCGAGCTACACGTCCGGATGGCGGTTCCCGACAAGAAAGCCTGAGCCACCATTCGCATGGGCTCAGGGCATCCGCAGGTGAACTGACGGGGGATGGGTCTTGTCCTGGAGCACGCAGGTCTTTCGCTACTGTGAGCGCGCTCAGGATCCCTCGTTCTGGGCGGAGCCGCTGAATGCCGTCACCAACGCGGCGTTCCTCATCGCGGCGGTGGCCGCGGCTATCGCGTACATGCGCGAGCCAAGGGCGGCGTCGGCGCCGGGCGTGCTGGCGCTGATCGCGCTGGTGTTCATCATCGGCATCGGCAGCTTCCTGTTCCACACGCTGGCGACGCGCTGGGCGGCGATGGCGGACGTTGCACCCATCGGCATCTTCATGCTCGCCTACATGGGCTACGCGCTGCGCGCCTATGTGAAGCTCGGCTGGATCACAACCGCGATCGGCGTCGGGCTGTTCATCCTGACATTGCAGGTCGCGGGCGATATCCAGTGCCGCCCGGGGCTGATCAGCGTCACCGAGGCGGCGCGCGGCCCGTGCATGAATGGCACGGTCGGTTATGCGCCGGCGTTCCTGGCCATGCTCGGCATCGGCGCGGTGCTGCTGGTCAGGCATCATCTGGCGGCAAGGTATCTGCTGGCGGCGAGCGCAGTTTTCCTGCTGTCGATGTTGGCGCGCACCGTGGACATCGAGATCTGTCCGATGACGGGAATAGCGGGTGCGCCGATCGGCACGCACTTCCTGTGGCACATCCTGAACGCCACGACGCTATATTTGCTTCTGATGGCCGCGGTGCGCCACGGTTATAAGCGCGTCACCTGATTGCCTCGGCGGCCTGGACCATTCATAAGAATGCCGGCCAGCGGACGTGGTGGAACTGGTAGACACACAGGACTTAAAATCCTGAGGCAGTAATGCCGTGAGGGTTCGATTCCCTCCGTCCGCACCATTTTTGACCTCTCGCCGAAGCGCGCTGTGCGCGCCGGGGTCGCTTTGCTCCCGGATCGCTGTTGGCTATCGCACCGTCAAGCCCGGCTTTTCTCCTTCGCGAAGGGGCTGAGGCCGAGCCATTGCTGCATCGAGCGGGCGAGGTATTGATCGCCGATCAGCTCCACCTGCTGCGCCTCGATCTCCTTCTGCACGGTCGCGTGTCCCATCCAGATGGCTGTCATGCTGCGCAATGAACTGCGCACGAACAGATCGATATCGTGGCCGGGATCTGTCGAGCAGAGGTCGACTTCTCCGTCGGCGATGACCAGCCACCAGGAGCGTTTTGCGGCCGAGACCTCGGGAAACGTGAAATTGATGGTGCAGCGTTTCGCCGGCATCGGCGTCGGATCCAGGTTGCGCCGCAGATCCCACATCAACAAGGACGGATCGAGGTTCTTGAGCGAAAGCTTGGACTCGACCCAGCGGTGTCCCCAGATGCCAAGCGCCATCACCACGGGGCGCAAGTCCTCGCCCGCTGCCGTGAGCTTGTATTCGACGATGCCCGGCTGGCCGGTCGGCACGCTCACGATCACGCCCGCGGCCTCGAGTTCCTTCAGGCGTTTGGACAGCAGTGTCGGCGACATCAGCGGCACGCCACGGCGCAGGTCATTGAAGCGCGTCGAGCCGCTGATGAGTTCGCGGATAACGAGCGCTGTCCATCGCGAGCACACGATTTCGGCTGCCATTGCGACGGGACAGAACTGACCGTAGCTACCCAGTTCGGCACGCTGAGACATCGACGACCCTTGAGATTTCCAGCTTTCGGGAACTCGCAACCGACCGCAACGTAGTCCTGTTACTGTAGCAATGCCCCTTTTCGGCGTCATTACCAATTGGCGTGGAATCGGATGTTTTGCCAGACGCGCGAGGTTGGGCAGTCCATTTCCTGGACTAGAGGGAGGCACTCTTTTCGAGCGAAACTTGTCATTCCAAAAGGAGAAAAGCCGTCAGGCGCCGAAGGAGAAATCCATGGAAGCAGTTTCTGAACTCGACACAGAATTATCGCACGCGGCGAGCGCCAGCCAGACCGCGCGCGAGCTTGGGCCGTTGTTCGCCGAGCGCGCCAATGCTACGGCAGACGAAGATATATATGTTGCGGATAATATATCTATACTGAAAGCATCGGGGCTCATCGAAGCCGGCGTGCCGCGAGAACTCGGTGGCGGTGGTGCCGACGTCGACGAGCTGGCTGCGATGTTGCGGACGATCGGATATCATTGCGGCTCAACCGGCCTTGCGTTTTCGATGCATACCCATCAGGTGGCGATACCGGCCTGGCGCTGGAGGCATCAGAACGCCACGGCCGTCGAGCCGCTGCTGAAACGTGTCGCCAGCGAGCGCATCATGCTGCTGTCGAGTGGCGGTTCGGATTGGATTGGTGGTTCCGGAAAAGCAGAGAAAGTCGACGGCGGTTACCGGATAACGGCACGCAAAGTATTTACGTCCGGTGCGCCGACGGGCGATGTCCTGATGACCAGTGCCGTTCTGGATGCGGACGGCGAAGCGCCGACGGTGCTGCATTTCGGGCTCCCGATGAATTCGCCGCACGTGAAGGTGCTCGATACCTGGCGCACACTCGGCATGCGCGGCACCGGATCGCACGACGTTCAGGTCGACGGACACGTGGTACCGGAGGCGGCAGTGGCCGTGCGCCGAAAGGCTGGCGAATGGCATCCATTGTTCCAGATCATTTCGACCATCGCGTTTCCACTGATTTACGCGGTTTATCTCGGCGTGGCTGAATGTGCGCGGGATATTGCGGTCAATTTGGCAAAGCGCAAGGCACCGGGTGGGCATGCGATCGAATTGGCTGGCCGCATGGAGACGGAACTGACTGGCGCCAGGCTGGCGCACGAGGCGATGCTGGCCGCGGTGCGCCGCAACTCGCCGTCGGCGGAAACGGTGAATGATGTGATGATCGGGCGGCAATTGATGGCGCGCCACGCGATCGCGGCCGTCGACTATGCAATGGAACTGGCGGGCGGTGCTGGGTTCTACCGTCCGGCAGGGTTGGAACGGCGGTTCCGCGATATCCAGGCGGCGCGCTATCATCCGCTGCAATCCGGGCCACAGGCGGAATACACCGGCGCGATGGCGCTCGGATTGCCGGTGGATCGGATTTACTGAAATCGATGCCGAGGCGCAGTGCAGTGCCTCGGCTCTCTCTCTCTCTCTCTCTCTCTCTCATCAGTTTACGGACTGCTTTTGCGGCTGTTGTTCCAGCCTCAGACGGACGCACGTCTTTGAACCAGAGACGCTGGCGATCCACAAAGCTGAACATCTCAAACTTGATACCACTGCGGCTGACGCGCAACAGATCGCGACACAGAATATCCGTTTAAAGATAAATTTGATTGCCTCAGTGGTTAATGATTCGTTACACGTCTTCTCGTGTGGTTTCGCGTGATGCGTTTCTGTTCCGTCGCGTTCGTTGAGTTCCGTGTTGGGTCGAGGGGTGCATGTGATGCGTAAGTGTATTGCAGCCGGGGCATTTATGCTCGCCGGCGTAAGCAGCGCCATGGCCGGTGGCGGGGACTACGGCCCGCCACAAGTAGATTGGGCGGGCTTTTATGTCGGCGCTCATGTCGGTTACGGGTGGGGTGAATGGGATGGCGGGCTGTATACGACAGCAGGTTGTCCAAACGCGTGCCCGCAAGATGCTGGCTACTCTGATCCATTTCACACGCTGTCAGGGAATGGTTGGCTCGGTGGCCTACAACTCGGCTACAACTGGCAACGTAGCAGTCCCTGGGTGTTGGGCCTGGAAGCGGATGTCTCCTGGACGGACATCAGCGCTAGCGAGTCGTTCGCGACCGATAAGTACAATCCATCAGTTTGGGACAAAAAACACGATCTGAACCTCGACGCATTCGGGACTGCGCGCGTTCGCCTCGGCTACGCCATGGGCAATTTAATGCCATACATAACGGGCGGCTTAGCTTGGGGTAATACGAGCGGCGATTTAGCTGTGTCGTACTATGCGCCTGCCGATAACTTTCCCGTAGGTCCTCCGACCGGCATCTCGGGCGCTTCCGCTGATGAAACACATGTTGGCTGGACTCTCGGCGGCGGTGTCGAAGCCATGCTGGGTGGAGGCTTCTCGCTCAAGGTTGAGTATCTGTATGCTGACCTGGGAGAAAAGGACTATAAATTTACCGGCGGCTACGTGAACAACATCGCCGGTACGCCCCTTCCGAATATTCCGTTTGATACGGACAGCTTCAAATCCGATCTCACTTTCCAGACCGTCCGTGTAGGCATCAACTATAAGTTCGGAGAGACCAGAAGCTCTCTGAAGTAGAGCGATAAATCGCCGAAGCCATTTTCAATAGTCTCTCATCGTCCCCGGGAGCCAGACAGTTTCCGGGGATTCCCGTGTTTCCTCTTGCGACGCTGCAACGGATGAAGGTGCGGACGGGGTGCGTTGCATCTCAGATCGCACCCACGTCTAGTCATCCAATCTCGCATCAAGCCGCGTTGCAGAGTTACGACGGTGGTGGCGCAGGCGGAGAGCCCGGCGGTCCGCGCAGATAGGTCATGGTAATGAACGCGCCGATCCATGAGCCAATCGCTGCAAAAACCACGTAGATCCAGTTGTTAGTGTAGGAAATCACCGCGAAGGACGACAGCAGGTACCAGATGCTGCTCCAGGTCGCTGCCGGCACCCGTCGCCGCGCGATCACGGCCGAGGTGAACATGACGGAGACCGCGTCGGTGGCGGCCGTCGCCAACAGAACGCCGAGCGACAGCAGGGGATCGAGCCCGAACAGCATGGGTTCCTCACGCGCTTTGCATTGGACTGCCAGCGGTGAGGACACAACGTTGTCGAACAGAAATGGTCGCGCGCTGCTAACAGATATCGTGAATGCGCGACCCGGTCAGGCCAAGGCCATCAGGCCGCAAACGGGGCGATGGTGACGCCCGCTACTTCCAGCCTCTCGCGGACCCGGCGCGCGATGGCGAGTGCTTCCGGCCCGTCGCCATGCATGCAGACCGATCCGACATCGGTCGGCAGTTCCTTGCCGGAATGCGTGAGAATGCAGCCTGACTTCACCATATGCACGACGCGCTCGGAGGCGAGTTCGGGATCGTGGATCATGGCATGCGGCTGGCTGCGTGGCACGAGCCGTCCTTCCTCGGTATAGGCGCGATCGGCGAAGATTTCCGACACCGTCGTCAGCCCCAATTCCTGCGCGGCTTTTACCTGTTCGCCGCGCGCGATGGCCAGGCAGATGAGTTTCGGATCGACGGCATGAATAGCGCGCGCCACAGCCATGCCGATCTCGGGATCGGCGTCGCTGACGTTGCCGAGCGCGCCGTGAACCTTGACGTACGTGATGCGATGCCCGGCATAGGTGGCCATCGCTTGCGCGGCGCCGATCTGGTAAGCGATGAGCCGTTCCGTCTCGCCCGCGCTGTAGGGAATGCGACGGCGGCCGAAGCCCCACAGATCGGCGTATCCGGGATGCGCGCCGATCGCGACGCCGCGCTCCTTGGCCATGCGGAAGGTGGAAGCCATGATCTCGGGATCGCCTGCATGGAAACCGCACGCGACATTGGCTGACGTGATGATGCCGAGCATGGCCTCATCGTCGCCAGCGCGATAGGCACCGAAGCCTTCTCCCATGTCCGCATTCAAATCGATACGAGCTGTCATGATCGGGGTGTCCGCCAGAAGTGATATGGATTGCGCATTGAACAGGCTGCCAGGACTTTAGCGCCGAATAGGTGCGGCGCAAACGCTTCGCGAGCGTAGCAAGCTTTGCGCCGTTGGGTCGCCTCAGTTATAGGCAACGTTACTTATTTCCAGCAATCGAAGGGTATCGCCATGAGCACCAGCGCGGCTGCCAATCCACTCCTTGCCTCCTGGTCCACACCGTTCGAAGTACCGCCCTTCGCGGCCATCGCGCCTGAGCACTTCCAGCCGGCCTTCGAGACGGCGCTGGCCGCGCATCGCGCCGAGATCGATGCCATCGCCGCCGATACGGCCGCGCCGACATTCGACAATACCATCGTGGCACTTGAAAATTCCGGCAGGTTGCTCGACCGTGTGTCGGCGGTATTCTGGAACCTCGCCGGCTCCAATACCAACGACGCGCTGCAAGCCATCGAGCGCGAAATTTCGCCCAAGCTGGCCCAGCATTGGAATGCCATCAGCTCGAATGCGGCGCTGTTCGCGCGCGTCGATGCCGTGGCGAAGGACGCCGCGACCGCGAAACTGAACGCTGAGCAAAAGCGCGTGATCGAGCGCACGCATCTGGGCTTCGTCCGCGCAGGCGCGCAGCTCGATGCGGACGGCAAGAAGCGGATGGGTGAAATCATCCAGCGGCTGGCGACGCTCGGCACGCAATTCAGCCAGAACGTGCTGGCCGATGAGAAGAGTTACGTGCTGCCGCTGACGGAGAATGATCTGGCCGGTCTGCCGGATTTCGTCGTTACGTCGGCGCGCAAGACGGCGGAAGAACGCGGCGAGGCGGCCAAGTACGTGGTGACGCTCTCGCGCTCGCTGATCGAGCCGTTCCTGACGTTTTCCTCACGCCGCGATTTGCGCGAGCGGGCGTTCAAGGCCTGGGCCGCGCGCGGTGAAAATGGCGACGCTACCGATAATCGCGCGATCATCGCGGAGATGCTGAAGCTCAGGCGCGAGCGTGCGCGTCTGCTCGGCTACGACACGTTTGCCGCCTACAAGCTCGACAACACCATGGCCAAGACGCCGGCCAACGTACGCACGCTGCTCGACCGGGTGTGGCCCGCCGCTCAGGCGCAGGCCGCGCGGGAGCGCGACAAGCTCGCCGCCGTTGCGCGCGCAGAAGGCGCCAACGTCGCCATCGAGCCGTGGGACTGGCGCTACTACGCAGAGAAGGTGCGGCGTCAGGAGTATGATCTCGATGAGACAGAGGTGAAGCCTTACCTGCCACTCGACAGCATCCGCGACGCTGCATTCTACACCGCAAACCGCCTGTTCGGCCTGAACTTCGCCGAGCGCAAGGACATCGTGCTGTATCATCCTGATGCGCGCGCCTACGAAGTCACCGATAGCGCAGGCAAGGCCGTGGGCCTGTTCATCGGCGATTACTTCGCACGGTCCTCGAAGCGGTCCGGTGCATGGATGAGTTCCTACCGCAGCCAGGAAAAGCTCGGCGGCAATATTCATCCGATAATCGTCAACGTTTGCAATTTCGCAAAAGGCGCCGACAATGCGCCCGCACTGCTGTCGTTCGATGATGCGCGCACGCTGTTCCACGAGTTCGGTCATGCGCTGCATGGCCTGCTGTCGAACGTGACGTATCCGTCTCTATCGGGCACGTCGGTGGCGCGCGATTTCGTCGAACTGCCATCGCAGCTCTATGAGCACTGGCTGTCTAGTCGCGAGATCCTGGAGAAGTTTGCGCGGCACTATAAAACCGGCGAAGCCATGCCGAGCGAAATGATCGAGAAACTGCAGGCGGCCCGCACCTTCAATCAGGGTTTTGCGACGATCGAATATCTGTCGTCGGCCATTCTCGATATCGACTTCCATTCGGAGGCATTTACGGATACTGACGAGCCGTTGCCGTTTGAGGCAAAACGTCTGTCGGAAATAGGAATGCCGCGCGAAATCGTGATGCGGCATCGCACGTCGCATTTCTCGCACATTTTCTCTGGCGACGGATATTCGGCTGGGTATTACAGCTATCTGTGGTCGGAGGTTCTGGACGCCGATGCGTTCGCTGCGTTCGAGGAAGCCGGCGATGTGTTCGATCCTGAAACGGCGGCGAAGCTGAAGGAATTCGTCTATGGCGCGGGTGGCCTGCGCAAGGAAGACGAAGCTTACGTGGCATTTCGCGGCAAACTGCCGAGCGTGGAAGGACTTTTGAAAAAGCGCGGGCTGGCGGCTTAAGAATTGTTTTCAAAAGCGGATGTCGATTTGATTTGACGAATGGGAAATGCGCCCCCATCTTCATTAGTATCCCTTGTGAAAGGAGGTCTAAGAAAATGCTACCACCGGGCAGTCTTAGGCCGTCTCACGGAAACTGACGTACGCAGTCTGATGTGGGATGGCACCTTTCAGACAATTTGAAATTTGCACGATGATCAAGGTTCAGAGGGCAAAGGCAGCACTGGTAAATCCAGGCTCTTGAATTGCAGCGCGAGGCGCAATTCGTTCGAGCTGATTTACGGCAAGGATGGTCTGCGAGTATGTCGCGCCAGCGACCCAAAACTCGACAGAGCCTTAGCAGAAAGTGCTCCGCTTAGCTGGTCCGGGATCATTGCTGAACCATGATCAATGGGAACGGGCAAATGAGCGGGTCCTAGTTCAAGACCGGTCGTGACGAGACGCCATGCTCGCACATTAACCGGATCTGCTGACCGCATTCACAATAGCCCCTGTTACCGCAGATCGGTCGAGCCCGGTGGAGATGACCTCTCCACTGGGTTCTTCTCATTCAAGTGGGCCATCCAGGCCTCCGCGGCGCACAACGATCGGGTTCTCCGCAGCGTCCAGATCTGCCTTGGCATTGCCCGAACTTGCTGACAGCCTGCGCTTCGTGTGTCGGCGAGAGGCGGGGATTTCAATGAAACGCGTTGCGTGCACGATGCTGGCTGTCGTTGCGCTCATGCTGGTGGCGGGACAGGTTGCGACCGCAAATTCCGTGCATCCGTGGCTGTCGGCTCCGGCGACGCAACGCACACTGGCGTCAGCCATTCCGCCGCCGCCGGGCTTCTCGCGCGGCGCCAGGACGCCCGGAAGTTTTGCGGGCTGGCTGGCGGATCTGCCGATGCGCGCGGATGGTGCGCCGGTGATGCTGTTCAATGGCGCGCGCAAATGGCGGCAGGATGCGCACGCCGCCGTATATCGACGTCGGCAGCCGCGATCTGCAGCAATGTGCCGACGCGATCATGCGGCTCAGGGCCGAGTGGTTGTGGGCGGCGCGGCGGCATGGCGAGATCGGGTTCAA
>JAEZBZ010000099.1 GCA_023412745.1 Pseudomonadota bacterium | reverse complement strand
ACAATTCTAATCCTACCCCCAACACCACTCTACGCATCCGCACTCGGCACCTTCCACACCAGCTCCTGCATCCAGCGCTCCTGGGCATCGTCCCCGGGCCGATGCGGCGCGGCGTGTCGGCGAGCTCGCGCGGTTCGCGCCACCACCTCACCCCGCCGCGGGTTGCTGCTCCGGCCAATCTCCTGCAAGCTATCGCAACCGAACTGCCTGGATTGCGTTGACCTCAGATGCTGACGAAATGGCGATGGACATTGCTGCAACTGTCGCGTCGCCTGTGGGTGCGCGCTTCGCTGATCGGCGCCATGGGCATCGTCACCGCGGTGCTCGCCGCATTCGGTGAGCGTTTCATTCCCTGGGAGGTGACGGCGAAGATCGGCGCGGATGCCGTCGATGACATCCTCAGCATCATCGCCTCCAGCATGCTGGCGGTTACGACGTTCTCGCTCAGCGTCATGACCTCCGCCTACAGCGCGGCGACCAACAGCGTCACGCCGCGCGCCACCAAGCTGTTGATGCAGGATCAGGTGACGCAGAACGTGCTGGCGACCTTCATCGGCTCGTTCCTGTTCGCGCTGGTCGGCATCATCCTGCTGAAGACCGGCGTTTATGGCGATAGCGGGCGTGCTGTGCTGTTCGTGGCGACCCTCGGCGTGGTGCTGCTGGTTGTCGTCGCGCTATTCGGATGGATCGATCACTTGTCGCGGCTGGGCCGGGTCGGCGAAACGATCAGTGAAATCGAGAACGTCACGATCAAGGCGATTGACGACCGGCAGGCCGCGCCGTTCCTCGGCGGCCATGCATTCGACCTCGCCCAAGGCCCGCCCGACGGCGCGACGCAGATCGCTCCGGAGAGCACCGGCTATATCCAGCATATCGACGTCGACGGATTGGCCAGATGCGCTGAATCGCTCAATGCCGATATCTACCTGGCGGTTCAGCCGGGCAGCTTCGTTCATCCGGGCAGACCCGTCCTGTGGATCACAGCCGAAGGCGATCCGGACAACGAGGTGTCCGCCAAGCTCCGCGATTGCATTTCGATCGATGCGGAGCGCTCGTTCGACCAGGATCCACGTTTCGGGTTTATCGTCCTGGCGGAAGTGGCTTCGCGGGCTTTGTCTCCAGCGATCAACGATTCCGGTACCGCAATCGATGTCATCGGGCGCATGACACGGCTGCTGATCCATTGGTCCAAGGGAACCGCCCGGGACGAGATGCCGGAGATCGTACACGCTCGGCTGCATGTGCCGCCGATAAGGACGCCCGATGTCTTCGACGATGCATTCAACATCATTGCCCGCGATGGCGCCGGGCTGATCGAGGTGCAGTTGCGCCTGCAGAAGGCGCTCGCAGCGCTGTCCATTGTCGGCGACGAAACCTTCCGTGCCTGCGCCCGCCAGCAGGCACAACTGGCCCTGGCCCGCGCCGTCAAGAGCCTGCCCGAGCAGGATATCGCCAGGCTGCGTGAAGTCGCGCATGTTTCGGTCTGACAGCAAGACGGCACCGGGCACTAGGCTCCAGCACCGTTAGGGTTGCAGCCACCTGCCATCCGATCGCGCCGCCCGGTCACGAGACCTGTGATCGCCAGCGCGCCCTAACCCGATGGGCAGCGATAGGCCGACGCCGTATCGTGGAGCCTCATATCGTTGGCACCGAGGCGGGTCACGACGACCTTCGCGTCCCGGATCGCCAGCGCCGCGCCCAACTTGTATGATGTCTCATGATGCCATCTGAATGACTTGGACGGCAGCAGGCGGCCAGGGCGAGCCAAAGCGCCGCTGCTGCCTGCCCTTGGGGAAACGCAATCCGCGGAGACGACACGCATGAGCACGATGACACCAACGGAAATGGCGCGCACGATCGGCGCGGGCCTGCTGTCGTTTCCAGTGACGCCGTTCAACGCCGACTTCTCCTTCAACGAGGAACGCTATCGCTCGAACATCGATTGGCTGTGCGGTTATGATGTCGCTGGCCTGTTCGCGGCTGGCGGCACGGGTGAGTTCTTCTCCCTGACGCCGTCCGAGGTCGAAACCGTCGTGCGCGCCGCCGTGTCGGAAGCCAATGGCCGCCTGCCTGTGATCGCGGGCGCAGGCTACGGCACCGCCATCGCCAAGGAGATGGCCGTTGCTGCCGAACGCGCCGGGGCTGCCGGCATCCTTCTGCTGCCGCCGTATCTCGTGTTCTCCGAGCAGGCCGGATTGATGGCGCACGTCGAGGCGGTGTGCAATGCGACCAAGATCGGCGTCATCGTCTACAACCGCGACAACGCCATCCTCACGGACGAAAGCGTGGCGCGGCTGGCCGAGCGCTGCCCGAACCTCGTCGGTTACAAAGACGGCATCGGCGACATCGAGCTGATGACGCGCGTGCAATCGCGCCTCGGCGACCGCCTGACCTACATCGGCGGGCTGCCGACAGCCGAAACCTATGCCCTGCCCTATCTGGAAATGGGCGTGACGACCTACTCCTCCGCGGTGTTCAATTTCGTGCCGGAATTCGCCACCCGCTTCTATGCAGCCGTGCGCCGGCGTGATCGCGAGACCGTCGCCGCCGAACTCAAGGCCTTCATCCTGCCGCTTCTGGCGATCAGAAACCGCAAGAAGGGCTACGCGGTTTCCCTTATCAAGGCCGGCATGAAGGTGATCGGCCGGGACAGTGGTCCGGTGCGGCCGCCACTGACCGATCTGGATGCGAACGAACTGGCGGACCTGACCGCTCTCGTGGCATCACTGCGGAAGGGCGGCGCGCGCTGAGCGGCCGGTTGACCATCGCGATGTTCAAGTGAGACGCAGGCGCAGCAGTGCGCCTGCAGAAACGTACAGGGAGAGACAGATCCATGAGTGACGCCAAGAAGAATTTCATTGCTGGAGAATGGGTCGGCGGCAGCGCCACCACGCGCAATATCAACCCGTCGAACACCGACGATGTCGTCGGCCTGTACACGCAAAGCTCGCGCGCGGACACCGAACGGGCGATTGCTGCTGCAAAGGCTGCCGCGCCGGCTTGGGCGCGTTCGTCGCTGCAGGCCCGTCACGATGCATTGAAGGCGATTGGCGATGAGATCCTCGCCCGCCGCGAAGAGCTCGGCACGCTGCTTTCGCGCGAGGAAGGCAAGATCCTAGTCGAAGGCATCGGCGAAGCCACTCGCGCCGGCCAGATTTTCCTGTTCTTCGCTGCCGAGACGGTACGTCTTGCCGGCGAGAAGATCGGCTCGGTCCGTCCCGGTCTCGATGTCGAGATCACCCGTGAGCCGGTTGGCGTCGTCGGTATCATCGCGCCGTGGAACTTCCCGATCGCGATTCCGGCCTGGAAGATCGCGCCGGCGCTGGCGTACGGCAATACCGTGGTGTTCAAACCGGCCGATCTCGTTCCCGGCTGCGCCCACGCGCTGGCTGAAATCATCGCACGCGCAGGCCTGCCGGCCGGCGTGTTCAACCTAGTGATGGGTCGCGGTTCGGTTGTCGGCCAGGCGATCCTGGAAAGCCCGGACGTCCATGCCGTGACCTTCACCGGATCGGTCGAGACCGGCCGCAAGGTGGCCACGGCTGCGATCGCCTCCGATCCGATGAAGAAATTCCAGCTCGAAATGGGCGGCAAGAACCCGCTCGTCGTTCTCGACGACGCGGATCTCGGCGTTGCCGTGGAATGCGCGGTGAACGGTGCGTTCTTCTCCACCGGCCAGCGTTGCACGGCGTCTTCGCGGCTGATCGTGCAGGAGAAAATCCACAATGCGTTTGTCGATGCGGTCACGGAGCGACTGAAGTCACTCGTGGTGGACGACGCGCTCGCCAAGGGCACGCACATCGGCCCGGTGGTGGACGAGAAGCAGCTCGAGCAGGACATCTCCTACATCGACGTCGGCCGCAAGGACGGCGCCAAGCTGCATTGGGGCGGCGAGCGCCTGAACCGCGCCACGCCGGGCTTCTATCTGCAGCCCGCGCTGTTCACCGAGGCCAACAACTCCATGCGCATCTCGCGCGAGGAAATCTTCGGCCCGGTCGCCTCAGTGATTCCGGTCAAGACCTACGATGAAGCGCTGGCGGTCGCCAATGACACGTCGTTCGGCCTGTCGTCCGGCATCGTCACTACGAGCCTGAAGTACGCGACGCACTTCAAGCGTAACTCGGAGGCCGGCATGGTGATGGTCAACGCGCCGACGGCGGGCGTCGACTATCACGTGCCGTTCGGCGGCCGGAAGGGCTC
>JAEZBZ010000078.1 GCA_023412745.1 Pseudomonadota bacterium | reverse complement strand
CGCGATGTGGGGAGGGCGCTTTGCCCTGTCACCGGCCGAGATCATGGAGGAGATAAACGCCTCCATCGGTTTCGACAAGGTGATGGCGCCGCAGGATATCCGCGGCTCCAAGGCGCATGCGGCGATGCTGGCGGCGCAGGGCATCATTTCGAAGGCCGACGAGGCTAGCATTCAGGATGGGCTCGACAAGGTGCTGGCCGAGATCGAAGGCGGCACCTTCAAGTTCTCCCGTGCGCTGGAAGACGTCCACATGAACGTGGAGTCACGGCTGAAGGAATTGATCGGCGAACCGGCGGGTCGCCTGCATACCGCCCGCTCGCGCAACGATCAGGTCGCGCTCGATTTCCGCCTTTATGTCCGCGATCGCATCGACGCCATGGATGCCGCGATCGTCCGTTTGCAGCTTGCCCTGGCGCGTCAGGCTGAGGCGCATGCCGCCACAGTGATGCCGGGCTTCACGCATCTGCAGCCGGCGCAGCCGGTGACGTTCGGCCACCACTGCCTAGCCTATGTCGAGATGCTGTCGCGCGATCGCGGGCGTCTCAAAGATGCGCGGCAGCGTCTCAACGAATGCCCGCTCGGATCGGCGGCGCTGGCTGGAACCTCGTTCCCGATCGATCGCGAGATGACCGCCAAGACGCTGGGCTTCGACCGGCCGACCGCGAACTCGCTCGATGGCGTGGCGGATCGCGATTTCGTGCTGGAAACGCTGGCAGCCGCCAGTATCGCTGCGATGCACATGTCGCGTCTGGCCGAAGAGATCGTGATCTGGATGACGCCGCAGTTCGGCTTCATCAAGCTGTCCGACCGCTTCACCACCGGCTCGTCGATCATGCCACAGAAGCGCAACCCGGACGCCGCCGAGTTGGCTCGCGCTAAGGTTGGCCGTATTGCGGGTGCGTTCCAGAGCCTGCTGATGGTGATGAAAGGCCTGCCGCTGACATATTCGAAAGACATGCAGGAGGACAAAGAGGTCACTTTCGACGCGCTGGACAGCCTCGCGCTGGTGTTCGCGGCTATGGCCGGCATGGTCGAGGATATGCAACCGCAGCCGGAGGCCATGCGGCAGGCGGCCGGGCGCGGCTATTCGACGGCGACCGATCTGGCCGACTGGCTGGTGCAGAAGCTCAACCTGCCGTTCCGCGATGCGCATCATGTTACCGGCCGTATCGTTGCCGCAGCCGAATCAGCGGGGGTCGATCTGGAGAAGCTGCCCCTGAAGACGAAGCAGGAGGTCGAGCCGCGCATCACCGACGACGTCTTCAACGTGCTCAGTGTCGGCAATTCCGTCAAAAGCCGGACGAGTTATGGTGGAACCGCGCCACAGCTTGTGCTCGAAATGTCGAGAAGGTGGATAAGTCGTTTGGAAGGTAAGTGATCTGACGGTTATCCTGCCCGCGGGGGAGTGGAGGCCTTAATCGGAAAGGGCTCCAAAAATGCGGGGGCGGTTGATCGCGGGATTGTGCTCGGTGGGCGTCGCCCTGACGCTCCTGAATGCAGCCAGAGCGCAGACTTACAACGAATGCGTTCAGGACTGCCGGGACAATCTGCCTCCCGGCATAACGCTGCAAGCGTGCATCAATGAGAAGAGGTGCGATCGTTATCCGCGACCGCGCTGGACGTACGAGGATTGTGTCGAAAGCTGTGAAGCGCAGATGATACAGACCGGGCAGACGATCCAGCAGTGCGTCGCGCGTTTTGTCTGCAGCCAATATCCGCGGCATTAGAGACCTGCATCCGCTGCATTTGTACTATCAGCCGCGGCTGCTATGGTGCCCGCGCCAAGCCAGCCCGCAGGCCGTCATGCGGGCGAGAACCGGTCGAGAAGCCGGCTGAGCCAGTCTTCCTGCCCTCCACACGCTTTTTGCATGACAAGGCGGCAATGCTGTTTCTGCTCAAAATTACGCTGACGCCTATACTTGTGGCGCTGGTCAGTCTCGCCGCCCGGCGCTGGGGCCCCACATTCGGCGGCTTGATCATGGGGCTGCCCTGGATGACGGGGCCGATCCTGTTCTTCCTCGGCCTGGATCATGGCGAGGCGTTCGTCGCGGACGTGGCTGTGGGGGCGCTGCTCGGCACCGTCGGGCTTGCGACTTTCGCCTTCACGTTTTCGACAGTGGCGCGACGGGCAGCGTGGCCTGTCAGTCTGTTGTTCGGATTCCTCGCTTACTGCATCGTCGGCTATGCCCTGAGCGGATACGGCCTGTCGCTTTGGGTTGCCGCTGCGATGGGCGCGCTGGCGCTGGCAACGTCCTACATGCTCATTACGCCGCTACCAGACAGCGACGGTCCGCGCGGGCTTCCCTGGTGGGATATTCCCGTGCGCATGTTGGCGACAGCAGCGTTGATCGTCATCATCACGCTGTCGGTGGATTTCCTCGGCCCCGAACTCAGCGGTGTGGCCTCGACTTATCCGGTGATCCTCACGGTCATTGGCACGTTTACGCATGCGCGCTGGGGCGCAGGGCCGGTTGTCGCGTTGATGCGCGGGGTTGCCTTGTCACTGCAATCTTTCGTGGCGTTTTTCACCGTGCTCGGGGCCACCGTCGAGAGTTTGGGATTGATCACTTCGTTCATAGTCTCATCCGTTGTTGCGCTGATTTTCAGCGCTGTTTTCGTCTGGTGGACCCAACGTGCGCGCGTGAAGAAAAAGCCGAAAACGCAATAATCTGACGCCGGGCAGGCGATTTTCCATCCGTCGCACGTTCGCCGACTTTCCACGTCATGTACGAGCCTCCCGGCGGGCACGGGTGGCGTGATCGTCCGGAACCGTGTATTGCGCACGTATCCCATCCTCATCATCTGACGCAGATCGACCTGCATGCCCAAACCGCAATCAACGGCGCCGATCATTTCGATTGCCAATGTCGAGAAGACCTACGCCTCCGGTTTCAAGGCGCTGAAAGGTGTCAGCCTGGACATCCAGCGCGGCGAGATCTTTGCGCTGCTTGGTCCCAACGGTGCCGGCAAGACGACGCTGATCAGCATCGTATGCGGGATCGTGAACCGCACAGGTGGCAGCGTCACCGTCGATGGTCACGATATCGTACGCGACTATCGCGCCAGCCGGTCGCTGATCGGGCTGGTGCCGCAGGAGTTGACGACCGACTCCTTCGAGACGGTATGGGCGACGGTGAGCTTCAGCCGCGGCCTGTTCGGCAAGTCGGCGAATCCCGTGCATATCGAGAAGGTGCTGCGCGATCTGTCGCTGTGGGAGAAGAGAGACAGCAAGATCATGACGCTGTCGGGCGGCATGAAGCGGCGTGTGCTGATTGCCAAGGCGCTGTCGCACGAACCGCGCATCCTGTTCCTCGACGAGCCGACCGCCGGCGTCGACGTGGAACTGCGCCAGGATCTGTGGGGCGTGGTCCGTTCTCTGCGCGACCAGGGCGTCACCATCATCCTCACGACCCATTACATCGAAGAAGCCGAGCAGATGGCCGACCGCATCGGAGTCATCAACCACGGCGAACTGATCGTCGTGGAGCAGAAAGCCGAGCTGATGCGCAAGCTCGGTAAGAAGCAACTTGTTCTCGAACTGCACGAACCGCTGGGTGCTATCCCGGCTTCGCTTGCCGCGCATGATCTGTCGCTGGCGCACGGCGGGGCAGAACTGGTCTACACCTATGACGCCACAGCGCAGCGCACCGGCATCAACACGCTGCTTGCCGATCTGACGGCAGCGGGCATCCGGTTCCGCGACCTGCGCACCTCGCAGAGCTCGCTTGAAGAAATCTTTGTCGATCTCGTAAGGCAAAGCCGATGAACGTTCATGCCATCCGCGCGATCTATTATTTCGAGATGGCCCGCACCGGCCGTACGCTGCTGCAAAGCATCGTCTCGCCGGTGATCTCGACGTCGCTGTATTTCGTGGTGTTCGGCGCCGCGATCGGCGCGCGCATTCCCGAGATCGAGGGCGTCAGCTATGGCGCATTTATCGTGCCGGGCCTGATCATGCTGATGCTGCTGACGCAAAGCGTCGCGAACGCGTCGTTCGGCATCTATTTTCCGCGCTTCACCGGAACGATCTATGAAATCCTGTCGGCGCCGGTATCGTTCTATGAGGTTATGCTGGGCTATGTCGGCGCCGCCGCGACTAAGTCCGTCATTCTCGGCCTGATCGTGCTGGCAACCGCGAGCCTGTTCGTGCCGTTGACCATCGCGCATCCGCTATGGATGGTCGCGTTTCTTCTGCTGACGGCCATTACGTTCAGCCTGCTCGGTTTCATCATCGGCATCTGGGCCGACGGCTTTGAAAAGCTGCAGGTGGTCCCGCTGCTCGTTATCACGCCGCTGACGTTTCTCGGCGGCACCTTCTATTCGCTCGATGTGCTGCCTCCGATCTGGCGCACGATCAGCCTGTTCAATCCGGTCGTCTATCTGGTCAGCGGTTTCCGCTGGAGCTTCTATGGCGTTTCCGATGTCAGCGTCGGGGTCAGCTTGGGCATGACGCTGGTCTTCCTGATCGCCTGCCTGATCATCATCTGGCGGATCTTCGCGACCGGCTACCGGCTGAAATCGTAATCCGGGCTTCGGCGTCAGGGCGTCATGGGAGGTGTGGACATGTCCTCGGAGCGCTTTGCCAACGTCGGCGTTGTGCCGCGCGATGTGCTGATCAGCACATCTGGGCTCGAATTCCTTCAAAAGCTCCGCGATGGCATCCATCCCGCGCCACCATTCGCAGCATCTACGAATATCTGGATTTCCGAGGTCGAATTCGGCCGTGTGGTGTTCGAGGCGCTGCCGTCGGAGCAGTTCTACAATCCTCTCGGCACGGTGCACGGCGGGTGGGTTTCGGGATTGCTCGATTCCGCGATGGCGTGTGCGGCGCATTCCACGCTGGCGGCGGGCCAGGGCTATACCACCGTTGATCTGTCGGTCAGCTTCGTTCGAGCTGTCCTGCCGGCGTCGGGGCAGTTGCGCTGCGAAGGCAAGGTCATTCATTCCGGCGGCCGCATCGCGACCTCGGAAGGCCGGCTGTGGGATGCTGACGGCAAGCTGTTGGCGCACGACAGCGAAACCTGCCTGATCTTCAAGCCCGAAACGCCAGCCTGACAGTTGCCTGCTACTACTGCATCCGCAGGCGCGAGGGATCGAACGCGCGCAGCCTGTCGGGGCGGAAGCGATTGAGGTCCACTGTTTGTGTGGTCCCATCCAAGATCAACTCGGCCATCGCCTCGCCCGTCGCGGGCGCATTGAGAATGCCCCACACGCTGTGGCCCGTGGCGACGTAGGCGCCATCGCATCCAGCCACCGCGCCGATCAGCGGCAGGCCATCCTCGGTCACAGGGCGGAAGCAGGCCTGTGTCGCAAGTACGTGCGCATCGGCCAGCACCGGAGACATGCGCGCGCACATGTCATGCAGGCGCGATATCGCGCCGTCGTCGGGATGGACCTGGGCCGGATCGAGCGGCAGCGGGCTGTCGCTGGAAATAGCGCAGACGTACGTGGTGCCGCCGACACGCGGGAAGACTTCCGGGGAATGCTGTTCACCGCTGGCTTCCTGGTACTCCAGGAACAGGGCCTCCGCGCCGACGCGATTGCCGGTGTCGAACACCATGCTGTGGCCCTTCAGCCCGTAAACGCCGGGCAACGGCAACCATCCGCTGGCGAGGATCGACCACGGTCCCATGGCGATAACGACCGCATCACAGGCAAGCGTCTCATCGCCGATCCGAACGCCCGTCATGCGGCCGGTGTCTTCGTCGCGCTCAAGGCCGGTCACTTCGCCGATCCGGTGTGTTGCGCCATGCGCTTCGGCGGCGCGCATCATGGCCTTGGTGAAGGCGGCTGGGTCGACCTGCGCTGTCGAGTTGGTAGTGCCGAGACGGCGGGCGATACTCACGCTGTTGGACAGCCAGGCGAAATCATGCGCCGTGCGCCGCTTGGCCGATCTTTGCGCGCTGGCCGTGCCTGTATAAGTCTGCAGCCGCCGATATCCCCAGGTGTTGCCGAGATCGTTCGCCAGGATCTCGTGCAGCGTAAAGCTGCGCCGCGCCAGTGGCGCCAACGGTGTCCCGTCGCACCAATCGAGCGCGAGAAAGCCGCCGGATTTTCCCGACGCTGCACAGGCAATTGCCGTGCGCTCGATGACCGTGACTTCGGCGCCGCGGCGGCTGAGGAAATACGCAATTGATGTGCCGATCACACCACCGCCGCAGATCAGGACTCGCATCGCCCGGCCTTTTACTGTTCAAATATGGCTGTTTGTGCGTGAGCGTTGTTTCGCTTGCCACACGTTGTCTTCGCAGCTCATTCATTTATCAGCTTCGATCGGCCATGGCTCCCCGCGAGCCATATTGTCAACGTCAAGTCGCTCCGCGCTCGACGAGAATTAGAGACACCGGAAGATGAGCGTATTGAGCGATGTGATGCCGTACCTGCCTTGGATTGGGTGGGCCGCGATGGCGCTGACGCTACTGTCGACCTTCTCCAGAACCATCATCCGTTTGCGCGTTTTCGCAGCGTCGAGCAACCTGCTGTCGATCATCGCAGCCGCAGCGGCGGGGTATTGGCCCAATGCCGTGCAGAACGCCATCCAGCTTCCGCTGAACATCTACCGCATCCGCGAGATGCGCCAGCAGATTGCGACGCTAAAGGCGGCGCCTGTCACCGGTATTCACGCCGGATGGCTCGCACCGCATGCGGTCGAAAGCATACTGTCGGCCGGGCAGACTTTGTTCCAGAAGGGCGATGCGGGCGACAGGCTCTACTACCTCGTTTCGGGGCGGATTCACTTCAGTGAGATCGACCTAGAGATCGGTGACGGCACATTGTTTGGCGAGATCGCTTTCTTCACCCGCGATGGCCGCCGCACACAATCAGCAATCGCGATTTCGGACTGCAAGCTGCTGTCGATCGACGAAAACCAGCTCAAGGAAATCTATTTCCAGAATCCCGAATTCGGCTGGAACCTGATCCAGCTTATCGCACAGCGTCTGATTGAGAACACCAACCTCAGCCCGGTTCACCGGGACCGCGCCAACGCCCTGGTGTAGCCCTTATGCGTCGCGTGGCCACGCGTTGGCGCGTTCGTGCCACATGGCCGTGGTAGAGCGTCCATCGCCATTCTAGGATGCATGAGAGGAGGACGCACGACGCATGATACGGCGCCGCGATTTGCTGGCCGGACTTGGAGCTCTTGCTGTGGTGCCAGCGCTTCCGTTGCCGGCCCACGCCCAGGCAGCCAAGTTGCCGTTTGCACAGTGGGCCGAGGCGTTCGCAGCCAAGGCGCGCGCTGGCGGCGTGTCGGAGGCCACCTATCGCCGTGTGATGGGCGCGGTCAAACCGGATACCTCGGTCTACGCGCTCGATCGCGCGCAGCCTGAGTTCCGCGAGCAGCTCTGGCAGTATCTCAACAGGCGGGTGTCCGACTGGCGCATCACGACCGGCAAGGAGCGCGTGCGGGAAGCGTCAGATCTGCTCGGACGGATCGAGCGCACATACGGCGTCGACCGCTACGTGATGATGGGCCTGTGGGGCATGGAATCGGCGTTCGGTGACGTGGTGACCAACCCCAAGCACATGCGCCCTGTCATTCCCGCGCTCGCCGCGTTGGCGTGGGGCGAGCCGCGCCGCCGCACTTATTGGGAAAAGGAGCTGGTCAACGCGCTGCGCATTATCGAGCGCGGCTGGGCGCAACCCGACGAGATGATTGGGTCCTGGGCTGGCGCCATGGGGCATTCTCAGTGGATGCCCGAGGTCTGGCTGAACATGGGCGTCGACTTCAACCGCGATGGCCGCATTTCGCCGTTCGGCCTGCCAGACGACGCGCTGGCCGGAACCGCGCGTTTTCTCGTCGAGCGCGGCAAGTATCGTCGTGGCGAAGACTGGGGCTACGAGGTCCGTTTGCCGGGCGGGATGACCACGCAAGGCAATACGCGGCGCAGCATCGCCGCTTGGGTCGAGCGCGGGGTGACGCGGGCCAACGGCCAGCCATTCCCCAACACGAAAGTTGAAGCGCGGCTCTGGCAGCCGGTCGCTAGAGGCCCCGTATTCCTGCTGATGCGCAATTTCGATGCGGTCCGTTCCTATAATC
>JAEZBZ010000346.1 GCA_023412745.1 Pseudomonadota bacterium | reverse complement strand
CGGCGGGGGTGGGGGCGGTGGAGGTGGGCGTGGCGGCGGGGGTGGTTTTGGGGGTGGAGGAGGAAGCTTCGGAGGGGGCGGCATGAGCAGCGGCGGACGCGGAATGGGTGGTGGAGGGTTCGGCGGGGGCAGCGCCGGCGGTGGCAGCTTCAGCGGCGGCAGTTATCGCGGCGGAAGCATGGGAGGCGGGGAAATGGGGCGTCGCGGCATGGCTGGCAGGACATTCGACAGAGCTCCAGCCCCCGGATCAGCCGGCAGCGGCTATCAAGGACGCTATCAATTTTCGCCACCACGCAGCGGCCGGAATGTCGGTGAGCGCAATTTTCGTCGAGGCGACCGCCGCCACGTTGATCGGGACTTCCGCAGGCGCCGCGTATTCTTCTTCGGCGGCGATGGCGGCTGGTACGGCCCCGACTATTACTACTATTACAACTGCGACTGGCTTCGGCGCAGAGCAATGCAGACCGGATCAGGATATTGGTGGCGCCGCTATCGCAGCTGCATCGCTTATGACTGATACGGAGCTTTAATCGCTGACGTACATTTTATTATCAGGTAGGATGGGAGCTAGGCCCACATGGCTCCCAATTGTACTGATAGACGGTTGGCACACGCATTCAGGACCGACATCATGATGAGCGATCAAGGCCCCAGCACGCTGGCTGAGCAGGAAACCGGAACAATAGATCGGGAAAAATACCAGCGCGCGAGAGAGCGCGTGGAAGCACTAAAGGGCTTCTATATTCACTTGACCATTTTCGTCGGCGTCGTTGCCGCTCTGATCGCCATTAATGCATCCACCAGCGGAGACTGGTGGGCACAATGGGTATTTCTTGGCTGGGGAATCGGAGTTGTGGCCCATGGCCTTGGCGTCTACGCCAGCAGCACCAAACCCGACAGGTCTCCCGGGCCGATCGCGAGATGGGAGAAAAGGAAGGTGCGCCAGTTCATGGACGAAGCCTGAGCTTCCTCCCGCAATCTGGCCTGCCTGACCACTCCCGCGCGCCGAAATCCTCTGGGTTGCCCCGCTGAACATGGTGCGTTTGGCGAATAGGCCGTCAAAATGCGAGCCCTTCTCGCAGATTGCTATAATATGGCCTAATTCCGTCGCCTCTATGGCGTCAGCGACATATCAAAATCGATCTTGGGGAGTCCGATCCGTGCCTGCACTGCGAGCTTGGTTTGCGGGAGCGATGATGCTTGTGACTGCTTTGGCAGGTCCGACTCTCGCTCAATCCCCTCAGCTGATTGAACTGGCCCAGGCGCAAGAGCGCGTTCGCCCCAAGGCTGGGATTGCAGCTTCTTCGGCTGCGGCTGCCGGCGAAGCGGGCGCAGTACAACGGGTTAATAACTGGACGATCGGCATCGCAGCTGGTCTGCTTGAGGGCACATTCATCCGGTTTGCAGCCGAACTGGCCAAAGCCCTGAATGACGGCGACGAAATGCGCGTACTCCCGGTCGTGACCTACGGCGCGGTCGAAAACGTCAACGACCTGCTCTACCTGAGAGGCATCGACATCGCGATCACGCACGCTGACGTGTTCGAGGACTTCAAGCGCAATCGCCGCGCCAGCAATATCGAGCGACGCGTGAACTACATCTCGCAGATGTATATAGGCGAGCTGCACGTATTCGCGCGCCATGACATCAAAACGATCAAGGATCTTGAGGGCAAGAAGGTCGGCTTCCACACCAAAGGCGCCGGCCCGACGGTCACCGGGCCGATCCTGTTCGAGCGCCTCGGCATCAACGTCGAGCCCGTCTACATCAACAATTCCGTCGCCCTGGAGCAGATGAAGAACGGCGAAATCGCCGCGATCCTGCACACGGTCGGCAAGCCCAACAATCTCTTTACCAATTTGAAGTCCGACGTTGGACACTTCCTTCCCGTCGAGTTCACGGATGCCTTTTCGGACTACTACGTCCCCACGACGCTGGGCCACGAGGACTACCCCAACCTGTTCCGCCCGGGTGAGAAAGTCGAAACGCTCGGTATTCCCGTCGTGCTGGCAGTCTATAACTGGAACCGGGAAAACGATCGCTTCCGCCGCGTTGAGCGTTTCATTCAATATTACTTCGATCGCTTCGATACGCTGAGAAGACCGCCGTATCACCCGAAGTGGAAGGAAATCAATCTCGCCGCAAACGTACCTGGCTGGAACCGCTATTGGGTTGCAGACGAAATGCTGAAGAAGGCCGCGGAGGCCAACAAGGGGGCAACTGCTGCTACGGGTCAGGCTCCGGCCCAGGCGATCGATCCGAATCTGGCGAGAGCCCAGGCGGCACGCGCCGCGCCGGGCAACCGGGCGGAACAAGAACGTCTGTTCCAGCAGTTCCTGGAATGGAGCAAGCAACGGCCAAAGCAATAACGAGGTTCTAGGGCGAGCCGAGGCAGGTCCCGCCGGCCAACAACCAGCTGGGCCACCTCTGCAAAGGGGGGATACATGATACGCAGCGATAGCCGAGGGCGATACGGCCGGGGGGTCAAGCCGCTCGTGATCGCTCTGACTTTGGCAGGGTCTATCGCCCTGCCGCACTCACTTCCGTTTGCCAGCGCACAAGCGCCGGCGGCCAAGCCGAATATCAACGTCGCATCGGTGGTGCTTGCCGAGCCCGCGGTCGAGACGCCGTTTCCTATCCAAATCGGCCCCATGAGCGCCGTTCCCGCGCAAACCTTCCTGCGCATTCGCGGGTTACCGCCCTCGGCCACGCTGTCTGAGGGACACGCCATTGCCGCCGGTGCCTGGGCCGTGCCACTGGCCGCGTTGGCCCGCCTGAAGATTTCCACGCCCATGGGCGCGACCGGCAAAAGCGAGATCACGATTGCCCTCGTCGCCATCGATGGCGCCATCCTCAGCGAAACGAAATCCACTCTGCTGATTGCCCCCGCCGCGGCCATGATGGCACCGGCCGCCAAGGGACAATTGGCGCCTGGGCCCAACACCGCTGCACTCGGTTCTGGCGTCGCGCCGCAAGCACGCCCGCAACTGGACATCCGCCCGCAGGCTCCGGCTCCCCTGCTCCCGCAGATCAGCGACGCCGACCGCGACCGCGCCGTCAAGCACATGGAACGGGGCAACGAAAGCCTGAGCGCCGGGAACCTGACGACCGCCCGGCTGTTTTTCCAGCGCGCAGCGGATTTGGGATGGGCCCCGGCAGCCTTGGCTCTGGCCTCGACTTACGACCCGAACGAACTCGCGCGCATGACGGTCCTCGGCGGTGTGCAACCCGATCCCGCGACAGCCCGCAAGTGGTATCAACGCGCCAGAGAGCTTGGCGCCGGCGAAGCTGATGCGCGGCTGCAGCGCTTGGGCCAGCGGTAAACGGCCCGCACTTTTCTTTCACGCGATACTGCAACCGAACTGCAATTTCGACGGAATATAGCCGCCGATCCGCAAGGCTTGGCGCTTCAGCGGACATCGGCAGCGAAGGCCGGCTTCCGCCGCGCGCCAGCTCGGCGTGCCGCTTATTACGTCAGGGCCGGCAGCCAGCCCCGTAAACCCCGGGCCATCAGCTCGACGACGCCGCCTCGGCCGGCGCACGCGGCCTGCGTCCCGCGAACGGCAGCAACAGCGTCACGATCACGCCGGCCATGATCGTCCCGGAAATCGGCCTAGTGAAGAAAATCGTCCAGTCATTGCTGAAACTGATCATCGCATTCATGAACGCCTCCTCGGCAATCGGACCGAGGATCACGCCCAGTACCATCGGCGCGATCGGAAAGCGGAATCGCTCGAGCAGGTAGCCGATGATCCCGAAAGCAATCATCAGCCACAGATCGGTGAGATTGTTGCGGATCGACATGGCGCCGATAAAACAGAATAGCATCACGAACGCCGAGACCATTGTCTCCGGGAAATCCAGCACCCGGACCAGCAGGCGGATGTAATAGAACCCGATTAGGCACATCAACGCGATGCCAAGGAAAACCGACGCGAAAATCGTGTAGACCATCGGCGCCGAGGTCAGCAATATCTGCGGGCCGGGCTGCACACCATGCAGCATGAAGGCGCCGAGCATCACCGCAGTCGCACCACTGCCGGGCACGCCCAGCGCCAGCAATGGCACCAACGCGCCGCCGACGGATGCCGTCGACGCGCTTTGCGGCGCGACGATACCTTCCGGAACGCCGGTGCCCATGTCCTTGCGCCGCTTTCCGTATTGTGCCTCGACACCGTAAGAAACGAACGAGGCGATCGTGGCGCCGGCGCCCGGAACCAGACCGATGATATTGCCGAGCAGGCTGGAGCGCAGAAACATCCAGCGCAGCGCGAACAACTCGCGCAACGAGGGCAAGCGCGTCGCGGTCTGGCTGACTTTCTCGACCGGCTTGCTGGCGAAGCCGTGCTCCAGCCGCGCCAAGATTTCGCCGACGCCATAGGCGCCAACCATCACGACGAGAAACTCGATGCCGTCAGCGAGGATCGGCAGGTCGAACGTGAACCGGTAACTGCCATAGATCGCATCCGTCCCGACACAGCCAATCAGCACACCGAGCGACAGAGAAATCAATGCATTCGGCAGCGACCCGCGCCCGAGCGCAATCACGCTGGCCAAACCGAACAGGACAATCGCGAAATATTCGGGCGTCGAGAACCTTAAGGCAAAATCTGCCACGGGCTTCGTCAGCAGCACCATGATGATCGCAGAAATCAAACCGCCGCCGAGCGCAGCAATCAGCGTCCATCCCAGGGCATCGGCAGCATGTCCCTTCTGCGCCATCGGATAGCCGTCCCAAAGGATCGGCACATCCAGAGGCTCGCCCGGAATGCGGAACAATATCGCCGTGAATGCACCGCCATAAGTACCCGAGACGTACATCGCGGTCAGCAGGATGATGGAGGCGGTCAGGTCCATCTGGTAGGTGAACGGCAACACCAGAATGACGCCCATCACCAGCGTCAGTCCCGGCAGCACACCGACCAGCAAGCCCACGACGATGCCGAGGAACAGAACCAGCAAATGCCCTGGCGTCATACAGGCAATGAAACCGGCGCCGAGGTTGGAGAGAATATCGAGCATGCACTTACATTCCTCGGGCCTGGCTTAGCGGATGAGCAGGAGATCCATGACGAACTGCGTGACCTGATCGAACGGCGGCTGGCCGCGCGGCAGAGAGACGTAGACGATTTTTAGGAAAATCAAGGCAAACACCAAAATGCCGATGCTGCTCGAAAGCCAGATCGCGAGATGATTGCGCGCGCCGCCGAGATACATGAACAAGATGAGATAGAGATACGAGGCGAGCAGGAAGCCCAGAACGGGCACCAGCACGGCATAAGCCATCGTGAGCACAACACCTGCTATGATCAGCGCGGGGCGCGATGCCGCCGCCTCATCCTCCGCGTCGGCCTCCGACGTGTCCAAACGCTCGGCGATGCCACGCACATCACTTGCGGATCCGCCGGTCACGAACGCGCGAATGATTTCATACAGACAGACTGCGCCCATCAATCCGATTGCAACGCGCGGCCAGAAATCAGGCCCTAATTGATCACCGCGCGGGGTGTAGCTGATCTGGCCCGTAAGCACGAAAAGTACCGCGGCGATGACCAATCCCAGCACGTAAGGCAGCGCCGGCTTGAAGCGATGCACCATTTGCCATGTCTCGAAGACGTTGTCGTCATAGGACCGGGTGGCTAGCCACGAACATGCAGCCACCCGATTTTCGTGCGGGGACGCGCTGGATTACGATTTGGCGCCAGCGAACTTCTTCATGTCGTCGAGTTGTTCTTTCACAAATCCTCCAGCCTTCGACGCGTCGATAAAGCTGTCGGGGGATGCGAACTGATCGGCCAGGAATTTCTTGAATTCATCCGTTCCCGCGACTTTGGCCAGCGCAGCCGATAGCGCCTTGACCCGCTCCGGCGGCGTGCCGGCGCGCACCACGATCGAGCGGAATTGCGGCAACGCAACCTGATAGCCAAGCTCGTAGGAACTGGGCGTATCCTTGAACGCGGGATGGCGATCCTTGCCGAAGATGATCAATGGCCGCATCTGCTTCGACTTCAGAAACTGCCCGACATCGCCAGCCTGTTCGTAGAGCGCATCGGCGTGGCCGCCGAGAATGGAAACGTAGCGCTCACTCGGCTTGGAGAACGGCACCTGGACGATCTTGATGCCTTTGCTTTCCAGGTGTTTCAGCGTGAAATCGTCTACGCTTCCGAAGCCCAGGGTGGCGACTTTCAGCGTGCCCGGCTTCGCCTTGGCTTCCTTCTCGAAGTCGGCCCAGGATTTGAAGCGGCTGTTGTCGGCGACGAACAAAAACGACGGCGCCTGGATCATGACCGAGACCGGAACGATATCCTCCGATTTCCAGCGCGCATCCGGCCCAGCCAGCAAAGCATGGCTATCTGCGATGTAGATCGCCATCGAGTAGCCGTCTGCCGGTGCCGCCAGCAGCTTCGCCATGCCCGTACCACCGGTCGCGCCCGGGACATTGACGACGGGCAGCGAGGTGCCGAGCGCGGGCTCCAGCAATTTTCCCGTCAGACGCGCAAGCTGATCCGCGCCACCGCCAGGCCCCCATGGCACCACGAACTCGATAGGTCTTGTGGGATACTTGTCCTGTGCAATCGCTGCAGGTGGAGCCACCGCGAGCGCCACGGTTGCTGCCCCTAGAGCGATTGCGAATGCTCCAGCCAAACGTCGGGTCATTGTTTCCTCCAGCCGATGCCGGTAATCCGCGGCTGGATTGTCGAGCCGCACTGATCCGGCTTGAGACGCCCCTTATTCTAAGAGGCACGACTTTATGTTGCTTCACGCCCCGCATTCTTATTGGCGTCAGCACAGTGGAACCGAATTGGTCAGACCAATTATGCTGCACACTGATCCGGCTAACAGTTGCACGTGGCGCGACGATGTCAATCGCCGGATTGCTCGAAATTTCGCCGGAAATGAATGCCTGATCGGCAAAAAATCCATCCGCCCGTTGCCGGGATAAGAGAATTTGCGCCTTTAAAACAAGGAGAAAAATGGGACGAATTATCTCAAAAAACGCATTCCGGAATTGAAATCTCCCGGGACAAAAAAATTTCCCGCAAAACGAAAATCACTTGTTCAAACTCGGCTGTCTTCAAAATAAACATCGCGATCTTTGAATATTGCAGCGCAACTTTCGCACCCGCACACAAATATCGCTACTCCGGCATCAGGAAGCCATGCCTTGCCCCATCGTCCCGGGAAGGAACCCCCCGCCTGCTCGCTGCGTTATTTGTTCGATCATTTCACGCGCCCGGCGCGGCCGTTCGTTGGTGTGGTTGCCTGCTGCGATGATCATAACGTCAATCGGGAGGATGTAATGAAGGGCGTCGTTTTGTGGGCCGCTGGAGTTCCCCTGTCGGTCATCCTGCTGCTCTATCTCTTCGGCTTCATGTGACCCCGGCGCTGCGGAAAGGCTCGCGATCCCTCTTCCTGGCGCAGGTGCGGCTGAACGCCTTGGCTGGCCCAGGAACGAACCACGATCAAAGGCGTTGTCTCGGTGAACATCAGATCGAGGTATAAAGGTCTATCATGAATAACAAGTCTCAGGTCCCGACCGCGCAGGCGGAAGTCGACACGCGTCGCCTGTTGGAATTGGACACGAGAAACGAAAAGCTCCCTGTGACGACGGAGCGCGCGACCGAACGCAAATGCGTCCGGTGGTATGAAGGCTATCGGAGCGGATACTTTTGCTGAGATAGCCCTATCCCCAGCTTCCAGCGCGAATTGGCGCGTCGCAAGAAAAAAGCGATGCGCTTTTTTGTGGTTCGCTGCTGTCAGCCAAGCCCGTTCGCCCGGATTGCGATCCGCGCGCTTTCAATGGCTCCGGACCATCACCCGCCCGCACCCCTAACCGCGCCCGGCCTCCCCGCCACGCAAGACGCATTTGCCCGGATTGATCCATCCGTTGGCTGCGAATTTTCGTGACTCCGGGCCTTACGCCACCCGCCCCCATGTCCGATATAAGACAATAAGACACCATATTCAGCCAGGGTTATTTGTCATCCGCCATCAAACGGCTATGGTTGTTGACGACAGTTTCATGACAGTCCATTGACATCGTCAGGCCATGACCGATCAAACTGCGGGCGGTCTTATAACCACCGCACGATCCCGTCTCAGTCTCGGAGAACTTCGGCCCGGCACTGCTTATGCGGTGGCGCTGGTTCTTCTGCTCGGCATGATCAGCTACCGCTGGGGCACGGAAGGCGGCGCGACGACCTCGATCTTTACGCTGGCCGCATGCATGGCGATGGCTTCGGTCCTCATCCTGATCACGCGTAGGGTGATGTTCTCCGCCGTGGCTGTGACGGCGCTGGCGCTGCTTGTCCTGCTTGGCTCCAGCATCAAGCTCACGAAGATGAACATGGTCATGCATGCCTATGACCTCATCTTCTACCTGAGTTCCTGGTCGACCGTGAGCTATCTATGGGAAGACTATCGCCGCGATGTGCTGATTGTTGCTGCCGCGCTCATCAGCGCGCTTCTGATCGGATGGATCACGTACCGCATCGACGGTAGCCGCGCCCCCCGCAACATCGCTGCGATGGCCACCGCCGTCTTCTTCACAATCGCCACAGGAGCACTCACCGCCAAAGGCGAGCGGCGTCATACGGAGTTCGCCTACGCTGGTCAGTATCTGACGTATTTCTTTTCGTCTCTGCCTGAAACATTCGACGCGCTATGGCGTGGTCAATTGCTTGAGGCCGCGTTGCGTGCGCCCGGGCCCGCGTTTCGCATTCCAACAACTTGCCATCCGGCGACGGCGCCCCCGCACATTATCCTGATCCACCAGGAGTCGGTGGTGCCGCCGAGCCATTTCCCGCAGCTCACCTACGACCGCAGCCTCGATCCATTCTTCCGCTCGCACGACAATCATCTGCACAAGATGCGGGTCGAAACCTATGGCGGTGCATCCTGGCTGACGGAATTTTCGCTGCTGGCTGGCGTTTCGACGTATTCGTTCGGCAGCATGCGCTCGTTCGTGCAGTTGCTCATGGCCGGGCGCGTGCACGATACGCTGCCGCAAACGCTGGCGCGATGCGGCTATCGCAACGTCGTCTTCTACCCGATGCTGCGCAACTTCGTGTCCAATGACCGCTTTTACACCGCGATCGGCCTCAAGGAGATCTTCGACGCCAAGGACCAGCGCGCCAAGGTCGTCAACGAACGCGATCGCTTCTATTACGACAACGCCCTGAACGAGATGGAGCGCCATTTCGCCAAAGGCCCTCAACCGCTGTTCACGTTCGTCCAGACGATGGCGACCCACTGGCCGTATTCGATCAAGTTCAGCCCGGAGATGGAGGTGGCCGGCGGCGCGCCAGGTACGCATCCGGAGATGCACGAATACTTGCGCCGGCTGGCGATCGCCAGCATGGACTACACCTATCTGAAGGCGGAGTTGCAGCGCCGCTTTCCTGATCAGCGCTTCCTGATCGTCCACTACGGTGACCATCACCCCATGGCGACGCGCACGCTGCTCGGTTTCCATGAACGGACCGAAGCAGAGGACGTCCACCTCGATATCGACTCCCCCGGCTTTCTCACCTACTTCGCCGTCGACGGCATCAAATACCGCCCGCCGGATCTTCCCCAGCAGGACGTCGTCGATGTACCGTATCTGGGAACCCTCATCCTGGAAGCAGCAGGGCTGCCTTTGTCGGATGCCTATCGGGAAAGACAGCGCCTGCTACAAGTCTGCCAAGGGCGTTATTACAGTTGCAAGGACCGCGGTGAGATCCTGCGTTTCCATCGCCGCTTGATCGACTCGGGTCTCGTCCAGGCGCGATAGGTATAATTGCGCGGCCAAGTCGCACCGTCATCCAGGCCGCCCGCGAAACCGATCGCAGCGAGGCGCGTACCTTTGCCAGCAGGCTTGCACGACAGGCGCTGTCACAATGACTTGACCCGAATTGTGATTATCGCCGAGCGTATTGACGCTAGCCTCCGGCGGCTTACATCGACCTTCGCTGCCCGAACGAAACGGCAGCACTAACATCGAGACGTCGGTCATGTTGCAGATCATGCGTGTACTGGTCCCGAAGTATCGCGGTATCGCAGGCTTTTCCCCGTCCGGCTTCGGGCCGCTTTTTCCCGCGTCAGCCGTCTCAAGCACAACCCAGGCTTTGCCTACGCGCGTCAGCGAAATGATCCGCGAGCACGACGACCGCAGCGAGCGATTGATCGGTTGGGCGCAGCTCGGCCTGGTGCTCATCCTGTCCGCGCTCTACATCATCGCGCCGCGGCCGGCCGATGCTCCACCGCGCATGCCCAGTGATCCCGTGCCAGTCGTCCTGTCCGCCTACTTTGTCTTCACCGCTATCCGCCTGGTGCTCGCCTATCGCGGGCGCCTACCGGGCTGGCTGCTTCTGACGTCGATCATCGCCGATATTGGCCTGCTGCTGTGGCTGATTTGGTCGTTCCACGACGACTACGGCCAGCCACCGGCCTTTTCGCTAAAGGTGCCGACCTTCGTCTACTTCTTCGCCATCATCGCCATGCGCGCGCTGCGCTTCGACTATCGCTACGTGCTGGCGGCGGGTGCGACCGCGGCCGTTGGCTGGGCTGGTCTGGTGGCTCTGGCCATCACGGAAAGCGCACCGGGCACGATCACGCGCAACTTCGTCAGCTACATTTCCGACAACCGCATTCTGATCGGCGCCGAGTTCGACAAAATCATTACCGTGCTTATGGTCACGGTTCTGCTCGCGTTGGCCATTCGCCGGGCGCAAGGCACGCTGCAGTTTGCCATTCGCGCCCAAACCGCCGCCAGGGACATCCGGCGCTTCGTATCAGGCGACGTGGCGGAAGTGATCACGCGGTCGGATCGCGAGATCGAGGCCGGCGAAGC
>JAEZBZ010000282.1 GCA_023412745.1 Pseudomonadota bacterium | reverse complement strand
CGGTTGTAGTGGTCAACGGCCATTGTATCGATAAGTGGCCCGACGTGATTATTCTGGTCAAGCGGATTCCCGATGCGGAGTTGTCCGTAAGCCGATACGATGGCGTCTTTCACCTTGTCGTAGATGCTTTCATGGATGATCAGACGACGGGTTGAAGTACAACGCTGTCCGGCTGTTCCAACGGCTCCAAACACCGCTCCGATAACCGTCATTTTGATGTCGGCATCCGGAGTTACGATGATGGCGTTGTTTCCGCCCAATTCAAGTAGTGATTTTCCGAGGCGTCCGGCAACGGCCTGGGCGACGATTTTACCCATGCGGGTCGATCCTGTAGCCGATACTAGCGGAATGCGCTCGTCGTGGCTGATAATTTCGCCGATTTTGTAATCGCCGGTAACCAAGCAGCAGATTCCTTCCGGAAGGTTGTTTTCGCGGATGACCTCGGCCATGATGTTTTGACAAGCGATGGCGCAAAGCGGAGTTTTCTCGGACGGTTTCCAGATACATACGTCGCCGCACACCCAAGCCAGCGCCGTGTTCCAAGACCAAACGGCTACCGGGAAGTTAAATGCCGAAATGATTCCGACGATTCCCAGCGAGTGGTATTGCTCGTACATGCGGTGTCCCGGACGCTCCGAGTGCATGGTAAGTCCGTGCAGTTGGCGCGAAAGACCGACAGCAAAGTCGCAGATGTCAATCATCTCCTGAACCTCGCCATATCCTTCCTGAAGCGATTTACCCATTTCATATGAAACAAGTTTACCCAGCGCTTCTTTCTTTTGACGCAATTTCTCGCCAAATTGACGAACGATTTCTCCACGCTTAGGAGCCGGCATCAAACGGAATTCAAGAAAAGCTGCCTGAGCGGCGGCCATTGCTTTTTCGTAATCTTCTTTGGTTGATTGTGTCACCTTGCCGATCAACTTTCCGTCGACAGGTGAATATGATTCCAGAACCTCACCCGACGCAAAATGCTGCGTTCCGGTTGATGTTCCCATGTTTATTTCGCGGATTCCAAGGGTTTCAAGAGCCTCCTGGATGCCATACGACTGTGTAGTTCCCATAATGCTGATTTTGTTTGCGATGGCAAAAATAGGGAATTATAAGTCAAATGACGAACGACACACGAGCGAAGCGACTGTTCTGAACGTAGAGAGGAAAAATGTCGAACGACGAACGACGAACGAGTTTTCGGCGGAACGGGAAATTCCGAATTCCACTTAAGCGCAGCGAACTGTTCTGACCGAAGGGAGGAAAAAGTAAAGACGAAAGAGTGTCGTTTCAAAGTTTAGCTTCGCTCAGTTCGGCTTGCGCCTCGGGTGAAGTTTAAGGTTTCAAGTTCCCACAGAAGCGGCCTTTGAAGACAACTTGAAACTTCAAACTTGAAATTTCAGACTAGAAACTTTAAACAAATACCAAAAATCCCCAAATGCCTCACAGCCACTTGAGGAATATTCTTAAATCTTAATTCTTAAATCCTAAATCACTTGATATACCGCGGATCCGTCTCCATCACCGTTCCACACTTATCGCAAGTCCTAAGCTCTTCAGAATTGTAAAAATGTTCGTAATGCGGCAAAAAGTCCTTTTCGATGTCGTGGAGTTCAAAGTAGACTTCGTGGAGTTTATGGTTACAATTTTCGCAGAACCATAGAAGTCCATCGGTGAATCCGCGGCCGGCGCGAACACGTTCAACCACCAACCCTATGGATCCTTCGCTGCGAACAGGCGAATGTGGCGTCTTCGCGGGATGCAGATACATGTCGCCGGGTCCGAGTTCCATCTCACGCCTTTCGCCATCAACTTGGACGATGACTTTGATGTGGCCTTCGAGTTGGTAAAAGAATTCCTCGGTTTCGTTGTAATGATAGTCTTTGCGGGCATTAGGACCAGCCACCACCATCACGATGTAATCATCCGATTCCGGAAAAAGGTTTTTATTGCCGACCGGCGGTTTTAATAGGTGGCGGTTTTCATCCAGCCATTGGGTGAGGTTGAAAGGTTTCATAGTTGAAAGTCAAAAGTCACACGAGGCGTCAGCCGAACTGAGCGAAGCTAAAAGTCAAAAGTCGAAAGTCGAAAGTCGAAAGTCGAAAGTCGAAAGTCGACCCGAGCGAAGCGAACGGTTCCGACCAACGCGAGGAAAAAAGTCGAAAGGCATAAAAGCGAGCTTAAGCACCATTCCGAAATCTTACCCGAGCGAAGCGAATTGTATTGAACATATAGAAATAAAATCTTAAATCTGAATTACGCAATATGGCGTTTCGCTAAATTACAAAGAAAAAGGGCGCGATATCAATCACACCCTTTCTTAATTGTCGGTCGATAAACCTTATTTCTTTCTTTCCTTGATCAGGTAAATGTAAACCGGAAAGTGATCACTAAATCCAGGTTCGGTCTGTGTGTTTCTCAGTGGATAACCTTTGTATGCGCCGGTTGTTTGGATCATATAAGGCTTGTTGTAGATTCCGGCTTTCCAATAACGGAAAGTTGTACGATCCTCCCGGATAAGCGGCTCGGTCACCATGATGATATCGAAAATATCCCATGAATCGCGGTAGCCGATGGTTCCATATCCTTTATTGGCCATGCTTTCAAACGGATTGTAAACCCCGCGCTCCTTGACTTGCTCTTTTTTTCCCTTGGCGCCGATTTCAACCTTAACGCTCTTGTTAAAAGATCCGTCGTTCAAGTCGCCCAGTATGATCACTTTTGCGTCGGGATTTACGTTGTAAAGGGAATCGGTAATCTTACGTGTCAGTCGGGCTGCAGCTTCGCGAAGTGGAGAACTCTTCTTTTCACCACCGGAGCGCGACGGCCAGTGAACGACCAAAATGCTGATTTCTTCGCCGTCCAGAAGTCCGGTTACAAGCAGCTGGTCGCGGGTGTAAATACGGCGCGAACCTTTTTCAACTTTGGTTTCATCGTCGGTTTTGTCGTCATCATCATCCTTATCCTTCTTTTTCTGCGGTTCAGGATCTGAGTAGATGTACAGTGGGATATTGGCTGAACTCGTGGGCTTGAAATGTTTTTTCTGATACAAAAGACCTACATCGATTCCGCGGCGGTCAGGTGAGTCATAGTGGACGATGCCGTAATCTTTACCCACAAGCGTAGGTTGCTTGACCAAGTCCTCAAGAACTTTGCGGTTTTCAACTTCTGATACGCCCATGATTACCGGAGAATTTTTGTTCTCGCCCGTCCCGATCTCTGCAAGAACCCGCGAAAGATTGGTTAATTTCTTTTGATATTTTGCCTCCGACCAAGCGCGTGGACCGCCCGGGAGCCACTCCTCGTCATTGATGGTCGGGTCATCGTAAATGTCAAAAAGATTTTCGAGATTGTAGAAACCTACCGTATGAACAATATACTCTTTTGCTTGTCCAAAACCCCCTTGAATTGTGAAAAACGCAACAAGAAGGGCGAAAAATTTAGTAATCTTCATAAAAGGGATATTTGCGTAAGTGCCTAATTTAAACACAAACTTGGGACCAAAAGTAGATAATAATATGAAATGATGTACATTTGCGCGCTGTTAAGTTTTTACTAAGGACTGACGGCAAGCATTTTAACTAAAACTTTTTATGAAAAAACTTATTATCAGTACTTTATTTGTGATGCAGACGGTACTGGTGTTGGCCCAAACCGGGGTTACCGGCAAGGTCGTCGACTCCAAATCCCAACGACCATTGCAAAACGTTGAGGTTTCCGTGCAAAACTCCAATGTTACAGGAATTACCGATGCTCTTGGCGTATTTACGCTTGAAGTGGCCGATGCCGGAGAGCGCACCGTCCACATCAGAACGTCGGGTTATCGCGAGCAGTTTCTGAATGTTACCATCGTTAAAGATCAGATGGTCAACCTGGGATCTGTTGTAATGGAAGAAGACATCACCTCTGAGCTTGAGCTGAGTCTCATCACCATTACTGAAAATGACCTTGGCGATGACAACAGCGGGTCTGAAAGCACTGCCGGACTATTGCAGGCTTCGCGCGACACTTACCAGCAGGCTGCGGCCTTTAACTGGGGTCAAGCGCGTTTTAGGATCCGTGGACTTGACAACGAGTACGGAACTACCATGATTAACGGTATCGTAATGAACAAGATCAACGACGGCCGCCCGCAATGGGGTAACTGGGGTGGTCTTAACGATGCTACGCGTAATCAGGAGTTCACCATGGGTCTGGCTCCGTCAGATTACACTTTTGGTGGAATACTTGGTACCCAAGAAATCAACACCCGTGCATCAATCTATCGTCCGGGAACCCGTATCTCGTTCGCCGGAACCAACACTAACTACAGCTATCGTATGATGGGTACGCATGCGTCGGGAATGAATAGCGATGGATGGGCCTACGTCATTTCGGCTTCACGTCGTTGGGCTACCGAAGGATATTTTGAAGGTACTGATTATAGCGCGAACTCAGTGTTTGCAAGCGTTGAGAAAAAAATCAACGATAAGCATTCCCTAAATTTCACGTCTATCTTTGCTCAAAACGAGCGTGGACGTAACTCGCCTAATACTGATGAAGTTACTTCAATCGCCGGCATTGAGTACAACTCTTACTGGGGATGGCAAGACGGCAAAAAGCGCAATGCACGCGACCGTACAGTCGAGGAGCCAATCCTGATGCTGAGCCATTACTGGAAAATGACCGATCGTACTTCACTTAATACGAACGTCGCTTACCAAACAGGTTTTAACGCCAGCAGCCGTCTGGACTTTAATGGCGTTCCAAACCCTGATCCAACTTACTATCGCAACCTTCCGAGCTACTTCACTTCGTTGTTCAACAACAATGTGGATTATGTAAACCAAAACGATCCTACGGCTTATCAACCGGGTGGACTTGGTGGTATCTGGACTCCTAACTACTTGGCCGCTACCAACCCGCTGGATGCTAAATTCCTGGGTCAGCGTCAGATTGACTGGGAATCAATGTACCGCGCCAACACTACTCCGATCATCGTTAATGGTCTTGAAGTGGGACGTGCTCCGGGCGAAAGCCGCTATATTATGTATGAGGACCGCATCGAAGACAATCTCTGGTCGGCCAACACTATCCTGAACTCTCAGATTGCCGACAACATTGTAATGAATGCCGGCGTTCACGTTCGCAAGCTTAAGTCGCATAACTTCCAGTACCTGACCGATCTTTTGGGTGGTGCTTATTTTGCCGACTATGATACCTTCGGAACAGGTTCACAGCAACAAACTGACCTTAACAACCCTGACCGTATCGTGGGTGAGGGTGACGAGTTTGGTTACAACTACAACATGCACGCGACTACAATCGACGGATTTACACAGTTCCGTTTTACTTACCGCGATGTTGATTTCTACACCGCCCAGACTTTCTCTCGCAACGAATATCAGCGTGAGGGATTGTATCGCAATGGATACTATCCGAACAACTCTTTCGGAAAGAGCAAGAGCGTGGTATTTGAAAACTTCGGCTTTAAAGGTGGTATGACTATCAAACTAACCGGACAACACATGATTAACATCAACGGTGGTTACATGACCAAAGCGCCAAACATGCGTAACGTCTTCCCTAACGCCCGTATGAGCAATAACGTCATGGATATCGACAACGAGCGCATCGCAACAGGAGACATCAGCTACATCTTGCGTATGCCACGTTTCAAGGCTCGTGTGACCGGTTTCATCGCCAACATGGAAAATGCTACTGAGACTTCATTCTTCTTTGCCGAAGGTGTTTTTGAAGACAGCGAATCATCTGACTCTGACGCATTCGTAGCAGAAAGCGTAACCAACCTGAAAAAGCGCAACATCGGTGCTGAATTGGGTATTGAATATCAGATTACTTCAACCCTGAAAGCGATTGCATCAGCTTCATACGGACAGTACACTTACGCCAACAACCCCACCGTTTTCCTGAATCAGGATGCGTTGGCCAGCGTAGACAATCCGAACCCACTTCAAAACATGGGCGAATCAAAGTTTAAAGACTACCACATTCCAGGTACGCCACAACAAGCTTACTCGTTTGGTCTTGAATACCGCGACCCTAAATTCTGGTGGATTGGAGCCAACGTAAACTATCTTGACGATAACTACCTTGATATTTCACCGCTTTTGCGCACAAACAACTTTGTCCGAAACCCAGCCGACATCGCCGGAGGAGCTTTCCCGGAAATTACAAAAGAGAGAATGCGCGAACTTCTTAAGCAAGAAAAATTTGATCCTATCCGTATGGTAAACCTTACCGGTGGTAAATCATGGAAGATTCAAAATACCACGATTGGTATCTTTGCTATGGTGAACAACTTGTTCAACTACACCTACAAAACAGGAGGATTTGAAC
>JAEZBZ010000281.1 GCA_023412745.1 Pseudomonadota bacterium | reverse complement strand
GCCACGACGCGGGCGCAGCCCACGTTCCATCCCGGGTGCAGTTGCCGCATGGGGCCGGCGAGTGATCCGATGGCGGTTGTCGACGACCAGCTCAAGGTACGCGGCATGGAGGGGCTACGCGTCGTTGACGCATCGGTCATGCCGCGGATGATCTCTGCCAACCTGAACGCCGCTACGCTGATGATCGCCGACAAGGCGTCCGATCTTATCCTGGGAAAGGCAGAATTGGAGCCCGCCATCCTGCCGGCGTGACCCATGGGACACGACTGGCGGACGCCGTTGGCGATCCGTCCAATGGGTGATTCGCCCTAGCTTCCAATGACCCGAGCGGTTGACTATAGTGCGCTGCGGCGGACGACGGGTGTCTGCAACACGATAGCCGCGGTTGGGGATCAAGACCGTGCGAAATCCAGCAGGGTTTTTGTGGACGAAGGCAAAGCTGCCCACGTCCGGTCGTGTGGGGTGGAGGGAGACAGAACGGCATGAAGTGCAATCCCTTGCGTTGGCTATGGGGCGTTGTCCTGGTGTTTGGCCTGCTCGGGATCATGCATGTCGGCGGCGCATTCAACCAGATCGAGGCGGAGCTCAAGGGACAATCGCAGTCCGCGCTGGAAGCGGCCGGGCTCGGCTGGGCAAAGATCGATTTTGACGGCCGAGATGGCCAGGTCACCGGACGTGCATCTGACGATGCGGAGCGATTCCGCGCGAGCGAAATCGCGCGCGGGCAATGGGGTGTTCGCGTCGTCAGCAATAACTCCGAACTGCTGGAAGAACAGAAGAATTACACCTGGGGTGCGCTTCTGCGCGAGGGCGGCAAGCTGAGGCTGGTCGGCTTCGTGCCAAGCGAGAACACCCGCCGCGCCATCGTCGGCGCCGCCAAGGCGAGTTTTCCACAGCTTGAGATCGACGACCGCACGCGGCTGGCGCGGGGCGCGCCCGAAAACGAATCCTGGCTCGGCGCGGTCAGCTTCGGCCTGCGCCAGCTCTCCTGGCTGAAGACCGGCGGCCGCATCGAGCTGGATGCGAACGGGCTGACCGTCGAGGGCGAGGCGGAGGATTATGCCGCCTATCGCAATCTCAGGGCGTCGCTCAGCAATGGCGTGCCGCAAGGTGTCCGCATCCAGAGCGATCGCGTCGTTGCGCCGCTGGCCAAGCCGTACGTGTGGTCGGCGCGACTGGTCGGTGGCCAGGTTCAGCTTTCCGGCCATGTGCCGAGCGAAACGGCGCGCGAACGCATTTTCGCGGCCGCCCAGAAGACGTTCGGCGAGCGTGTCGTGGTCGATCGCATGCAGATTGCGTCCGGCGATCCGCGCAATGTCGTTGACGCCGCAATGGGCGTACTGCCCAAGCTGGCTCAGCTCGAGGACGGAACGGCAGAGGTGCGCGACACACAGCTCCAGCTCTCCGGATTGGCCGTGAAGCAGGAGACGGCAGAGGCCGTGCGTGGTTCGCTGCGTGATGGCATTCCGGAGAACTTCAAGGTTTCCGACCAGATCAAATTCCGCGAACCGACGATCAGTGCCGTGAGCCCTTACACGACGGGTATCACTGTCGACCATTCCGGCGTGGCGCTGTCCGGCTATGTGCCCGATGACGCCGCCCGCAAGGCGTTGACGGCGGCGGTTCAGGCGCGCTTCCCGTCGCAGAAGATCGATGACACTATGGAGGTTGGCGCCGGTGCCAGCGATGGCTGGCAGGTCTGTCTGCTGGCCGGGCTCGACGGCCTCGCCAAGTTCGGCGGCGGCAGCGTCGACCTGGAAGACCGCGCGCTGACGTTCTCGGGCACCACCAAGGACGAAGATCTGGCAGACAAGGTTCGCGGCGAAATTCGCGCTGCGGCCAACAGAGCCTGCGATGCGGCATTCAGCATCGTGGTCGACGCGCCGCCTGAGCCGGCACTCAACTGGCGTGCGGTCTGGACGACGCCCGACTCACTTGTGTTCGAGGGTGAAGTACCCGACGCCGCCACCCGCAACGGGCTGGCCGAGGCGGCGTCGCGCCTGTTCCCGAGCGCCAAGCTTGTCGACCGCACGCAGGTCAAGAGCGGCAAGTCCAGGAAGTGGCCGCAGGTCGGCGAAGTGGGCTTGAGTGCGCTGTCGAAGCTGAGGTCGGGTGAGGCACGCATTCGGGGTGCCGAGTTGACCGTTACGGGGCAGGCGCCCGATAGCGCGGTGCTGACGGCGGTGCGCCAAGAGATCCGTTCGCTGCCGCGCGGCTATGCCGGTAAGGACACCATCGAGGTGCGTTCGGACGCCATGATCTGGGCCGATCGGGAAGCGCAAAAGAAGGCCGGTGTCGATGCGCGCCGCAAGGCCGAGGATGATGTGCGTCGTGCGGCGGAAGCTGCCGCCGCAGAGGCGGAACGGCAGCGTTTGGCAGCAGCGCGCGTGCAGCAACCCGCGCCGGCTCCGGCTGTTTCGCCGCCGGCGCAAGCACCGAGTGCTCCCGTCGCGCCACCGGCGCCGCCCGCCCGTGCACCGGAGCCGGAGCAGCAGGCCGCCTTGCAGGAAAAGCCGAAACCGCGCCGGATGTCAGAAGCCTGCCGCCGTGCGAGCGAGGAAGATCGCGGCTTGATCCGGTTCGATCGCGCCAGTTCTCACTTGTCGCGTCCCGACATCGCACTGTTGAACAAGCTGGTGCGGGCGGCGAGCGCGTGCTCGCAAATGCAGATCCAGGTCGAAGGCCACGCCGATGCCGAAGGCACGCCGGAGCGCAATCAGGCGCTGTCGGAGCGCCGGGCGGATGCCGTCGTTGGCTATCTGATCGACCGCGGCATCGCGGCAGAGCGCGTGAGCGCCGTCGGCTATGGCGCGACGCGTCCGGTTGCGTCGAACGATACGCCTGCCAACCGCGCGAAGAACCGGCGCATTGAATTCACCATCAAGATCAACTGAGGCGCAGAGCGTCACGTTGAAAGGGTTGAAGCATGGACTTCCTGATAGCCAAGCTGTTCTGGTACGTCGTGACGGCTTTCGCCATCGGCTTGGTCGTAGGCTGGGTGTCATGCAGGCGCGTGGAAGACTGATGACTTGCCCGCGCGTGAGAGCTGAGTTGGGTCGGGGGGGACCGCGTCGATGACCACTCTGCTTTGGCAGACGGCCGCATTGCTGCTGGGTGCGTACTTCCTGGGTGCGTTCCTCGGCTGCTTGTTGCGCCGCACCTTCTTCAGACCGGCCGCCGTGGCGGCGGTTGCAGTGCCGGCAGGCGTGGTCGATCACCACGCGGCCGCGCCGCGCGTCGAAGCCGATATGCCGGCTGGCACTTCCTCACAGGCCCGCCGCTTTACCGATCACGATCCGATCCGGCCGAAAATCGAGAGCATTCCGGCGACCTCGAACGTCGCGTCGGCCGTCGAGACGAGCAGTGCCGATCTCGCCGCCACGACCGAGCGCTTCAAGAAATCCCTGTCGAGCCAGGATGACTACATCTATCCGACCGAGCCGGCGCCGGTGGACGTGATCCCGGAGGTGGAACCAGAACCGGCTCCCGCGGCGATCGTGCCGGTTGCTGAACCCATCGCACCAGAGCCCGAACCCGAACCGGAAGCCGAGACGCCGCCGCAACCGGAGCCGCCGCCTGCGCGCGCGCCCGAACCGCCCGTCCAGCGTCCGGCCGCCGCCGAAACCGTGCAGCAACGCGGGGCATCTGCGACCGGCGCCGCTGTCGCTGCCGCAATGGCTGCCGCGGCTGCTGTCCGGTCGTCCGCAGGTGCATCGCCGGCGCATCCTGCCTCGGACCGTCCCGATCTTCCAGCCGCTGGCGGATCCGCCGGGCAAAGCAGCACGTCGGCTCCGGTCGTCGTGGTGCCCGCAGCGACGGCGCGTGATGCTACGGCCGCGCCTGCTCAGCCGCCCGACGATCTTACCCGCATCCGCGCGATCGATCCTGAACTGCAGGCCAAGCTCAGGGAGGCCGGCGTGAACCGCTTCGCCGAGATCGCAGCGTGGCGGAACGAGGATGTGCGCCGTATCAGTGAGTTGCTCGGCTTCAAGGGACGCATCGAGCACGAGAACTGGATCGAGCAGGCACAGATCCTCGCCGGTGGCGGTATGACGGCCTTCGCGCGCCGGCAGAGCGAAGCGCCACAGCGCCTTGCCAAGCCGAGCGGCGATGAAGGCACGCCGAGCGCACCGGACGCCATGGCCGCGCTGTCGCGGTCATCGGCAGCGCGTTCAGGATTGGGGGCCGCGATTGCCTCTTCCATTGCCTCGCTGCCGCCTCGGCGACCGGCATTGGCGCTGGGCCGTGACAATCTCCAGCGGATCAGCCATGTCAGCGAAGAGGTCGAGCGTCTGTTGAACGTTCAGGGCGTCAGCCGCTACAACCAGATCGCCCATTGGTCGGAAACCGAAGTGACGCGGTTCGAGCGGTTGCTCGGCAATGAGGGCCGGATTTCGCGCGAGAACTGGATCGAACAGGCGCAGATCCTGTCGCGGGGTGGTGAAACCGCGTATTCGCGCGAGTACGATCGTAATCTTGCGCCGAAGCCGGATGCGCGGCCGCGGCCAACGCAACTGGCTGAGGCGATCCGCACCGCGGGACACGCCGATCCCGCCGCATCGCCGGAGGGCTCCGCCGCTCCGGTTGAAGCGGACGCGGACGCTGATGCTGCTAAGAAGGTTGATCTGACGGCCCTGCGTTCGGTGCGCTCGGAAGCGCTGCGCGGTGGGTTGGCCGAGGCGGCAGGTGGGCCGCAGACCGGTTCGACGCCGCCCGTGCGGCCGGACGATCTCAAGCGCATCCGCGGCGTTGGTGTGCTGATCGAGAAGCGGCTCAACGCGATGGGTGTGTGGTCGTACGAGCAGGTCGCCAACTGGTCCAACGCCGACATCGACCGTATCAGTCAGGCGCTGGAATTCCGTGGCCGGATCGAGCGCGAGAACTGGGTCGAGCAGGCGCGGATACTGGCGTCTGGCGGACAGACCGAATTTGCAAAGCGCGTCGATCGCGGCGAGGTCGAGACCAGCCGTCCAAAGCGCTGAGGCGTCGGCGTGCGAAAACGCGTCGCCGCCGCTTGCGCACGGCCGCTGTTATGCGCTTGCGATCCGTTCGGATGTGCGAGGCTTAGCCGGTTTGCGATTTACATCGGAACATCCGGGACTCGCTCTCGGTCTTCCTCTCTAAAGCAGGTCGAGGGCATCTTGCGGGGGGCTCGTGCTGCTGGAACCCCTTCACCGGTATGGCGCGCCCTGTCAGCCCGGCACGTCCACCGTGAACGGATGCGCCAGCGGCACAAACTCTTCGTCGGTGCTCGACCCGTCGAGCCACATGAAGATCGCGAACCGAGCCGGACGGTCGAGCACAGTTAGTGGGTGATGCCACGTATCGTGCCGGTAGGTGATGCCCTGGCCGGGGCCGGCGAGAAACGCGCGGGCACGCTGGCCGTCCGGACTGCCATCGGCAGCCTTCGGTGCAACGATGACGAGATAGCGGACGGGATCGAGCGGCAGGAAGGTCTGCGATGAAAACTCGTGGCGTTCCATGCGTACCGCGTCGAGCGGCAGGTTCGTGGTCGGCGGTACCAAGGCAACTGACAGGCTCGGCGCTGCGTTGGGGCGGTGCGTCGCCAGTGCACCATCGAAACGGCTGCGGCCGCCGTCCGCGGGGGCGATCACCACGTCGCCATAAGGCGCGAATGCTTCGGCGGTGAGCGGTTCGGCAATCAGTTTCACGGGCAGCCTCCCTGACGTTTTGCGCACCGATTACAGCATCCGGGCCAGAAATGGGAAATGCTTTCGTTGCGAGCTGGCGCGTTGAACTTTGCCGATGCGGAGACCTATTTGTTGCAGACAGCTTGCTTCAGGACGGGGACGGCCGCCACTGCTTGAGATCGCCGCGGCGTAGCTTGCCGTTGGCGGTGCGGGGCAGCGCCTCCACGAACACAACCTCGCGTGGACATTTGTAGGCCGCGAGGTTCTCGCTGGCGAAACGCTTGATGACTTCCGGATCACCCGTACTGCCGTCGCGCAGAACGATGAACGCACCGATCACGCTGACGTCGGCCCGGACCTGCACCTCGGCGCAGGCGACCTCGGCAACAGCCGGATGCGCCGCGAGCACCGCCTCGACCTCCTGTGGCGCCACGCGATAGCCGAGCGCATTCATGATGTCGTTAGCACGGCCTTCGTGGGTGACGTAACCGTCCGCATCCATGCGTGCCAGATCGCCGCCGATGAACCAGTCGCCGCGCGTCACCTCGGCTTCTTCCGCGGGCCGGTTCCAGTAGCCGAGCATCAAACCGGGATCGGAACGATGCACGGCCAACAGTCCCTCGCTGCCGGCTGGCAGCGGATCGGTGCCGCCATCGACGGGAAGGATGGCAACGCAGCGGCCGGCCTGTGGTTTGCCGATTGCGCCAGGTTTGCGCGGCACGCTCGGCGATGAGGAAATGTAGGTCGAGATCTCGCTCATGCCGATGGCTTCATAAAGCTGTCGGCCGGTCCGCGCCGCCCAGTCCTCGAACAGGTTCGGCGGCGGTGCTTCGCCGGCGATCAGGCCATGCCGCATCTGGCCGAGTGCCGACTGATCGACGTCCGTGTACCGCAGGATCTGTCGGTAGAGCGACGGCACGGCCGCGAAGATCGTCGCTTTGGATGCTGCGATCAGGCGTGGCCAGACGGTCGGATCTTTCTCGCCGGTATAGACGATGGCTGTGGCGCCGTTGGCCCACGGATCGGTGAGGCCGGTGCCGAGTGTATAGGTCCAGTTGAAGGCGCCGGCGTGCAGCACGCGATCGGCGGCCGAGATGCCGTACCAGCCGTCATACATCGGTCGGCGACCCCAGGCGGCGCGGTGACCATGCAGCACGCCCTTGGGTTGCGAGGTCGTGCCGGACGTGTAGATCAGGTAGCCGGGATCGTCGGCTGCGGTATCGGCGTAAGCCGCGCGAACCGGATGATGGATCATGGCGCGGACCTGCTCTCCGGTCAGCACCATGACACCGGAAGGCACATGCCTTGAGTCCAACGTATCGGCGAGCGCAACGGCCATCGCGCCGCTGTTCTCCAGCAGGAAGTCGGCTTCCGGCTGCGTCAGTTGGCTCGATACGGGAAGGGGAACGAATCCGCCCGCCACGGCGCCGAAGAACAGCAGCGCGTAGGTGCTGGTATTGTCCAGCCGGATCATGATGCGCGCACGCGGCGGCAGGCCGGCATCTTTCAGCGCAGCCGCAATGTTCAGAACTGCGGCTTCAATCTGCGCATAAGTCCACACCTCCGCGGGGGGCGCTGACGGATCATCGATCACCAGCAGAGCGGGCTTGTCCGGCGTCGCGGCTGCGGCCTGCCCGATGACATAGGCCGCCATGTTGAACCGCGATGGCGGTAGCGCGCCCTGAAAGCCGATCGTTGGCGCGCGTGCCGTCACTCAGTGCTCTCCCGCCGTCCACCAGGTGTCGAAATCCGTGCCGAACAGCGCGGTTCGCTCAGGTTGCCGCAGAAACGACCAGTAGGCCATCCACTGCTTCGGGATGTGGAACAGCGGGATCACATAATCCCCCGACAACAGCACGCGATCGAAGGCGCGCACAGCGGTCGTCAGTTCGTCGTACGTACGCGCGGCGAGCAGGGCGTCGATCATGGCGTCGGCGGCGGGGTTCCTGGTGCCCGCGTAATTGAGGCTGCCCTGGATGTCGGCGGCGCGCGACGACCAGCGGTTGAGCTGCTCGTTGCCGGGCGACAGCGACGCGCCCCAGGTCCACTGGATCATGTCGAAATCAAACGATTTGAGCCGCGACCAGTATTGCGCCGAATCCACCTGCCGCACGGTGACCTCGATGCCGAGCCGTTCCAGCATGCGCGCGTAACTCAGCACCACGCGTTCCTGTGCGCGGGTGTTGGCGAGGAATTCAAAGGTCAGCGGCGCACCGGTTTGCTTATGAATCATTTTGCGGCCATCGAGCGTGTAACCCGCTGCCGACAGTAGCTCGAAGGCTTGGCGCAGGGCTTCGCGGTTGGCCCCGGTGCCGTCTCCCGGCGGCAGGCGGGGGTGGCCATCCATCACGCCGGGCAGCACGGCGTCCTTGAACGGTGCCAGCAGCTTGCGTTCCGCCTCGGAGGCCGGCCGGCCGGTGGAGGCCAGTTCCGAGCGTGAGAAGTAGCTATTGGTGCGCACGTACAGCCCGTGGAACAGGCTGCGATTGATCCATTCCGCGTCGAACATCAGGCCTAGTGCGTGGCGCACGCGCGGATCAGCAAACATCGGCCGTCGGGAGTTGAATACCAGTGCCGACATTCCGGCCGGCAAACCGGTGTCGAATTCGCGCTTGATGACGCGGCCGTCCTCGGCGGCGGGGAAGTTGTAGCCCTCCGCCCAGCGGCCTGGATCGTCCTCGGCGCGGGCATCGATCTGACCGGCCTTGAAGGCTTCAAACAGGCTCGAGGCATCGCGGAAGAACTCGTAGCGGATTTCCTCGAAATTGAAGCGTCCGCGGGTGATCGGCAGATCCTTGGCCCAGTGGTTGGGGTTCTTGCGGAAAACCAGCGAGCGTCCCGCATCGATGCGGTCGATGACGTATGGACCGCTGCCGATGGGTGGTTCGAGCGTGGTGTGGTCAAACTGTTCTGCGGTCATCGCGTGACGCGGCAGGATCGGCATCAGGCCGAGGATCAGCGGGATTTCGCGATCGCCACCCTCCGCGAACACGAAGCGGACCGCGCGATCGCCGATCTGCTCTACCTTGGCAACCTTGGAATAGTAGGAACGGTGATACGGCCAGCCCTTCTCCTTCAGCAGCGCGTGCGAGTGGATGACATCGGCCGGCGTAATCGGCGTGCCGTCGGAGAAGCGAGCCTCTGGGCGGATGTGGAAGGTAATTTCGCTGCGGTCGTCGGGCATATCGACGCTGCCCGCGATGAGGCCGTACAGCGTGAACGGCTCGTCCTGCGAGCGTGCCATCAGGCTCTCGTAGACGTAGTCGCGGATGCCGGAGGGGGTAACGCCTCGTATGATGAACGGGTTGAGGCTGTCGTAGGTGCCGAGCGCACCAAGGCGCAGGCGCCCAGCTTTCGGCGCATCCGGATTGACGTAGGGCAGATGGGTGAAATCGGGCGGCTGCGCGGGCTCGCCATGCATGGCGATGCCGTGCCGTCCTGTTGCTGACGCATGCACAGGCAATATTGCCGCCAGCAATGCGACGATGAAGGCGAATAGAGTCAAAGGCATAGCAATGCGTGTAACTCTTTTTCAGGGCGACGTCAGCCCGTGTCGGATGCATCCAAGTTTCGTCAAGTCTTTATCGCAGGCTAGACTTGGAATAACCACTGAGACTGATGCGACGTTGCGACTTTGCCACGCCTCCCGTGCGGCGGTTTACTGTTCACAGGAGCGGGGTAGAGGCGGCCACGGGAATGCCGTAATCACGGCCTTACTCCGCGGCAAGCACACGTCATGGTGGGCTGCGAGATGGATCGGCGTGTCC
>JAEZBZ010000280.1 GCA_023412745.1 Pseudomonadota bacterium | reverse complement strand
CCTTCGCGAGCACCTAGGGCAAAAGCTGCGTTCGGCCGGAGCGTAGCGCAGCCTGGTTAGCGCACCAGTCTGGGGGACTGGGGGTCGTGGGTTCAAATCCCGCCGCTCCGACCAATAAACCCAACGGCTTGAGTGAAACCCAAACGGCGACGGAAAGCGGCTAGGCAACACCTAGACAACACCTTGTCGCCGTGTCGTCCGGTTCATGCGCCTCATCGGGAAGGGTTCGGGTAGCCCTAGTCGCGGCCTGACCGGAAGGGGGGCAGGGGAAAGCGGCGCGCGTCCCCACCGAGAGGGATTTGATGGTGAAATCAAATCCACATCTCGCTACTCCACCACCGGCCCCAGTGAACCATCGCTCGCAGCACTTGCAGTTTCTATTGGGGCCATGCTCCATCGGAAGCGGCTAAAGCAGAGCGGGTTGGTTCAATTGCTTTTTGCGTCGTCCCTTGGGTTTGGTCACGGAGTGTGCAGCGGGATCCGCAGTTGACTTTCTTGATGATGTTGACCTGCCTGCGACCAGCCGCGAGCCTAGCGCACCGGCAACGATAGCCTTGCGTATCACTTCGCGGCGGACCTTTGCGGCTTCCTTCGCGGCCGATTTTTCGGCGGCGCGGAGCGCGTTCAAGCTGGCAAGGAACGAGCCAGTAAACGTTCAGCCCCTTCGACACCGGAACGGCGATCGGGTGCTTTCGCGGTGTACTGAGTGATTGCCGTTGCGACGAAAATCGATGCGGCGCACCCGTGGTGATGTTCCGAGCTTCGCGACTGCTTTCAGGTCTACGCGTCGATCGGCGCGAGTGAACACGCCCTGAACATGTAAGAGCACAGAAGCGGGCCGGAAAAACTCTAGCCCGCTTCATTCGCTCGCACGTTCGACTGATTCAACGCCGCGCCTCGACCACCAGGTTGAACGGCGTCTGCGCGGCCGTGCGGATCTTGGCGAGGCCAGCAGACTTCAGCACGGCCTCGAGCTGTTTGGGCCCTGCTTGTGCGCCCAACACATGGGTGCCCTGATCGGAGATCGCGTGAGCACAGCACATGGTCGTCGAGCCAGCGTACATCATTCGTCCGACGGGATTGATGTTGTCCTCGACGCCATCCCCGGCAAATGGCTCCACGAGCATCAGCGTGCCGCTCTCTGCCAGGGTGGTCACGGCGTGGCGCGCCGCATCGACGGGCCGGCCCATGTCGTGAAGGCTGTCGAAAAAACACACCAGATCGTAGTCATGGCTTGCGAAGTCGACCGCTTGCGCGACTTCGAAGGTCACGCGATCCTCGACGCCAGCCTTTCGGGCAACCGTCCGCGCGGCCTCGATCGACCGCTCATGGACGTCGAAGCCCCAGAAGCGGCTGGCCGGGTAGGCCTCGGCCATCAGCACGGTGGAGTGGCCGTGGCCACAGCCGACGTCGGCGACCTTGGCGCCGCGCTTGAGTTTCGCCGTCACACCGTCGAGCGCCGGCAGCCACTCCTTGACAAGGAAGGCTGAGTAGCCGTTGCGAAAGATCCCGGCGATCCCGCAGAACAGCCGGCCGTCGTGCTCTCCCCAGGCGACTCCCTTGCCGGTCTTGATGGACTCGAGCGATTTTTGCTCGTCGGCCCACATCGAAGCGACGATCTGCCAGCCGTAAGGCAAGAAGTAGGGGCTTGTCTCGTCTGCGAGCAGAGCCGCTTGCTCCGCAGTAAGCTCGTAGGTCGCTGTGCCCGGATGATAATCGACGTAGCCTCCGGCGACTTGCGAATTGAGCCATTCGCGGATGTAACGCTCAGCACAACCACTGCGCCGGGCAACCTCGTGCGAACTGAGCGGCCCGGCTCCGGCCATGGCCTTGTAGAGGCCCAACTTGTCACCGAACGCGACCATAACGCCGCCGTAGCCGGCGGAGATCTCGCCGAACAGGCGGCCGTGCAGTTCCTCCAGCTTTCGTTGATCGACCATCATGACATTTCTCCTTGTTGTCGAAGTTGCTGTTTTGCTGCCTCATTCGCTCGGGAGTTGGCCGAGCCGGGCGGGATCGATGCCGCTATCGTCAAGCAACCGATCGTCGAGAGCGTCGAGTGTGCTCAGCAGATGGCGTTCCGCGCGCCACGCGATGAGGGATACGATCAATTCGATCACGGTTCGGCCTCCACGGCCGATAGTGCCGAAAATCGCTGCTGATGCGTCGGTGGTCGTCCCGACCGGCCATTTGGCTGATGCTTTGGTGCTCATGATCATTCTCCCGGCTTGCCCGTCGTTGTTCGTCGGGCTTGCGCAGTCACTACCCGTTGGCGCCACGGCACATGAGTGCGAGACTGGCCAATGACGGTTCATTCGTGCCAAAGGGCACCGCCATGCCAGCTGCCAAAACCACCCGCGCTCTGCATGTGAGCATCGTCGCCATTCCGGATGCGGTGATCTCGACTATGACCGGACTCTACGATGTGCTCGGCGCGTTCCGCATGCTTGGGCGCGTCGACGCGTCGATACCTGAGGACCCTCCATTCCAGGTCGAGATCGTCGGGGCTGAGCGCGGCAGCGTCCCGCTCGCGAGCGGGGTACCCGTGGTGACCCACCGTGCCATCTGCGAAGTCGCCGAGACGGATATTGTCATTGTGCCATCCGTCTTGCTCGGGCGCGACGGTTGGCAGACTGGCCGCTATCCCGAACTGGTGGACTGGGCACAGCGCATGCATATGCACGGCGCTCTTTTGTGCTCGGCCTGTTCAGGTGTGTTTCTGCTTGCCGAGACAGGGCTCTTCGACGGTCAGGAAACGACCGTACATTGGGCCTATGCCGGAGCATTCGCGAAAGCGTTTCCACACGTGCCGTTGCGGCCCGATCGCGTTCTCGTGGTCTCAGGTGCACGCGAGGAACTCGTCACGTCGGGCGCTTCGATGACCTGGCACGACCTCGTGCTCTACCTGATTGTTCGCTACGTCGGTGCGACCGCCGCGCAGACCGTCGCCAGACACTTCGCATTACAGTGGCACCACGACGGGCTCGCGCCCTACATCGTATTCAACGGCCGAAGGGACCACGGTGATGCCGTCGTCGCGCAGGCGCAGGATTGGCTCGCTGCTCACTTCTCCGTGGGCTCACCTGTCGAAGAAATGGTCAAGCGCTCGAACTTGCCGGAGCGCACATTCAAACGGCGCTTTACTGCGGCGACGGGGTTCGCCCCGATTGACTACGTGCAGCGGCTAAGAGTCGAGGATGCCAAGCGCCGGCTGGAGCGCACGGACGCCGCGGCCGACGAGATCAGCTGGAAAGTCGGCTACGAGGATCCCACTTTCTTTCGACGGCTGTTCAAAAGAACAACGGGCATGACACCCGGCGCGTATCGCCGGCGCTTCCAGGTTCCCGAATTTGTTCGCTCGAAACGAGGATAAGCTCTGTGGCACGACGATTTTCTATCGTCCGCTTGCCATAGGTATCGGTCTGACCGACACGCTGGCATGAGCTTTGGGCTTGAGCCTTGTGGTGATGGCAGGCAGCGCGAAGACAAGAACCAAACGGGTCTTAAGATGGCAAGCTGTCATCTCTGCTGAGTTCCGTCAAACACGGGACCGGTACGCCGCACAAGGTTCCGGTCGTCGTGATCGGCAGCGTTGCAGCAGGAGTGTTGAGCACGGTCATTACAACCGCTGTGGGTCACGAGCGGCGGCTGGACGGCCTGCAATTGGAGCTGCATCACCTCAACGAGCGGACGTCTGATGCCGCGCAGCGAACTGGCGATACGGGCCAACTGCGGTCATTTTCGCCTGGGCCGATCTGCTCTCAGCGAGGCGGACTGTGATGTTTGCGGAAGTGTGCCAATGAGGTTTTCGAAGAGCCGGACGGCAACACCTCGGAAGAGCAACGCTTGGGGCTCTCGTTGCCATACTGGATGCGGCCTCATACTTGAAGCCAGAGATTTCCTGGTCACCGAGGCGGCGCTTACAGGAGAGGGTGTGCTACGCGAACATTGGTGCGTCAGCCAGCGGGTCTGGGAAATGCTCGTAAAGATCGACCATCCTCCGGGCGATGCCGCGTTCGGCGGGTGGCATACTGGCGACATCGGGACCCAAGCTGAACTGATAGCGCAGGGCGGATTGGACGCTGCCACGGTTGAGCAGACTGGAGGTCTGGGTCGCTTCCTCGCTGATCAGCTCGATGCGCAGCGCGTTCTGGTCATTCGTCCGGACTTGGCGAAAAACGCCGATGAGTTCCCCGGAGGGCCGTAAGAACTGCTGCTCACGACGCTCCAGGGCTCGGCATCATATGAGAATTCGGGCCACTTGGGCTGTTCCCAGTTCCACCGCATGAGCTACAATCGCGCCTCCTATAGCTCGCAATGTGCTGAAATGCCGAGTTACAGCAAGGCGTCTATCGTCAAGGCGGCTCATTTACTTGTCAGGAATGACGATCGTTCGGTCGCCGGTATCGACGATGAAGATGGCCAGCAGTTTTGCCTGATTGGTGGTGCTGGCATTCTGGCTGACCTTGTGGTGATCGCCCGGCTTCTCGGTCCAGCTCTCGCCGGCCTGATACGTGCGCTCGGGTTCATCATTCACTTTGCTTTTGATCGCACCCTCCAGCACGAAATGAACGCCGAGGTGGGGTGCCGATGCGACGGCGAACCGGCGCCTGGGGCGTATTCGACCAGGACGGCGCGTAGGCTCTTGCCGGGGGTATTCGGAAGCTCGCTGTCGAAAACAACAGATACCGTCGCTCCCGGAGCGATCGTTCCTTGAGCTGCGGCACCGATTGCGAACATGGCGGCAACGGCAAGCAGCAGTGCGCTCATTTTCATGGGGCTATCTCCTTCCCTGATCTGACGCTGCCGTCACGATGTGCGCGCCCAGTCCTCAAACCGCGTACGGCCCGGAATGAACGATCCCACGGGTGCAAGCCCATCCTTGTCGAGAACGGCGCCGAAATAGGTGGCCTTGGTATCGGGGATGATTTTGCGCTTGTCGCCGCGAGCGGCCAGAACATGCTCCATAAACTCGGCGAGACTGGCCGCTTCCGGCCCTGCAAGTTCGACGGCGCCGTTTTTAGGCTTCGAGATCGCAATGTCGGCGAGCGTCTGCGCGACATCGTCGGCAGCCACGGGCTGAAACTTCGACGGCGACAGGTGGACGACATCTCCGTTCGCGCCTTCACTTGCGATCCTGTCGAGGAACTCGAAGAACTGGGTTGCGCGCAAGATCGTGTACGGAACGTCGCCTGCTGCGAGCATCTGTTCTTGTGCGCGCTTTGCACGGAGATAAGCGCTGTCGCGGATGCGGTCTGCGCCGACCACTGACAGGGCCACGTAGTGCGATACACCCGCCGCCTTGGCGGCGTTAAGCAGATTACCGGTCGAGCTTTGGAAGAATCCGAGGACCGCCTTTTCCTCGAACGAGGGTGAGTTTGTGACGTCTACAACGACATCGGCGGAAGTCAGCGCCTGCGCGACGCCGGCGCCGGAAACGCTATCGACGCCTGACGACGGAGACGCGCTGACCACCTCGTGTCCTTGCGATCTCAGGATTGCTGAGAGTTTGCGGCCAATCAGGCCGGTTCCGCCAATGATGATGACCTTCATTTTCGAGCGTCTCCGAACGTTGGACGTAGCCGGAGAAACACTTTCAAACCGGATCAGTTTCGCGCGTCGTTTCTTTTTAGTCGCCCGCGATCGCGACCCGGATCTCGGCTCCTAGTGAGACGCCGATAATCCGGGGCAATTGCGGCCGGTTCTGACTGGGAACCGAGTTTCACGGATCGCTCACACGTGCGCTTCCTTGTGTGATCAGCCTCGAACTGCGCTGGTCGCGTGCATGAATCCAGAGCCAACTCAACGCGACGCTCAACCGGTTGCGCACGCCGATCAGGAAGTAAATGTGCGCCAAACCCCACATCCACCAGGCCAGCGCGCCGCGCAGTTTGATACGGCCGAAATCGATGACGGCGAGCCGCTTGCCGATCGTTGCCAGACTGCCCGCATGTTTGTAACGGAAAATGGGATCTTCGCTCTTGCCAAGCAAACGTGCCCTGATGACGGCGGCAACGTATTTGCCTTGCTGCTTGGCGGCCGGCGCAATGCCGGGCACAGGTGTTCCGTCCGGAGCGGTGACCGCTGCCGTATCGCCGATGACGAAGATCTCCGGATGACCGGGGATGGTCAGGTCCGGCTCGACCTCCACCCGTCCCGCCCGATCGACGGGAGCGTCAAGCCACGCGCCGGCCGGTGAGGCCTGTACGCCAGCTGCCCAGATGATGGTCGAGGCGGCAAGCGTCTTGTCGCCGTAAACGACGCCATCAGCAGTACAGGCCGAAACAGGATGCTCGAGTTCGACATCGACGCCCAGGCCTTCGAGCGACCGAAGGGCGTAGGCGGACAGATCTTCGGGGAAGCCCGCCAGGATGCGCGGTCCGCCCTCGATCAGCACCACGCGGGCCCCCCGCGTATCGACGCGTCGGAAATCCTTCGGCAATGTTAAGCGTGCCAACTCGGCGATGGTGCCGGCAAGCTCTACGCCCGTGGGGCCGGCGCCGATGACGACGAAGGTGAGAAGCGCCGCCTGGCGCTGAGGATCGGGTTCCCGTTCGGCCTGCTCGAAAGCGAGCAGGATGCGGCGACGGATCGTGGTCGCGTCTTCTAGTGTCTTGAGGCCGGGGGCAAATTGCTCCCAGTCGTCGTGGCCGAAGTAAGCGTGGCGCGCGCCAGTGGCCAGCACCAGCGTATCGTAGGCGAGGGGCGTACCGTCATCGAGAATGACCTGCCGCGCGTCCTTGTCGATACCCTCAACCGTCGCCAGCAGCGTCGTTACCTCGGGACGGCTGCGCAGCAGATGGCGGATCGGCCAGGCGATCTCCGCGGTCGCAAGTGATGCCGTCGCGACCTGGTACAGCAGCGGCTGGAACAGGTGATGATTGCGGCGATCGATGATCGTGATGCGGACCGGCGCGCCCGCCAGGCGATACACGGTTTCCAATCCGCCGAACCCGGCACCGACCACGACGACGTGATGCAGTTCGTTGGAAGACGTTTGCATGAACGCTCCGGACCTCTGTCACCTGACATCCGCACTACCATAACAGAAACGCGCCAATGCATCCGCGATGTGGGATCGACGGGCGCGCTTTCTGTGTTGGTTTAGTTGAATGCGGTTCGGGTCGGAGGGGTTCGGCAAGCGAGACAGTGCTACGCAAGCCTGGCCCCGCACCACGAACATACGTCATACGGGGCGCGGTAAGTCGCAGTGACCGTAATAGGAATGTCACAAGAGTCGCGCACAGAGCCTCAGTCAGTGTTTTGGTCTCAGAAGACATCATGATCATGAATGAGCTGGGATGGGGGCTTGCCGGATTTGCTGCAGCGGCGACGGCGATACATGTCGGGACCGTTGCCATCGCCGCATGGCGCTGCCGGCACACTGATGGGCGGGTCTCGGCTCGATCCGATATGCCCGCGGTCAGCATCTGCGGCCGGTTTGCGGTGTCGAGCCGTTCGATGGGCTGACGCTGCAATCGACGTTCGAGCTGGACTATCCGCGTTACGAAATTCTCTTTTGTGCCGCGCGTGCCGACGATCCGGCGACGACGCTGGTCAAGGCATTGATTGACCGCAATCCCAACGTGCCGGCCCGGTTGCTGATCGGCGACGATCTCGGATCGGATAATCCAAAGCTGAACAACGTCGCCAAAGGCTGGGCGACGGCCAAGAACGCCTGGATCGTCCTGGCCGATAGCAACGTTCTGATGCCTGCTGACTATCTGCAGCGCTTGCTGTTGAGATGGGGGCCAGGCACCGGCCTCGTCTGTTCTCCGCCGGTCGGCTCGCACCCGGACGGCTTCTGGGCGGAGGTCGAATGCGCGTTCCTGAACACCTATCAGGCGCGTTGGCAATATGCGACGGACACGCTCGGCTACGGGTTTGCCCAGGGAAAGACCATGCTGTGGCACCGCAGCGATCTGGAGGCGGCGGGAGGCATTGGTGCGCTGGCCCGGGACGCGGCCGAAGACGCGGCCGCAACCAAAATCATCCGGCAGACCGGCCGCAGGGTGAAACTCGTTGACCGCCCGTTCCAGCAGCCTCTGGGCTCCCGCAGCGCGAGAGTGGTCTGGTCGCGACAACTGCGCTGGGCGCAGCTTCGCCGCCAGTCTTTTCCGATACAGTTTGCGCCGGAAATTCTGACCGGTGTTTTCCCGCCGCTGATCGCGGCCGGTTTCGCTGCGTCGATTTTGGATTGGCCCGTGGTCGCCACGATGGCCGCGCTGTTGTGCTTTTGGCTGACCTGCGAAGCATGGCTGGCGCATCGGGCGCGCTGGCATTTGTCGTGGCGGTCGCCGATCACTTGGCTGCTGCGCGACAGCATGCTGATTGGGATATGGGCGACGGCCTGGGTCCGGCAGAGCTACACTTGGCGCGGCAATCAGAGGGCCATCGAGCCGGTGCGTTCGAGCACGGTGCGCCGTTAGCGCGTTCCCGAACCGCAGTAAACCCTGCAGGCCGCGAACGCACCAGGTGGTCTTGGCGGCGCCGAGAAATCCGGACAGCACCGTCACCGGCAGGGCGTGTGTCAGGTTTTGCGGCCTGGGCGGACAAGTGCGCCTTCAGTTCGGCATCCATGCTGACAACTCCACTGCTGGCTGGGGAGATTGCGTAACATTTGTTAAGATGAAGTGGTGCGATACGCGGGTTATCGGGGCGGTTGTTCCAGTAGTGCGCTCGCCCGCAGACTGAGGCGGAACGGGATTGATCCTAGGGTAACAGCGACGCTCGAAGCGTGAGTTCTCAATCCACTCCGGGACTTTTCCAGGACTAGCTTGGAGGTTTGTTCCCTTATTGTCCGTTTGCAACGACGGCGAAACGCGCTAAAAGGCCGTGGTCGCGGGTGTAGCTCAATGGTAGAGCAGCAGCCTTCCAAGCTGAATACGTGGGTTCGATTCCCATCACCCGCTCCATATCCCTCCATCCCGAAGCCTGACTGATCGCGCGGTTTCTCCGCGCCCGCGGACGTGCATTTGCGGTGCCTGCGCGATGGCGTCGTTGTGCCGATGCGCGCAATCCAGATGGCTGGATAGATCCGCGCCCTGCTCGTCGGCAATCTCAAGCAGCGCAGTGTGTGGAAACTTGTCGGGGATGCCCCCGGGCAAAGCCGGGCTTGTTGGTGGAGAGGGTTGGATTCGAACCAACGTAGGCGAAGCCAACGGATTACAGTCCGTCCCCTTTAGCCACTCGGGCACCTCTCCAGTTCGCCATTCAGTGGCAAACGAAATTGCCCCACTGTCTCCAGCAGGGCAACGCGGGTTTTATCCCGATCCAAGCCGCGAATGTCAATTGAAAAACACGCGCTGCTGGCTAGTGTCTGGCGGCGCGCCGCACCTCGGCGACACAAGAGGCCCCATGACATTCAAGCGCCCCCGGCCGAAGGGCCCGCCGCAACGCAAGTTTGACCGCCCGCTATGGCAAAAGCCCGATGACGACGGTCCGGTTCTGCTGTTCGGGATCCACGCCATCGAGGCGGCTCTGCGCAACCCGGATCGCGCAATCTCGCGGCTATATCTGACCGAAAACGCCGAGCGGCGGCTGGCCGAAGCGCTGACCGCGCGCGGTGTGCAGGCCGAACGGGTGATCCCGCGCGATCTCGATAAGCGCCTCGGTGCCGATACGGTGCACCAGGGGGCACTGCTGGAGACCGAGCCACTGCCCGAGGTGAGCCTTGAGGACTTGGCGCGTCGCGGCGACGCAGGCCCGATCCTGGTGCTCGATCAGGTGACCGACCCGCACAACGTCGGCGCGGTTCTGCGTTCCGCGGCGGCGTTCGGTGCGGCCGGTCTCGTCATGACGCGCCGCAATAGCCCGCCGTTGACCGGCACGCTGGCCAAGAGCGCGTCGGGCGCGCTGGATCTGGTGCCGATCGCGCTGGTGCAGAACCTGGCGCGCGCGCTGGCCGAATTGGGGGAACTTGGCGTAGTCCGCATCGGCCTTGAAGGCAGTGCCGATAGCAGCCTTGAAGCGGAGCCGCTGACCGGGGCCCTGGCGATCGTATTGGGCGCCGAGGGCAAGGGGCTTAGGCAACTCAGCCAGCAGCATTGCGACCGCATGTGCCGCATTCTGACACCGGGGCCGCTGGCCAGCCTGAACGTGTCCAACGCTGCGGCTGTCGCGCTGCATCTGTGCGCCATGCGCCGCTAAGGCCTGCCTCGGCGCGTATCAGCCGCGCCAGATCGACAGGTGATCGGCCACCTTGGGCCGCGGCTTGTCCGGGGCCGGGGTCGATGGCGTGCCCAGGCAGATGAAACCCAGAAGCTCTTCCTGCCCCACGAGCCCCAGGCCGCTCACTAGCCCCTGATCGCGGGTCTTGCGGCCGCTCAGCATCATCGCGCCGTAGCCCATGACGTGCGCGGCCAGCAGGATGTTCTGGATCGCCGCGCCGACCGAGGCGTACTGGTCGCGTTCTTCCACGCGCGGTTCGTTGCGCTGCAGACGCGCGACGACGGCCAGCAGGGTCGGCGCGCGCAGAGCGCGCTCACGTTCGCGCTCCAACTCGGCCGGACCGGCATCGGGAGAGGCGCGCGATTTGGCTGATTGGAACAGCGTGCTCAGCGCGGCGCGAGCTTCGTCGGCGATCAGGATGAACCGCCATGGCCGCAATTGCCGGTGGTCAGGAGCGGTCACGGCGGCCGCGATCATGGTTTCGATCTCGCGCTGGGTCGGACCGGGTGCAGCCAGCCGCTTAGGCGAGACCGATCGGCGGCCGGTCAGGCACTTGAGGAAACTTTGGGCAGTCTCCCGCGCGTCGCTCGCCATCTTGTCGTTCTGTGGCATGATGCGGCTCGTGTTTTGAGGCATCGTCGTTGGTACGGATGCCCAACCTATGAGCAGTTTCCGTCATGCGACAAGCTCCCACGCAACGCACACGGCGCGCCGCAGCTCAGCAGACCGGCATCGACGCGCGCCGCGTTGGCCTGACGATCCGCATCGATTTCGGCTCCTTCGGCTATCTCGGCCCCGGCAAGGTTGCCTTGATGGAGGGGATTGCGAAGCACGGCTCGATCTCGGCGGCAGGCAAGGATATGGGCATGTCCTACCGGCGGGCGTGGCTGCTGATCGACGAGATCAACCAGATCTTCGGTGAACCGCTGGTCGAGAAGCAGACCGGCGGGACGGGCGGCGGCGGCGCCAAGCTGACGGACTTCGGCGCGGATATTGTGGCGCGCTACCGGGCGATCGTGACGGCCGCGATGGCAGCGGCCTCGGCGGATTTGAAGGTCATGAAAGCGGCGCTGCCGGCGGAGCCTAAGTCAGGCTGACATGTTCGAGGGCCTGAACGCGGCGCATTCAGGCTAGCGTTCCTTGCAGATCTAGGTTATTTGATATTTCAATATCTATTGAATAATTGAGGTAACCATGAACGAACCGCGAGCTTTGGACGCGTTCTCCGCGCTGGCGCAGGAGACGCGGCTGCGTATCGTGCGACGACTGGTGATAGCGGGGCCTGAAGGCTTGTCGGCCGGAGCGATTGCGGAAGCTATGGACGGCGCGTCCTCATCGCGTATGTCCTTTCACCTGAGTCACCTCGAGCAGGCTGGGCTGGTGATCTCTCGGCGGCAGGGACGATCCATCATCTATAGCGCGGCGCTGACAACCCTGGCCGCGCTCGTTGAGTTCCTCATGCGCGACTGCTGTCAGGGCCACCCCGAAGTGTGCAAGCCAGCCATGGCTGCGATGCCATCCTGCTGCCAACTCCACGAACGGAGCGACGCGTGAACGTCACAATCTATCACAATCCCAAATGCGCTACGTCTCGCAATACGCTGGCAATGATCCGCAATGCGGGTATCGAACCTCAGATCATCGAATATCTGAAGACGCCCCCATCGCGCGCGATGCTGGCGCAGTTGATCGCGCAGATGGGAATCTCTGTCCGCGCTTTGCTGCGAGAGAAGGGAACACCTTATGCCGAACTTGGCCTTGGTGCCCCCGCGTTGTCCGATGATCAGCTTCTTGACGCGATGATCGCGCATCCTGTGCTGATCAACCGCCCCATTGTCGTCAGCCCCAAGGGCGTCAAACTGTGCCGTCCGTCGGAGGAGGTTCTCGATCTTCTACCGCCGCAGCAAGCTGGGTTCGTCAAGGAAGATGGAGAGCGGGTCATCGATGAACACGGTCGCCGTGTTACGTCGGCGTGAGGGGAAAGCATGTCCACGTTTGAACGCTATCTCACCGTTTGGGTTGCGCTGTGTATCGTTGCCGGCATTGCCCTCGGACATTTCGTGCCGGGCCTGTTTCAGGCCATTGGCGCAGCTGAAATTGCAAAGGTCAATCTGCCCGTTGCCGTTCTGATTTGGCTGATGATCATACCGATGTTGCTCAAGATCGATTTCGCCGCTCTAGGCGAGGTCGGCCGTCATTGGCGTGGCATCGGCGTGACGCTGTTTGTGAATTGGGCGGTAAAACCATTCTCCATGGCTTTGCTCGGCTGGCTATTCATCGGCTGGCTGTTTCGGCCGCTGCTGCCCGCCGATCAGATCGATAGCTATATCGCCGGTTTGATCATTCTCGCTGCAGCGCCCTGTACGGCCATGGTTTTTGTCTGGTCGAACCTGACAAGAGGCGAGCCGCATTTCACCCTTTCGCAAGTGGCGTTGAACGACGCCATCATGGTTGTCGCCTTTGCGCCTATCGTCGGTTTGCTGCTTGGCTTGTCAGCCATCACCGTCCCATGGGACACGCTCGTCCTATCCGTCGTGCTCTACATCGTCATTCCGGTGGTGGTCGCGCAGATATTGCGTCGCCGCGTACTGGCGATCGGCGGTCAAGTTTCGCTCGATGCACTGCTGGCGCGCCTTGGACCAGTCTCGCTTGTGGCCCTACTCGCAACGCTTGTGCTGCTATTCGGCTTTCAGGGCGAGCAAATCATCGCCCAACCGATGATCATCGCACTGCTCGCGGTGCCCATTCTCATCCAGGTCTATTTCAATTCCGGCTTGGCTTATTTGCTCAACCGGCTTGCGGGCGAGCAACATTGTGTGGCCGGACCATCGGCCTTGATTGGCGCGTCGAACTTCTTCGAGCTCGCTGTGGCGGCTGCGATCAGCCTGTTTGGCTTTCAATCGGGAGCGGCGCTGGCCACCGTCGTCGGCGTATTGATCGAAGTGCCGGTGATGCTGTCGGTGGTGTGGATCGTGAACCGTTCAAAGGGCTGGTATGAGAGCGATAGCAGGGTGACAGCCACATCGCGGGGCTGAAGCTCTAACCGTGGATTGCCTCGGCATCGGCGCTGCTGCTCATGCTGCCAGGGCGGCGGTCGAGCGCGACGCTCTTGACCAGGGCATAGACGTTGGCGCCGGGCGCGAGCGCCAGCCGGTCCACCGAGTAGCGCGTCAGCCGAGCTAGCAGAACGTCACCGCCGCAATCGAGCCGGATATCCACGGTCGGCCCGTCACTGATGCCGATGTCGGTGACGTGCGCTGGAAACACATTGAGCGCGCTGAGATCCTCGGGCAGCGTCTTCGCCAGCATGACGTCCCGCGCACCGACACGCAGCTTGAGCGCGGTGCCGACGGGCGCGTCGAGGCGCGGCAGCTTCCAGATTCCGCCCTTGGCGTGCAGCTCCGTGAGATCATACTGCGCGTCGTGACGTTCCACACGCGCCTCCACGATGGCGCCAGCCTCGGCGCGTCCGGTGACGGGCTGCAGATCAAGCCGATGCATTATCTCGGCCGTTGGGCCCACCGCCGCGACCTTGCCGTCCGACAGCAGCACCAGAGTCGAGGCGAGCCGCGCAACTTCGGCGACCGAGTGACTGACGTAGACGATTGGCACGCGGCTCTGGTCGCGCAGCCGCTCGATGTACGGCATGATTTCGGTCTTGCGCAATTCATCGAGTGAGGCCAGCGGCTCGTCCATCAGCAGCATGCGCGGGTTGGCGAGCAGGGCGCGACCGATTGCGACGCGCTGTTTCTCGCCGCCCGACAGCCGCCCGGGCAAACGGTCGAGCGCATGGTCGATCCCCAGCAGTTCGACGACGCTGTCGAGGTCGTCGTGGTGGCGCTCCGTGCGTGGCGCGAACCAGCGGCCGTAGAGCAGGTTCTGGCGCACCGTCATATGCGGAAACAGGCGCGCTTCCTGGAACACGTAGCCGATGCGGCGCCGGTGTCGCGGCACGAAGACGCCCTTGGCAGTATCGACAAGCACGGTATCGCCGACCTTGACCAGACCGCTCTGGGGGCGGGTCAGCCCGGCGATGATGTTGATCAGCGAGGTCTTGCCGGAGCCGGATCGGCCAAACAGCGCGATCAGCCCGTCGCCGGCCTCAAACTGCGTCGTGAGGGTGAAATCGCCCTGCTTGTGATTGATGTCGACGCGCAGCATCAAACCACATCCAGACGCTTGTTGGCGGCGCGGGCCATGACCTCCGACACGATTAGCGCGGCCATCGCGATGATGACGGAAATCAGGGTCAGGCGGAATGCTCCGGCGTCGCCGCCTGGCACCTGCGTGAAGGTATAGATGGCGGAGGGCAATGTCTGCGTTTCGCCTGGGATGTTGGAGACGAACGTGATGGTGGCGCCGAATTCGCCCATGGCCTTGGCGAAGCACAGCACCATGCCTGCCAGGATGCCGGGAATGATCAGCGGCAGCGTGACAGTGAAGAACACCCAGGCACGGTTGGCGCCAAGCGTTCCCGCGGCCTCTTCAAGCCGCGTATCGACGGCCTCGATCGATAGCCGGATCGCGCGTACCAGCAACGGAAAACCCATCACGCCGCAGGCCAGCGCCGCGCCGGTCCAGCGGAACGAGAATACGATGCCGAAATTGTCGTACAGAAAGCTGCCGATGGCGCCGCGCCGCCCGAACAGCACGAGCAGGATATAGCCGGTGACGACTGGTGGAAGAATCAGCGGCAACAGGACGAGGCCATTCAGCAGCGAATGGCCCCAGAACCTGTATCTGGTCAGCAGCAGCGCGACGGCAATGCCGATCGGCAGGCTGACGATGGTGGCGACGGTCGCCACCTTGAGGCTGAGGTGGACGGCTGTCCATTCCTCCGGGCTGAGGGTCATCCAATCCATAACAAATCGCGTCGTTCCCTCAGCGGCTCCGGATCAGGCGTGCCGCCCGCGGTGGTTCAGGTCAAGACCCGCTCGGGCCCAGAACCGTGAAGCCTTGCGCCTCGAACAATGGCTTAGCCTTATCCGACTTCATATACGCCAGGAACGCAGCCGCGTCGGGTGATTTCGCATCAGCGGTCAGCGCGGCCGGGTAGATGACAGGCGGGTGAGTATCTTCCGGGAAAGTGTAGAGGATCGCGACATTCGGATCTGCTGCGGCGTCGGTCTGGTAGACGATGCCTGCTGCCGCTTCAGCGCGCGAGACGAGCAGAAGCGCCGCGCGCACGTTTTCTGCCTGCGCAACCTTGCCGGAAACGCTGTCCCATACGCCCAACCCTTCCAGTGCGGCTTTGCCGTACTTACCTGCTGGCACGGCATCCACATTGCCCATTGCAAGGCGTTCGTCGCCGAGCAACTTGGCTAGGTCAAAGCCCGGCTTGATCCTCTTGGCTTTGTCCTTCGGCGCGATCAGCACGATACGGTTGCCGAGCAGGTTGGCGCGCGTGTCGGCCTTGATGAGATCCCTATTGGCGACATAGTCCATCCAGGCGAGATCGGCTGAGATGAACACCTGTGCCGGTGCTCCGCTTTCGATCTGCTTGGCCAGTGCCGAGCTGCTAGCATACGAAATGGCAGCCTTCTTGCCGGTTTCCTTCTCCCACTGCGCATTAATCGCATCGAGGGCATTTTTCATGCTGGCGGCAGCGAAGACGACAACATCGCTGCTCTGCGCGCGGCTTGGCGTTGCCAGCGGTCCTGTGCTCAGCAATGCCGCTGCCAGCAAACCTACCAAACCGAAAAGAGATCTCCGTCGTCCAATCAGCATTTTTCAACCTCTCACCAGCCCGCAGGCTCTGCACAGCGATTGGGAGATTAGAATAGCCGATCTTGCGCTATATCCCATAGGATATTTCGGTGGGGTAAGTCGTGCGCTCCGGTCGCGCGCCTCAGCTTACGGCAACGCCGATCTTGTAGCTGGCCTGAAGTAGGTGGGTGACGCTCAAGAAACCGTGCAATATCCGCTCGCCGCAGCAGCGCGGCGTGGTGCACTCGTCCGACCTGTGCACCGAAATCACATCGTGGAAAGTCTCGGCCTGGATTAAGGCGAGCTGTTCAACATGTACCGCGAGGTGCCCTCGATTACCGACAAGGCGGCCTGGGCGCTGAAGCACACCAAGAACCTCGACGACGCTGACTTCATGACCGGTGCGCCGCCGGAGGCCGATCAGGATTTCCTGCGCGATCTGGTGGCTTTCTACGTCGTGTTCGAGGGCATGTGGTTCTACAGGTGGATGCTCTCGTCGCGCAGGATGTACTGGTACTGCTCGGCGATGCCGACCATCTTTGCTCGGTCTCAACGCGGCACTGTGCCAACC
>JAEZBZ010000263.1 GCA_023412745.1 Pseudomonadota bacterium | reverse complement strand
TAGACCGTGACCAGCAGCTTGTCCTTGGGCAGGCCGAACTCTTTGGTGGTCAGCCGCCACGCCATGTCGATGGCGCGTTCCTTGAAGTAGTCGCCGAACGAGAAGTTGCCCATCATCTCGAAAAAGGAGTGATGGCGGGCCGTGTATCCGACGTTTTCAAGGTCGTTGTGCTTGCCGCCGGCGCGGACGCACTTCTGCGCCGTGGTTGCAGTCTTATAGGGGCGCTTTTCAACGCCGGTGAAGACGTTCTTGAACTGCACCATGCCGGAGTTGGCGAACATCAACGTGGGGTCGTTGCGCGGCACCAGAGGCGACGACGGCACGATCTCGTGGCCCTCGGCTTTGAAGAAGTCGAGGAAGGCGCTGCGGATTTCATTGACGCCGGTCATAGTGCAAGGTCTCGTCGGCTAAGTGTGATAGCGCCCACGATCACGCCCCGACCGGCTTTGGAAGCCGCCCTGTCGCGCCATGGGTAACGCCAGATGAAGACGTCGCCCTACGCCGACGGCTTCGAACGTTCGTTTCTACCGATAGGCTCTGCCAGTGTCTAGCGAAGCGCGGGCTGGCCGGCATTTGCTGCCATTTCGGCCGTGGATCAGCGACTTGCCGCCCGCTGTAAGGTTTCAATGACCGGAATGACGTCGGCGAGCGTGTCGATCACCGCATCGGCGCCGAGTTCATGCACCGGAACCCGGGTATAGCCATGGCTCAGCAGTACGACCGGCACGCCGGCTGCCCGCGCCGCGCCGAGGTCGGCGATGCTGTCGCCGACCATCACGGCCCGATCTGCCGCGACACCGACCATATCCAGCGCCGCCACCAGCATGGCCGGGTCGGGCTTCTTGGGCAGCGCGTCGGTCGCGCCGACGACGGCCTGGAACTGCCGCCTGAGATCGAGCTTGGCTAGCACGTCCTCGGTGATCGAGGCCGGCTTGTTGGTGCAGATGGCGAGCTTGATACCCTTGGCGCCGAACTCGTCGATCAACTCACGGGCGTGGTCGAACACCGTCGTGCGGGCGACCGAGGCGGACTGATAGACGGCGATGAAGTCGCGATGCAGCCGTTCAGCCAGCGTCGCGTCCTCGGTGATGCCGCGTGCGGCCAGCACCCGCCCGACCAGCACGCGGGCGCCGCCACCGATCATCGCGCCCACTTCCGCGTCGGAAAACATCGCCATGCCGGACCGTTGCATGGCGACGTTCAAGGCATCGGCGATGTCGCCGACGCTGTCGATCAGCGTGCCATCCAGATCGAAGACAACGGCTTCGGGCCACATATCAGTCACGGGTCAGCGCCACCACGCCCGGAAGCTCGCGGCCTTCCAGCCATTCGAGAAACGCGCCGCCCGCCGTCGAGACATAGCTGAACTGGTCAGTGACGCCGGCGGCATTGAGCGCGGCAACCGTATCGCCACCGCCCGCGATCGAGACAAGCTTGCGCGCCTTGGTCAGCTTGGCGGCTTCTTTCGCCAGCGCGAACGTGCCCTCGCCGAACGGGGCGATCTCGAACGCGCCGAGTGGACCGTTCCACAGCACTGTGCGGCAGCGGCTCAGCACATCCGTGATGTGCTCGACCGAATGCGGACCGACGTCGAGGATCATTGAGTCCGACGGCACTTCGAGCATCGGCACCACGGTTGAGGCCGCGCCCGCCTTGAATTCCTTCGCCACGACGGCGTCGGCCGGCAGGATCACTTCGCAACCGCGCGCCTTGGCGGCCTTCATGACTTCAAGTGCCGTCTCGCAGAATTCCGGCTCGGCCAGCGAATTGCCGATATCGACTCCGTGCGCCAGATAGAACGTATTGGCCATGCCGCCGCCGATGATCAGCTTGTCGACCTTGGCGACGAGGTTCATCAGCACGGGGATTTTCGTCGACACCTTGGCGCCGCCAACGACAGCGGCAGTCGGCGGATCGGGACGGTCGAGCGCGGAGCGCAGCGCCTCGATTTCTTCCATCATCAGCGGACCGGCATAGGCCGGCAGCAGGTGGGCGACACCCTCGGTCGAAGCATGCGCGCGATGGGCGGCGGAGAATGCATCGTTAACGTAGATGTCGGCGAGCTTGGCCAGTTCCTGCGCGAAGGCAGGATCGTTCTTTTCTTCGCCTTTGTGGAAACGCAGGTTTTCCAGCACCGCGATCTGGCCGGGATTCAGGGCATCGATGGCTGCCTTCGCTTCCGTGCCGATGCAGTCGCCGACGAACGTCACCGGCTGGCCGAGTAGTGCGGCCAGCTTATCGGCGACCGGCTTCAGCGAGAATTCCGGCGCTGGACCGTTCTTCGGCCGACCGAAATGCGACACCAGGACGACGCGCGCGCCGCGCTTGGTCAAGCCCGCCACGCCGGGCACCAAGCGCTCCAGCCGGGTGGCGTCGCTGACGGCGCCACCCTGCATGGGAACGTTGAGATCAGCGCGCAGCAGCACCCGCTTGCCCTGGACATCCAAGTCCGCGGTGGTCTTCAGCTTGTCGAGATCCATGGGTGCAACTCCACGTCTTGAATGATCGGCGTCAGGCTTTCTTGGCGAGCTTGCGCGCGGTATGCGCCACAGCCTCGGTTGTCACGCCGAAGTGCTGGTAGACGGACGGGGCCGGCGCGGAAGCGCCGAAGTCCGACAAACCAACGAACGCGCCCCCATCTCCGATCCATTCGTGCCAGCCCTGGGCCACGGCCGCCTCGATGCCGATGCGCGGCGCGGTGCCGAGCACCCCCTTGCGGTAGCTTTCCGGCTGGGCACGGAACAGTTCAAAGCACGGCATGGAGACCACGGCGGCCGCGATGCCATCCTTGGCCAATGCTTCGGCAGCTTCGACTGCCAGGCCGACTTCCGAACCCGTCGCCAGCAGCGTGACGTCGCGCTTTCCGCTGACATCGCGGATCACATAGGCGCCCTTGGAGGTCAGGTTCTCGTCGGTATGCGTTGTGCGCAGGTTCGGCACGCCCTGACGGGTCAGCGCCAGGATGCTCGGCGTGTCGCCCGGCTGCACGGCAATTTCCCAGCATTCGGCCGTCTCGACGCCATCGGCGGGACGCATGACGTAGAGGTTGGGAATGGCGCGCAGGCTGGCCAGATGCTCAACCGGCTGATGGGTCGGACCGTCTTCGCCAAGGCCGATGGAATCGTGCGTCATCACGTAGACGACGCGCTGTTTCATCAGCGCCGACAGGCGGATCGCCGGGCGGCAGTAGTCGCTGAACACCAGGAAGGTGCCACCGTAGGGGATCAGCCCGCCGTACAGCGCCAGACCGTTCATGGCAGCCGCCATGCCGTGCTCGCGGATGCCGTAATGGATGTAGCTGCCCTTGAAGTCACCGGCCTTGATGATGCCCTGTGACTTGGCCTTGGTGTTGTTGGAGCCGGTGAGATCGGCCGATCCGCCAATCATGCCCGGGACGGCCGGAACCAGTTGGTTCAGCGTAATTTCCGACCACTGGCGGGTTGCCTTCTTGGCAGTCTCAGCGGCGGCGGCGCGCTTGAGGTCAGCAATCACAGCGCGGAAATTGCTGCTACCAGCGGGATGTGCGTAAGCCTCACGCACCGCCTCGTCGAGCTTGTCCCAGCCCGCCGCCCACTCCTTGCGAATCTCGCTGCCGCGCGAACCCGCCGCGCGCCATGCCGACAGAACGTCTTCAGGAACCTCGAACGGGGCATGCGGCCAGCCGAGCTTGGCCCGCGTTGCGGCGATCTCGTCGGCGCCGAGCGGTGAACCGTGGGTGGACGACTGGCCCTGCTTGGTCGGCGCGCCATAGCCGATGACGGTCTTGCAGGCGATCAACCACGGCTTGCTGTCGTCGGCGCGTGCCTTCTCCAGTGCAGCCGCGATGGCCTTGCGATCGTGCCCGTCGATGGCGATGGTGTTCCAGCCGGCGGCTTCGAAACGCTTGATCTGGTCTTCCGAGGTCGACAGCGAGGTCGGGCCGTCGATCGAAATGCCGTTGTCGTCGAACAGCACGATCAGCTTGCCGAGAGCCAGATGGCCGGCCAGCGTGATCGCCTCCTGGCTGATGCCTTCCATGAGGCAGCCGTCACCAGCGATGACATAGGTGTGGTGGTCGATCAGCTCTGAGCCGAGACGCGCGTTCCAGATGCGCTCGCCCAGTGCCATGCCGACAGCCGTTGCGATGCCCTGGCCGAGCGGGCCGGTGGTGGTCTCGATGCCGGCGGCGTAGCCGTACTCGGGATGGCCGGCGGTCTTGGCGCCGAGCTGCCTGAAGTTCTTGATCTGGGCGATGTCCATGCCCGGATAGCCGTTCAGATACAACAGCGAATACAGCAGCATGGAGCCGTGACCGGCCGACAGCACGAAGCGGTCGCGGTTGGGCCAGGCCGGGTCGGCGGCATCGAACTTGAGGAATTGCGAAAACAGCACGGTTGCCACATCCGCCATGCCCATCGGCATGCCGGGATGGCCCGATTTGGCAGCCTCGACCGCATCCATGGAGAGGGCGCGGATGGCATTTGCCATGTCGGCATGCCGCGCCTCGGCACTTCCAGGCCCTGTCGGGTGCGAATCTGGCATTCCGGTGTCCTCTCGTTCTCGGCCACGCATCGGCGTACGGCCTGCAAATCGGATGCAGCGCGATCATTTAACGGCGGCAGGCCATCCCGTCTATGCCGAGACCGGTCGCTGGGACGGTTTCACCCGGCGAATATCGGCGCACCCGCCCGTCAGGCGTTGACGGCGAGGAAGGCGTCGAGCTCGGCGCGGGTCGGCAATCCAGCGCGGGAGCCGAGCCGCGTGCATTTCAGCGCCGCCGCCGCGCAGGCATATCGGGCGCATTCCGCGATGGACCGGCCGTCGACCAGCGCCAGCGTAAAGGCGCCATGGAAGGCATCGCCGGCTCCGGTCGTATCGACCACATCGACCTTGAAGCCCGGCTGTTCGCCCGCCCCATCGGCATCGCGCCAGCGGTAGCCCTGGGCACCCAGCGTCACGCCGGCGTGCTTGGGGCCGAGGTCGAGCACCCGTTTAAGCCGTGCTCCGGTATTGGCGTCCGGGGCGAAATCCTTCAACGCCGGGGCGGAGAAGATGGCGTAGTCGGTCAGCGCGAGAACTTCGCTGAGCGCCTCGCGGGCGCCGAGATCGGCGTCGAGGACGGTCGGGATGCCCTCGCTACGAGCGCGGGAGAACGCCACGCGCAGACCTTCCAGCCAGCGCACATCGGCCATGACAGCGCCTGCACCGGCAATGCGTTCCAGCGGAAGCCAGCTCGTGCCGGACGGCATGTTGATGTCGCGGGCTCCAATGATCATGCGTTCGCCCTGATCGTCGACGATGATCGCGGACGTCGAGGAACGGCCGTCCTCGAAGGATTGCACGGAGCGCACGTCAACACCGGCAGCCTTCAGGCCGGCGCGGATCTTGGTGCCGACGTCATCGTCGCCAATGCGGCTCCACAGTTCCGCGCGGCCCCCGAGACGGGCAATGGTTGCTGCTGCATTCGCGGACATTCCGCCGCCGCTCTCGACATGCTCCAGGGCACGCACTTTCGACGGCGACGCGGGAAACGCCTCGATCCGGTAAATGCGGTCGAGCGCGGCGTGTCCGACGCAGATGATCCGCTTCATGAATCCGATTCCCCCGAGCATACGCGAGCTATTGGGGCATCAGGTGCGCGCGTCAAGCCCTGCCCTCTTGGTTACAGGCGGTCATCTGGCCAGCGCCGATCCGTCGTTCAATTTCAGCGCGCCGGTTTGCTGAAATGTCAGCCGCCCACGGCTGATCCGTATCAGGCGGAGCGGGCATAATCCTTCGCAACGCGATCAATGCCCATCAGTTCCGCCATCAGCGCCTCGAACCGGTTGAGCGGGACCATGTTGGGGCCGTCAGATGGCGCCTTGTCCGGATCCTGATGGGTCTCGATGAACAGCCCCGCCACGCCAACCGCGACGGCAGCCCGCGCGAGCGGCGGCACGAAACGCCGGTCGCCGCCCGAGGATGTCCCCTGCCCGCCCGGCTGCTGCACCGAATGCGTGGCGTCGAAGATCACCGGCGCCCCGGTCTCGGCCATGATGGGCAGGCCGCGCATATCCACAACCAAAGTGTTGTAGCCAAAGCTGGCGCCGCGCTCGGTCAGAAGCACGCGGCTGTTGCCGCTACCGGTCACCTTGGAGACGACGTTCTTCATGTCCCAGGGCGCCAGGAACTGTCCCTTCTTGATCTTCACGACCCGGCCGGTCTTGGCCGCGGCGATCAGCAGGTCGGTCTGGCGGCAGAGGAAGGCCGGAATCTGCAGCACATCGACGACTTCCGCCACCGGCGCGCACTGGCCCGGCTCATGGACGTCGGTGACGCACGGCAAACCGAGGCTGTCACGGATTTCGGCGAACACCTCAAGCGCCGCAGACAGCCCGACGCCGCGCTTGCCGTCGAGACTGGTGCGGTTGGCTTTGTCGAACGATGTCTTGTAGACGAGCCCCAGCCCCAGCCGTCCGCAGATTTCCTTGAGCGCACTGGCCATTTCAAGCGCATGCGCACGGCTTTCCATCTGGCACGGACCGGCGAACACCGAAATCGGGCGATCGTTGGCGAACGAGACATTGCCGACGGTAACGACGGCGTCGGGACGAAGGGAATCGGTGTCTGTCATGGTGCAGTCTACCCCTTCATCTGGTCAGAACGGAAAGCACACTTAGTCGCGTCAGTTAGGCTGTTCAAAGACGACCGCCGTGCCGAGTGTCGCCTGTGGAGCGACGACAAGGCGGCCATTCAGCTCCGTGTACGATACGCCGTTTTTGTCCAGCGCCTTGCGCGTCAAGTCGAGATCGCGCGTGGCGAAGCGGATGGCGGCGAAAGACGGCTCGCTGCCGAGATCGTCGGGCGCGGCATTGCCGGCAAGCGCGCGCACGCCGGCTTCACTCACCACCTCAAGACGCCCTCGCCCCAAATCGATCGCCCGTCCGGCGGTGATGGGACGATTTGTTGTCGCGCCGCTGAGCGCTTGCAGGAAATCCATGCACTCTTCGGGCTTGGCGGCTTGGATCACCACGGCTTCGATGCCGGTGACACCGTTGTCGTGGGCCTGAAACGCCGGATTCCAGAAGTTCTCGGGATGATGCTGCTCGCAGACGAAGAAGCCCTGCCCCTTGATCTTCGGCGACTGCGTGAAGGCTACCGAGAACGCCAGTTCGACGACGCTGCCATCGGGCCGCTTGCCCTTGCGGCCGAACCAGAAGATCTCGCCGGTGCCGATGCCTTTGGCCTTGAACTCGGCATGGTCGGCCTTGGCGTCCTGGCTTTCGAGCACCAGCATCGCCGGTCCCTCGCGCCGCTTCAGGTAATTGGCAACGCCCAGCGCAAAACCGGCTTCCGGGGCGCTCGGCGCAGGCGGCACGAAGTCGGCGGCGGTGCTGACGAGTTCGAGGAAGCAGCCGGGAAACTGTACGATGTGGTTCTGCGTACCCCACGGATGGGTATTACGCGCGCCGACCGTGAAGCCGAGCCGCTTGTAGACGTCGGACAGCGCGTCGAGGGAGTGCGCAACGATAACGATATGATCCAATCCGCGAGCCATTGCGCCGTCCCTTTCAAGCCATGCAGCGGCCGATCTGCCGAGGAGGCAACAAGGCCCGATACATGGCGTGGCGTCAACAGGTGGGCGGGGGCGCAGCTGTTCCGCGTTCCGCGCAACGTTGTCACGGGTGCGGGAGGTCGGAACGCCCGCGGGGCTCTTCCGGTTGCTCTGGCGACAGCAGTGCAGGAGCGCATCATGACGCCGACACGAACCACCCGAAGCGAGAGCAAGGCACCGGTACGGCGGAAATCAGCGGCAAGCGCCCCATCATCGAAACGATGGTCGCAGCACGTGACCGAGACCAGCCACGCACTCGATCTGGCTCCGGATGTCTTCAAATCTCATGATCCGAAAGCGATCGCCCGATCCCTGAAAAGCTCGGCCGAAGCCAGCACTCTACGCAAGGGCACGCCGTATCAATCTGCGATGTCGATGCTGACGTTCTATGTGAACCGCGCCGGGCGCACATTGCCCGATGGCCAGCGCCGCGTCCTTGAAGACGCCAAGGCCGAGCTGCGTAAGGCCTTTGGTCGGGCCTGACGC
>JAEZBZ010000219.1 GCA_023412745.1 Pseudomonadota bacterium | reverse complement strand
GCCGGCACCTTCCAGATCCTCCGCCAGCGTCTTGCCGGAGATCGTCTTGGCCGTACCATCGAGCCGATCCGCGATGCGACTCATCAGGCCCGGCAGGCCGCCGGCGTAGTAGAAGTCCTCCATCAGGTATTTGCCCGAAGGACGGATGTTGGCGATGACCGGGACTTCCCGCGACAGTTCATCGAAGCGCTTCAGCGTCAGCGGAACGCCTGCGCGTCGCGCCATCGCGACCACATGAATGATGGCGTTGGTCGATCCGCCAATCGCCATATGAACCTTGATTGCGTTGTCGAACGAGGCGGCCGTCAGCACGTCGGTCGGCTTGAGGTCTTCCCACACCATCTCGACGATGCGGCGACCGGCCACCGTGCACATGCGCGGATGGCCGGAGTCGGCCGCCGGCATCGCGGATGCGCCAGGCAGCGTCATGCCCATGGCTTCCGCGATCGACATCATCGTCGCCGCGGTTCCCATGGTCATGCAGGTGCCAAACGAACGGGCGATACCGTTCTCGATTTCGGACCAGTCGTCTTCGCTGATCCTGCCGGCCCGCTTCTCGTCCCAATACTTCCAGGTGTCGGAACCCGACCCAAGTGTCTGGCCACGCCAGTTGCCGCGCAGCATTGGACCGGCCGGCACGAAGATGGCAGGCAGGTTCATCGAGATCGCGCCCATCAGCAATCCGGGCGTAGTCTTGTCGCAACCGCCGAGCAGGATCGCGCCGTCAACCGGATGCGACCGCAGCAACTCCTCCGTCTCCATCGCCAGGAAGTTGCGGTAGAGCATGGTGGTCGGCTTCACGAACGGTTCCGACAGCGAGATCGCCGGAAGTTCGATGGGGAAGCCGCCCGCCTGCAGCACGCCGCGCTTTACGTCTTCGACGCGGGCGCGCAGATGCGCGTGGCAGGGGTTGATGTCGCTCCAGGTATTGATGATTCCGATGACCGGCTTTCCGGCCCAATCGGTCGAGTCGTACCCCATTTGACGCAGGCGCGAACGATGGCCAAAGGAGCGCAAATCCTGCACTCCAAACCAGCGGTGAGATCTCAGTTGCTCAGGTGTTTTGCGCTGGCCGTTGGCCATTGGCTACTTCCTTCAAATGCAGAGCGTGGAACGATCAGACTGCTTATGGCGCAGCCTCTATGCTTTTGTCGCTGCGGCGGCTGGCGAATTGAGCCGTCACCACGATCGCTGTCAACACCACGCCCGCTATGTCGGTATAGAGCCCGGGTTTGACGAGACAGAACGCAGCCACGACTAGGCATGCATTCTGCCACCACGTCGATCGCGCAACCAGATAGCCATGCAGGCCGGCGGCCAACAGGATACATCCGGCCGTTGACGTCAGAAGTGCCCAGATCGTTGCCCCCCAATCCGCGCTCATGAGGAGCAGCGCGGGTTCGTAGACAAACATGAACGGCACGATGAAGCCTGCAGCACCGATCCGCACCGCCGCCCAGCTGCTGCCCCAGATGTCCGACTTGGCAAGTCCTGCAGCCGCGAACACCGCAAGCGCAACAGGCGGTGTGATCGCCGACAGGATCGCGAAGTAGAACGCGAACATATGGGCCGCCGGAGCAACAACTCCCAGTTTGATAATCGCAGGTACCAGCAACGACGTCATAATGATGTACGCTGGCGTCGTTGGAATGCCCATGCCGAGAACGATGCCAGCTATCGCCGTCAGCAGCAGTGCGATGATCAGCGTTTCCTGGGCAAGCGTCACCACGAACTGAGTGAATACGATCCCGAGCCCGGTCAGCGTGACGATACCGATGATGATGCCGGCGCAGGCACAGGCAAGCGCAATGGCAAGCGCATTGCGGGCGCCATCGATCATCGCTTCGATGATGATGGGTATCCGGACATTCTCCCGCGTCGAGGCGCGCAACGCCGCGACCGGAAAGCACGCCAAAGTTCCCGCCAACGCAGCCATCGGGGCGCTATAGCCCAGGTACATGACTGTCAGGATCGTGGCGACCGGGATGAAAAGGTGGCCCCGCGTTTTCATGACGTCGCCGAGGCGCGGCAGTTCCGACCTCCGCAAGCCCATGATGCCCTGTCGCTTAGCCTCGAAATGGACGGCTGAAAAGCAAGCCATGTAATACAGGAACGCCGGGATGAGCGCCCAGATGACGACTTGCCCGTAGCCGACCTGAAGAAACTCGGCCATGACAAACGCGGCCGCGCCCATGATTGGCGGCATGATCTGGCCACCAGTCGAAGCAACGGCTTCCACGCCAGCGGCGAATTGCGGACGGAACCCTGTTCGCTTCATCAGCGGGATGGCGATAGGACCATCGACCATGACGTTAGCGACGGCCGAGCCGGAAATCGTACCGAATAGGCTGGACGACACCACCGACACCTTGCCCGGACCACCAGCCGTATGGCCGGTCAGGCTCATGGCGAAATCCATGAACAACTGGCCTGTACCCGTTCGCTCCATGAACGAGCCGAACAGCACGAAAATGATCACATAAGCCGCCGACACCGACAGTGGGATGCCAAAGATACCTTCCGTGGTCATGAAAAGCTGGTCGAGCAAGCGTTCTGGCTCGATCTGGGCGATGAACAGCCCGTAGGCGAGAAACACGAGCGCCGTGAGTGGCAGAGCCCAGCCAAGACAGCGGCGCGTGGCCTCCAGCACCATGACCGTCAGCATGGTGCCGAGCACCATGTCCGATACGCTCAGATCGTCGACGTAATAAATGCGGTTGATGATGTAATCGTAGTTGACGAACAAGTACAGCACGGGCGTGACCGCCAGCGCCAAGCACACATAATCGAGAACGCTCGGAGGCTGTCCCGCGCTGGCGGCCGTCCGGCGATGAACGAGAAACACAAGCGCCAGTGCGAAAAGCAGATGCGTACCGCGAAACGTAATCGCATCCGCGGCACCGAACCAGATGCTCCACATGTGGTAGAGCGCCATGGAGACGCCCAGCACACCGATCACGAAGCGCACGATCCCCGCGTGAGAAAAATCAAGTTTCATGGCCATTCCCGAAATGATGGACCGACGCTTCCGTCGCGGAAAAGCAAGGAGCCGCCCTGGCGAGCGGCTCCTCGGTCACTCTCATTTCACGGTGATGCCTTTTTCCTTGTAGAACTTGGCAGCACCCGGATGCATCGGAACGCCGATATCCTCAGCCATTTTCGCAGGCGTCAAACCCGCCATCGCCTTACTGGTCGCAGCCAGCGAAGACACATTGTCCGCGATCGACTTCGTCATCGCGTACACAGTGTCTTCGGGCAGCTTGCACGACGCGACGATATGCGTGGCATAGCCGATGACGTTTACCGCCTTATCCTGCTTCGGATAGGTTCCGGCAGGAACTTCCAAAAGGGTGTAGCCGGCATTGATCTTCTTCATGCCGTCGATGGCGTCCGACAGATCGAGCAGCTTGATGTCCGTACCTGCCGCGATGTCCATGATGGAGGAAGCCGGAATGCTCGTGCCGAGCGCGAACATCTGGGCCTGGTTGTCCTTCATCTGGGAGGCGGAGTCCGTGTACGATACGAAGCTCGTCTTCATGTCCGCGTACTTCAGGCCATAGACCTGCAGCAGATTCTGGGTGATCAATTCGCCTGTATTGCCGCGCGGCTGCGTGGTCAGCGACTTGCCCTTCATGTCCTTCACAGAGGTGATGCCGGAGTTGGCCAGCACCACGACCTGGAAGTACTGCGGATACAGCGATGCAACGTTGCAGACGTCCTTATGCGGTTCGGTGAACGGTGCGTTACCCTTGATCGCGTCTGCAGTCGTGATGGAGTTACCGAAGCCGACCTCCGCCTTTCCAGTCTGGATGGCACGTACGTTGGCGACGCCGGCACCCGGCAGCGATTGCACCTTGAGACCGGGAACGACCTTTTCCCAGATGTCCTTGAGTTGGCCACCGAGCGGCACCCAGACGCCGCCCTGCGGACCCGTCATCAGACGAACATCGTTGGCGTGAGCCGCCCCGGCGGCAAAACCAAGGGCGACACCAGCGCCAAGTAATGAACGTGCAATAGTCTTCAGCATTCCTGTTTCCTCCTGGATGTAAAGCTTATTGTTATTATTCAGCAGTACGCAGCGCGTGTTTTCACGCTGCTGCGCGTGCGAAACCCTGGTCGTAGGCGAGCAGCGCCTTGGCCGCCTTCTCCACCTTGACCTTATCATCTGCCTCAAGATTATCCATGCTTGGCAGCATCGGCCCCATGTCGGCTACGCCAGCCAGCGTGACCGCATCGTGCAACACCTGGATCGGATTGATGCCGTCGCGGTGATCTTCCAGCGGCATGAAGTTTGCGCGGATATCCTCGGCCGTCGCGTAGTCCTTCGCCTTGATCGCCGCCAGGATCTTCATGGACGCGCGCGGCGCGATGCATACGGAGCCCGACGTGAACGACTGCAATCCGAAATCGCGCAGGTGCTGGATCGCCGGGCGCTCGCCGATGCCGCTCGCGACGATGCTGCGATCCACCCGCTCCAGAACGCGGCTCAAGAACGGATCTACGCTGAAGTTCTCGCGGATCACGGCGTACTTTACAAACGAGACAACTTTGTCTTCGACCAGCTTTGCGATCAGCTCAGGCGTCAGCATGCGCTCGTCCTTGACGTACAGGACGACCTGCTTGTCCACCGCGTCCGAGAAATGGCGAACGGCCTTGGCCACCCCGGTCGGCACCGACGGGCCGGCGACAGGCATCATCATGACGGCTGGGAACTTGCGCGACTTCAGGATCGGCGCCTGATCGCGCAGCTTGCCGAAGTCCGGCCCCGCCGACGGCAGGAACCAGGTATCCGGTCCAACGGCTTCGGACAAAAAGTCCAGCGTGTCAGCGTACTCGCCAATGCTGATGTTGAAGAACGTGGCGTTGCCGCCATACATCAGCGAACGGACGCCACCGTCTTCAAGATGCTTAATGAGCGCCTGATTTGCCTTGCGATCGACGCGCAGATCGCGATCTCGCGCAAGCGGCGGCACCGCAATCACCGAGCGTCCAATATCCTCCGCCGTAACGGGAGTGGTCTTCATCAGCATCCTCCAATTGCATGCAAAGCGGTCGTTTTGGGTCCGCTCATTGCCTGCGACGGTTCAGGAACTGACGCGCAAAGTCAAGCGCTTGAGCGCCTGACCCATGGTTCATTTCTAGGCAGACGATCAGCTTAGGCGCGCATTAATAGCGTCGAGCTTTTTCGCGCCCGGACACAGCTTCGACATCGGCACCGCGTTCAACGGCTGGGGCGTCGTGCGCAGGATGTCATGCAGATCCTGCTGCTTCTCGTTAATGTAAAGAAGACCCGTCGCCACCTCTCCACGAGAAGCACTGCCGCGGATCGCCATCAGCGCCGCATCGGCATCGCGCGGATCGTGGCTGTGGTCGAGCTTGTGCAGGATCAGGTGGGAGCCGTCGTGCATAGTCACGGACAGCGAGGTGCCCTCCTCGTACTCAGCCGTGATCTCCTTTTCCTCGGGCACGAAATCGAGCTTGTCGATCGCCTGGTTGTGCGCACGAACGTAGTCGTAGCTCTTGGTCGACGCCGCGTGGTTGTTGAAGGTTACGCACGGACTGATGACATCGAGCAGGGCGAAACCGCGATAGCTGATCGCCGC
>JAEZBZ010000189.1 GCA_023412745.1 Pseudomonadota bacterium | reverse complement strand
TGTCTGCTGTGATGAGCGAGATGGAATTGGCCCATCTCGGCGGGGGCCAGGTGGCCTACATCAAGACGTTGACCTCAGACGAAGCTCAACGGCTGTATCCCGCGGTTGAAGGTTTGCCCGGCGGAATCGACTTGTTCGCGCTGCACGCAGCCGATGGCACACCCATCGCATTGACGGACAGCCGTCAGGCCGCCATCGGGCACGCCAGGGGAGACAAGTTGGAGGTTGCAAGCGTCCACTGACGCTCCGCAATTGCACTATGCGTCCGCCTCGGCGGGCGCATAGTTGCGTGTGATCAGCCGCGATAGTGCGAGAACTGCCCGCGGGGGCGGAACCTTTCCAGATAGGTTGGGACGATTGCCGTAACCGTGTGGGGCGTGTCGATGCCTAGCGCCTGGATCGTCCGTCCGTCCTGAAGCGCTTGCGGGCTGACGACATTGTCGTTTTCAAGCAGGCGCACCTGATCCACCGTCAGCGGCCGCATCCCGTTTGGGAGCGGCCACGACAGTACGGCCATCAGCTTGGCTGCCCAGAACGGCAGCGGCAGGTACATCCGCCGACGGTTGGCCCAGTCCTGCGTCTTGTCCAGCAACTGCCGGAATGACAGCACCTCCGGCCCGCCGACCTCATAGATCGTGCCGCCGGCACCCTGCCCCTCGACCGCGTTCGCAATTGCGGTGCCCAAGTCACCGACGTAAATCGGCTGAAACCGCGTCCTTCCGCCGCCAATAAGCGGCAGGAATGGCGAATACCGGGTCATGGCCGCGAACCGGTTGAAGAACGCATCCTCCGGCCCGAACACGATCGACGGGCGGATGATCACCGCGTCGCGAAACTCTTCCAACACCGCCTGCTCTGCTTCGGCCTTGGTGCGCCCGTAGGCGGCCTCGCTCTTGCGGTCCGCCCCGATCGCGGAAACGTGGACGAAGCGCTGGACGCCTGCCAGCCGAGCCGCCCGCGCCACCGCCCGCGCGCCCTGGACATGGACGGCGTCGAACGTCTGCGCACCGGTCGGCGCCAGGATGCCAACGGCGTTGACCACCGCATGGGCGCCCTGCACGCAGGCCTCAACAGACTCCGGGAACCGCACATTGGCCTGCACTGCGTGGATCTGCCCAACCCGCCCCATGGGTTGTAGATGGCCGGCCAGATCTGGCCGGCGGACGGCCGCGCGGATGCGCCAGCCGCGGCGTGCCAGCGGCTGAACCGTATGGCGCCCCACGAACCCGGAGCCACCAAACACTGTCACCAGACCGCCATGCTCAAGCCGTAAGGACATACCGCTCATTCTCCCGCCGCACACTTCTTACCGTGCCGCAGCAATACACACCCCGTCCGATGATGTGAAGGGATCGGCATGCGCAATTGACAACGCGTTCAATGGGCTCTAACTGATGCGCCACGTGCCCAGGTGGCGGAATTGGTAGACGCACCAGCTTCAGGTGCTGGCGCCTGCAAGGGCGTGGAGGTTCGAGTCCTCTCCTGGGCACCATCTTACAATATAGCGCAGTCGCTACGCCGACCTTCTGCGTCGGTTTCGGGTTCGAGGCTCACCGCTTCCCCTGCGCCACTCCTTAACAAGCGTTCGTTCGATACGTCAGATCAGCGTCGACGCCTCCGGCGCTATTGCTGCGCGGCGACAATCAGCTTGAGAAGCTCGATGAAGTCACTGGTCCGCACCCCCTTGGGGTCCTGCTTCAGATCTACGGTTTGACGACCACGAGCCGCTCGTGACGGCATAAAGGCAATATTCTGTCCACCGAAAACCGCAGCATAGACAGCACCTAGCCCCCAAAGGTCCGGCGGCAGTGACCACCACGTGTAACCGTTGCCCTGCCGTCCACGCTTGGTCCCACGACTCATCAGTGGGCGACTCGCGCACCCACGACGCAGGCACCACCTGCTCATCTTCCAATTTCCGTTTGAGGGAAAGCTGACCGAAGCGGATCCCGCGCGCTGAGCTTGAACGGATAGGCAGGATGATCGGAGGCCGTCTCGGTAATGGAGTTTCCATGCGCGCGGATAGTGTTCCATTCCCAGAGGATCCGCGATGCGCTTCTCGAAGCTTTGAAAAATGTGTTCGCCCGACGCTCCCCAGCAAATTGAAATCCCAGTTGTTATAGAACCAGAACGTACCCCGCGCCTGACAGCTTCGAGTTTATCGAGGGACCATCCGGCGCGGGATGGATCAGCCTCCTGCCACGGCTGAGCGTCTGCTCGATCCGCAAGGGCAGCGACGGCAACGCAAACAGCAACGCTACGATGACGTTTCGGGTCATCGTCGGATCTTACGTCGACATTCGGGCCTCATACGGGCAAGGGCACGCCATTTGCGAGCTTGCCCCGCCCACATCTGCACAGGCCTGACAGCGCCGATCACGCGTCGATTGGCACCAGCTTCGCACCGTAGCGACTGCCCATTTCATTGAGCTCGCCCAGCACGCCAAGACCAAGCGGAATACCGTCGCGCCGGAGCGTTTCGGCCAGGATCTCCTCGCGTTCTCCCGGCAAGAAAATGCGCTCCACGCCAGGCGCCCGCCGGGCATTGCGCATGTCGCCGATCGCCTTGTCCATGCGTGCCTTGTAGTGCGCCACATCCTCGAACAGATTGACCGGCAGCACGCCGAATAAATGCCCGACATTCTGCGGGCGCTCCAGGTCGTCATACATATGGGTTACTTCGCGGCCGAAATGGGCACCCGACAGCATCGTGCTGAGCATGCCGATGACCAGCGTCAGAGAATATCCCTTCGGACCGCCGACCGGTTGAACGAAGCCCTTCAAGGCTTCGACCGCATTCGTGGTTGGCTGGCCATCCGGTCCGACGGCCCAATCCGGAGGGATCGCAACGCCCTCCTTGGCCGCTACGATGATCTTGCCACGCGCTGCCACCGAACAGGCCATGTCGAGCACGATGGGCCGCTCACTTCCCGCCGGCATCGCGATCGCGAAAGGATTGTTACCCAGCATGGCCTCGGCGCCGCCCCACGGCACCATATGATTGATGCCACCGATGGTGGTGACGAACCCGATCATGTCCTGGCGGCACGCCATCTTGGCGAATTCTGCTGCAGCGCCGAAATGATTGCTGTTGCGCACTGATACGAACGTGCAGACGCCGATCGCCTGCGCTTTCTGCATCGCGATTTCCATGGCACGGAGGCTCACGATCTGCCCCATGCCATTGTCACCATCGACGACGGCGGTACCGGGCGTTTCGTGGACGACACGGATGTTGGGACGTGGATTTGTCGCTTTTGCAGCGAGGCGCTGCACGTAGATGGGCAAACGCACGACGCCGTGGGATTCGACGCCCCTCAAATCCGCCTCGACGAGGTTGTCTATGATCTCGACAGCCTCTGCTTCGGGCACGTCGACCTTGTCGAGCACCTGGACACAAAAATCCTTGAGAGCCGTGACCGATACTCGGCGCGTTTCTTCTGCGATGCTCATGAGGCAAGACCTTAGCGTATCTGAGTGTTTCAGCTGCACAATCCGAAGCGGCAACATCACCGCCCAAGCGGTTGTCTATGATGCAAAGCCGCTATCGGCAATGGCCGCCGCGCGCACGGCTGATGCGCATCCAGACCCCTTCAAAAGTCTGATGCAAGGCTTTCAGACTTGAAACTATCAGGGTCCGGATTTACTCCTGAACAATAACAAAAAGGCCTCGAACAGGCGCTATCACAACCGGAGGAAACGCAATGTTCACAAAGAAGCTGGCGAAAGCCCTGCATTCCCGGCGGAAATTCCTGACGGGCGGTGCTACGGCCGCAGCCGCAGCAATCGCCGCCCCGGCCGTCGTCAAAGCACAGGGCCCGGTCAATATGCGCTGGCAGAGCACCTGGCCGTCAAAGGACATTTTCCACGAGTATGCGCTCGACTTCGCCAAGAAGGTCAACGACATGACCGGCGGGGACTTGAAAATCGAGGTGCTGCCGGCAGGCGCTGTCGTACCGGCATTCGGCCTGCTCGATGCGGTGTCCAAGGGCACGCTGGATGGCGGCCACGGCGTGCTCGTTTATCACTACGGCAAGCAGTCGGCGCTGGCGCTGTGGGGGTCAGGTCCCGGATACGCCATGGACGCCAATATGCTGCTGGCCTGGCACAAGTACGGCGGCGGCAAGGAACTCCTCGCCAAGCTGTATAACTCCATCGGCGCCAACGTGGTGTCGTTCCCCTACGGCCCGATGCCGACCCAGCCACTCGGTTGGTTCAAGAAGCCGATGACCAAGGTCGAGGACTTCAAGGGCATCAAGTACCGCACGGTCGGCATTTCGATCGACCTGTTCAACGGGCTCGGCGCCGCCGTCAACGCACTGCCTGGCGGTGAAATCGTGTCCGCGATGGATCGCGGCCTGCTCGATGCGGCGGAATTCAACAACGCCAGCTCGGACCGCATCCTTGGCTTCCCGGACGTATCCAAGGTCTGCATGCTGCAGAGCTACCACCAGAATGCCGAGCAGTTCGAAATCATGTTCAACAAGTCGAAGTTCGACGCGCTGCCGGCGAACATGAAGTCGATCATCGAGAGCGCCGTCGACGCCGCGTCGGCGGAAATGTCCTGGAAGGCGATCGACCGCTACTCCAAGGATTACGAGACGATGCGCACGCAGGACAAAGTCGCGTTCTACAAGACCCCCGACGCGATCCTGAAGCGCCAGCTCGAACTCTACGATGAGGTTGCGCAGAAGAAGTC
>JAEZBZ010000160.1 GCA_023412745.1 Pseudomonadota bacterium | reverse complement strand
GATTTGATACCGACACCGCCAAACCGCAAAAGCTGCACGCGGGTCATTCCTATATCGATGCAGTCAGCAGCGAAGAGCTTTCGGGCTTTGTCGCCAACGGCCGGTTTACCGCTACCAACGATATGTCGGGCTTGGCGGCGTGCGACGTGATCGTCATCTGTGTCCCAACGCCGCTGACGCGCCAGCGCGAGCCGGACATGACGTTTGTCGAATCCGTCTCGCGCGACATCGCGGTCCAGCTCAGGCCCGGACAGTTGATTGTTCTGGAATCGACGACTTATCCCGGCACGACGGATGAAATCGTGCGTCCGATCCTGGAAACCAGCGGCCTTAGGTCTGGTCGCGATTTTTTCATCGGCTTTTCGCCGGAGCGCGAAGATCCCGGCAACCAGCAGTTCGAAACATCAACCATACCGAAGGTGGTTGCGGGCGACGGCGCGGATGCACTCGCACTGGTCACGGCATTCTATGGTGCCGTCGTTCAGCGCGTCGTGCCGGTATCGTCGCCATCGACCGCCGAAGCCGTGAAGATCACCGAAAACATCTTCCGCGCCGTCAACATCGCCTTGGTCAACGAACTGAAGGTCGTCTATGACGCGATGGGCATCGACGTGTGGGAAGTGATCGAGGCGGCCAAGACCAAGCCGTTCGGTTTCATGCCGTTCTATCCAGGCCCAGGACTTGGCGGACACTGTATCCCCATCGATCCGTTCTACCTCACCTGGAAGTCGCGCGAGTTCGACGTGCCGACGCGGTTCATCGAGTTGGCGGGAGAGATCAATACCGCCATGCCGCGCTATGTCGTGGCGCGGCTCGAAGAAGCGCTGGATACACAGCTTGGCCTGTCGCTCAGCAAGGCGCGCATTCTCATCATCGGGCTGGCCTACAAGAAAAACGTCTCGGATGTCCGCGAGAGCCCGACTTTCAAACTGATGGAGTTGATCGAGAAGCGCGGCGCGGCCTGCGATTTCCACGATCCGCATGTCGCCGTCATACCGCCGACCCGCGAGCACAAGGGCTTCACCGGCCGCCCGTCCGTAGATCTCTCAGCCGCCAGTCTCGCACGCTACGACGCCGTGCTGATCTCGACCGATCACGATGCGGTCGACTACGCGCTGATTGCTGAACAGGCAAAACTCATTATCGACACGCGCAATGCGCTGGCCCGACGCGACCTGTCGAGCCAGCGCTGCGTTAAGGCTTAGATGGCAGCCGTGGTCAGTCCGGGCACGGGAAACTGACGTACACCCATGGCAGATCGACGGCGCAATTGCGCGATTGCGCCGTGGCCTGCTTGTTGCCGGGCGGCGTCGGCTTGGCGTCCGCGACAGGTGGTGCGCCTTTCGCCCCAACCTCAGGCGCCGGTGCCTGTGCCGTTTTGCCGACGGGCTCGTCGCTCGGCTGCGGCGCAGGCGCGGCCGCTTGTGGGGCCGGCGTCGTTTCGGCCGGCTGCGAAGCTGCTGGAGCAGCAGGCTTCGCCGCTTGCTGGTCGCCCGCGCCGCACTTGGCCAGATCCGCTGGCGCGCGCGTCCAAATCATCGTTTCGCTAAACAGCTTGGTGCCCATGTATCCGAGCACGCGCAGCTTCTCACCGGACTGCAACTTCAACTCAACACTGAATTTCGAGTCCTGCTCGGGATCATAAATCCAGCCGCGATCCCAGACGCCGGGACCGGTCGGCTTCACATCGCCGAGGATCTGAACGCCACACGCCTGTGCATTGCTCGCGTCTTTAAGCCAGACGACACGGCCGCACAAGCCGTCACCGCAAGGCGTAATCTCGACCGCGCCGCGGCCGGTATGGTCTATCCAAACGCCTGTCGGATCGGATTGAGCCTGTGCCGGGGCACTGAGCACCACAATGGCCGCTGCCACGGCACCCGTCACGAAAGATCCGTTCACTTTCATTCATCACCTCTCACGGGCCTGAAACGCTGGCCCCTGTGAATTGGTTCAGCCGATTGGCTGACTCAAGTGTGGTGCATTGTCGTCGCAATCGCTGTCACCGGCGAAACAGGCCGTCCGAGACTATTCCGATGCAGTAAAGTCACGGATCATCAACAATGCGACTATCAATACACGGCTACAACATACAGTTTTGCTTGCATTTCTGGCTAACGTATGTCAGCAGGAGCTGTGCCGAGCGCAGGGGATCGTATTCATTGATCCCTTTTTCGCACGTTTTGATTCATTTGCCGCTTTTGGCGACCTCCAAGCCCCCTGCGCTCTATCGGCTGCAGCTTCTCCGTTCGGAGCAGGCGCGTGGCCCTGTGAACGTAGAGACGACGAGGCTTTTTTGACGACTTCGACATTCGCTGAGCTGGGGCTCAGCGCAAAGGTTCTGGCTGCCGTGGAGGCGGCCGGGTACACTAGTCCTACGCCTATCCAGATCGAGGCGATACCGGTCGCTGTGACAGGCAAGGACGTTCTGGGAATAGCTCAGACAGGAACGGGCAAGACGGCCTCTTTCGTCCTGCCCATGATTACCCGACTGGAAACGGGCCGCGCCCGCGCGCGCATGCCGCGCTCGCTGATCCTGGCGCCAACCCGTGAGCTCGCCGCCCAGTGCGCGCAGAGCTTCGAGAAATACGGCATTCATCACAAGCTGGACGTTGCGCTGCTGATCGGCGGCGTGTCGATGGACGAGCAGGTCAAGAAGCTCGACCGCGGCGTCGATGTGCTTATCGCCACGCCGGGCCGCCTGCTCGACCATTTCCAGCGCGGCCGGCTGATGCTGATGGGCGTCGAAATCCTGGTTATCGACGAAGCCGACCGGATGCTCGACATGGGCTTCATCCCGGACATCGAGAAGATCTGCAAGCTGCTGCCGCCGCGCCGCCAGACGCTGTTCTTCTCGGCCACGATGCCGCCGGAAATCCAGCGCTTGGTCGACAGCTTCCTGAGAGATCCCGTGCGCATCGAGGTGGCCCGTCCGGCCACCACGGCTTCGGCGATCACGCAGCGCTTCCAGCTCTGCCGTGACGGCGAGGACTGGGCCAAGCGCGAAACGCTACGCCAATTGATGCGCGGCCAGGATGTCCGCAACGCCATCATCTTCTGCAACCGCAAGCGCGACGTTGCGATCCTGCTCAAATCGTTGCTCAAGCACGGCTTCAACGCCGGCGCGCTGCACGGCGACATGGACCAGAAAGCCCGCATGGAAACGCTGGACGCGTTCCGCGCCGGCAAGATCACCGTCCTGGCCGCCAGTGACGTTGCCGCCCGCGGCCTCGATATTCCCGAGGTCAGCCACGTGTTCAACTTCGACGTGCCGTGGGCCGGCGACGATTATGTCCATCGCATTGGCCGCACGGGCCGCGCGGGTCGCGAAGGATATGCCGCGACTCTGGTCACCATCGAAGACCTAAAGCTGGTCAAGGAGATCGAGCGCGTCACGGGCGAAGCACCGACTTGGCTCGGCGACACGCCGACTGAGCAGGACTTTGCCGATGCCGGCCGCAAGCGCAGGGGGCGCGGTCGCGGCTCGTCGAGCAGCTCTGCTACTTCGGGATCCGACCGTCGCCGTGGCGGGCGTTCCGGCACGTCCGGCGAACGCCAGCAGTCACGCCGTGGCGGTGACCGGCAGCGGGATCGCGGCGAACGCGGGGAGCGTGCAGAACGCGCCGAACGTGCCCCGATGGCGGCGGATGCGCCGCAGCCCTTCGTAGACGCAGCTCCGAGCGAACTGAAGCGCGAACCGCGCCGTCCACGCCCCGAGCGCCGCCGTGACCAGCCGCAACGCGACGAGGCGGCGCCCGCCGAGAAGCGCTCGAATCAGGAGCGCGGCAATCGTCCGGAGCGTGAAAATCGGCAGCCGCGCGAGCGCAAGTCCGAACCCGCGGTGGTTGGGTTTGCTGATCAGGTCCCAGCGTTCATGCGCAAGCCTGTGCGCCCGCAGAAAGTCACCGCCGACTGATATAGTCGATTATTTCGAGCAGCCCGCGAGATGCAGACGAATACTCTGCATCTCTTTTTTTTGCGTTTCGCCACAGATCTTGATTCCGATAATAAATTCGCGAAAATAAGAAATGGAATTAGTCCAGATCCTATTTTCTTATATTTGTGCTCGCGCAAACAAAGTTTTTTCGTCGGCGCACTAATAATGATATGCGCGACGCGCTGCACAAAGCGGCGGATTTAACTGCAGGATTATTGCCATGAGCAAATCACTTGCCGAGTTTATCGGAACATTCACGCTTGTATTCTTCGGATGCGGCGCCGCCATCATTGCCGGAATGGGTGCCGGCCCGACTTCAATCGGACATCCTTGGAATCGCGTTTGCCTTTGGATTGGCGATCGTCGCTATGACTTATGGCATCGGCCCGATTTCCGGCTGCCATGTTAATCCAGCCGTCAGCTTCGGTGTCTTGCTTGCCGGCCACATGACGACCGGTGATTTCATCAAGTACGTTATCGCGCAATGCCTCGGCGCAATCGTAGCCGCTGCGATTCTTTATGTCATTCTGTCCGGAAAGGCATTCGGCTGGAATGGCGGACTGGGACAGAACGGCTGCGAGTATAATCTGCTTTCGGCATTTGTATTTGAAGTCATCGCCACATTCCTGTTTCTGGTCTGCATTCTCGGCGTAACCCAGCGCGGCAGCCCGGTGCACGTGGCCGGTCTCGCAATTGGCCTGACGCTGGTCGCGATCCATATCGTCGGCATCAACGTCACGGGCGTATCGGTCAATCCGGCGCGTTCGCTCGGCCCGGCGCTTATCGGCGCAGGCGCCAATCCGGACGCTCTTGCGCAGCTTTGGCTGTTCCTCGTTGCCCCGATGATCGGCGCTGCCGCAGCACGCATCCTGTTCAGGCCGCGCGCGCTGCTGTCGGCCGAGCCTGCCTGACGCAGTATCGACTCACACCGAGCGGACACGTTTCGA
>JAEZBZ010000132.1 GCA_023412745.1 Pseudomonadota bacterium | reverse complement strand
ACATAGGACGGATCAATCCGCACGTGTATCGTCTCGCCTTCCTGCAGCAGGTCGCGCGGGAAGGACTGAACGCGCAAAACGCCGCCCGGCCGGTCGTCTAAGTGATTGATTTGTCATGGTGAGCCGGGAGGGAATCGAACCCTCGACCACATGATTAAAAGTCACGTGCTCTACCGCTGAGCTACCGGCCCACGAGGGGCGTCAATACAGGGGTTTGCCGAGGGACGCAACGTTTGCCGGCAACCCTGCGCCAATTGCACCCTGACTTGGCAAATCCTCGTCCCGCACCAACCTCTTAAATGGGGATGGGATCGCGCCACGATGGAGGCGGCGACAGGCAGTGAGGCGAACCATGGAACGCATCGTTTACAAGATCACGCGCCACGAAGACGGCTGGGCCTACAAGGTCGGCGACGTCCTTTCGGAGACGTTTCCGACCCGGGACGACGCGCTATCGGCGGCGCGCAGCGCGGCGGCCCGCCAGCGGGCGCCAGGTGAGACCGGTCCCATCGAATACGAGGACGAGAAGGGCTGCTGGCACGAGGAAATCTCCGACGGCCACGACCGGCCGGAGACGAGCGTCGAATAGCCCGCAAACGTTGCGCAGGCTGTGCAACTTGAATGTTGTAGTGCTGGCCGTCGATCTGGCTGTGGCAGGCGCCCCTGCTACTCGGCCGCCTGCTTCGGGCCGTAACCGAGATCGGCATTAAGCTTGTCGATCAGGTCAGCGGCAGCGGCCGGGATGTTGGTGCCCGGCCCGAACACGGCGCGGGCGCCGGCTGCGAACACTTCCTCATAATCCGATGGCGGGATCACGCCGCCAACCACGATCATGATGTCGTCGCGGCCTCCCGCCTTCAAAGCAGCTTTGAGCTCCGGCACCAGCGTCAGGTGGGCGGCCGCCAGTGAGGACACGCCGATGATGTGCACGTCGTTCTCGACCGCCTGACGCGCCACTTCGGCCGGCGTGGAGAACAGCGGCCCGATATCGACGTCGAAGCCAAGATCGGCGAAGGCGCTGGCGATCACCTTCTGGCCACGGTCATGACCGTCCTGGCCGACTTTGGCGACGAGGATGCGCGGGCGCCGTCCGTCGGCCTTCTCGAAATCCTCGGCCATCTTTTGTACGCGGGCGAACTCGCGGCTCATGGCAGATGCCTCCGCTCTATACACGCCTGAAACGGCGCGGATTTCCGCGCGATGACGGCCGAACACACTCTCCATGGCGTCGGAAATCTCGCCAACTGTGGCCTTGGCGCGCGCGGCCGCGATGCCGAGTTCGAGCAGATTGCCGTTGCCCTGGGCACCGGCCTTGAGTGCCGCGAGGGCATCCGCGACCTGCTTTGCATTGCGCTCTCCCCGGAGGCGCTCCAGCTTGGCCAACTGCTGGTCGCGCACGGATCTGTTGTCGACTTTCAGCACCTCGATCGCGGTTTCGTCTGTGACACGGTATTTGTTGACGCCGACGATGGTCTGCTGACCGCTGTCGATGCGCGCCTGGGTGCGGGCGGCGGCTTCCTCGATACGCAGCTTGGGAATGCCGGCCGCGATGGCCTTGGCCATGCCGCCCAGTTCCTCGATCTCGTCGAGATGAGCGAGTGCGCGGGTGGCGAGGTCGGCGGTCAGCCGCTCGACATAGTAGCTGCCGCCCCACGGGTCGGCGGTGCGGCAGGTGCCGCTTTCCTGCTGCAACAAAAGCTGCGTGTTGCGGGCGATGCGGCCCGAAAAGTCAGTTGGCAGCGCGATGGCTTCATCGAGCGCGTTGGTATGCAGCGACTGCGTATGGCCCTGGGTGGCAGCCATCGCCTCGATGCAGGTGCGGGTGACGTTGTTGAACACGTCCTGCGCGGTCAGGCTCCAGCCGCTGGTCTGGCAATGGGTACGCAGCGACAGCGAGCGGACATCCTTGGGCTGGAAGTTGCGCTTGATCAGGCTGGCCCAAATCAGCCGGGCCGCGCGCATCTTGGCGACTTCCATGAAGAAGTTCATGCCGATCGCCCAGAAGAACGACAGGCGCGGCGCGAAACTGTCGATCGGCAGGCCGGTGGCGACGCCCGCGCGTGCATATTCAAGGCCGTCGGCCAGCGTGTAGGCGAGTTCGAGGTCCGCCGTCGCCCCGGCTTCCTGCATGTGATAGCCGGAAATCGAGATCGAGTTGAACTTCGGCATACACCGGCTGGTGTAGCTGAAGATGTCGGAGATGATCCGCATCGAGGGCGTCGGCGGATAGATGTAGGTGTTGCGAACCATGAACTCCTTGAGAATGTCGTTCTGGATCGTGCCAGACAGCTTCTCAGGAGGAACGCCTTGCTCCTCGCCTGCGACGATGAACAGGGCGAGGACCGGCAGCACCGCGCCGTTCATGGTCATCGACACGCTCATCTCGGACAGCGGAATGCCCGAGAACAGCGTGCGCTTGTCGTAGATGGAATCGATCGCCACGCCAGCCATGCCGACGTCACCAGCCACGCGCGGATGGTCAGAATCGTAACCGCGGTGGGTGGCGAGATCAAAGGCCACCGACAGGCCCTTCTGGCCGGCCGCGATGTTGCGCAGATAGAAGGCGTTGGATTCCTCGGCCGTCGAGAAACCGGCGTACTGGCGCACGGTCCACGGCTGGGTAACGTACATGGTCGGGTAGGGGCCGCGCAGATAAGGCGCGATGCCGGGCAGACCATCGATGAAGTTGAGCCCCTCGATGTCGGCGCCGCCGTACCACGGCTTGACCGCGATGCCCTCGGGCGTGTTCCAGGATTCGCCACCAGCGCCCATTGCCGCCGCCGGACCGGCGCCGGCAGAGTGTCGGTAAGCCACTGAGGTGAAATCGGGAATTCTGGACATCGCGTTCCTTAGCTCGCTTTCATCGCTTAAATATCTCACTTCGGGGAGCAATTACCAAGACCATTGCGTTGAGGCCACCCTTGCTCGGATGGCATGGTCGGCGGCGCTCGACCCTTTGCTAATCAAGTATGTCAGAAGGTTTCAATTTTCCGAGGTCTCGCTTCAACAGCCATCAACCGCCTAGCGCTTGCTTAGGGTGACACCCCCTGCTTCGACCAGCCGCAATGGTTCGCCTGGTGCCGGTCTATTCCAGAACATGCACGTCAAATTTGCGCGAAGGTCTACATCCCCGATTTTTCCAGATGCAGTCAGTGGCACCATCGCACTCGAAGCGAATGACGTGGGAAGAATGCGACTGTCGAATTTGTCCACCCAGCCAACCAGTGAAAGTCCCGACTGATCCTCGAAACTCCAGTGGAACAGAGGCTTCCCGAACCGAAGAAAACTGGGCTCAAGCTGCTCGGGCGGAAGGCGGGAGAGAAAGAAACCGACAATTGTTGCCCACCCGGCGGGCGGCGCTTCGAACAATAGATACTTTGATTTAGCAGAAGAAGGCGGGGGACCTGAACGCAAATAATCGGTCGGGAAACTAATCGAGGCGACTAACGTCGCCTTGGCGTTAGACAAGTTTGGCTTCGGCCATATGACCAGATCACGCGTCCTAAAGGCTGGAGATCGATCCTTAATGTTTGGATAGAACTCTTTGGTAAATGCGAAGCGATAACCACCTTCTGGGTGCAAGCTAATCTTGAGGCACCCGCTGACGCTGCGTGAAGCCACGTATAGCGTATCTCTATGTTCCCATACCGCCCATGCTGTGGAAAACCGGCCGTCAAATCCCTTAACCGCAAACCGCAAACGTTTAGCCCATGCGGCAAGGAGATGATCGACGCCTGATGCATTGCTCATCTGTCTATTTAACAGACGTGCGGCAAGTAACGATGAATTAGAGCAGCCTGCGGATTACCTGGCATTGGCTTATGCACAGTTTGCCATCATTCCGCGCGGGCGTGATGGCAGAGCGTGGTGAACCGATCAATTCCAGCCGCCCCCAAAGCCTGCGACCACGGCCTCCCATGCAGCACCAGAACGAGCAGGACTTGCCCATGAAACGCAGCGCGGCCGCGATCTGGGCGCCGCTGTCAGGCTTCATCGAGGCCGAGGCGCGGCTGGGAGCCTGGGCGGCGCAGAAGCCGCTGACGCGTTTCGTCTACGAGTTTACCCGCTTTGGCGTGAAGCAGGCGTGGGCCTGCCTGTTCGGCGGCCTGATGGTGGCGCTGCTGATCGGCACCTACCTGTTCTATCCCAAGGGCATCTGGCTCGCTCGCTACGACTTCCTGGTCATCGCCGCCGTCTCGATCCAGGCGCTGATGCTACTGTTCAAGCTCGAGACCTGGGAGGAGGCGAAGGTTATCCTGGTGTTCCACATCGTCGGCACGGCGATGGAGGTGTTCAAAACCGCGGTCGGCTCGTGGATCTATCCGGAAACCTCGATCCTGCGTATCGGGGGCGTGCCTCTGTTCACCGGCTTCATGTATGCGGCGGTCGGTTCATATATCGCGCGTTGCTGGCGGCTGTTCGATTTCCGCTTTACCCATCATCCGCCGCTGTGGGCGCTGGGGCTGCTGGCGGTGGCGATCTACGTCAATTTCTTTGGCCATCACTTTGTCTGGGATTTCCGCCCCGCGCTGTTTGCCGTCACGCTGCTGCTGTTCGGGCGCACCTGGGTGTACTTCAAGGTGTGGCAGGTGCACCGGCGCATGCCGTTGCTGGTCGGCTTCCTGCTGGTGGCGCTGTTCATCTGGTTCGCCGAGAACATCGGCA
>JAEZBZ010000130.1 GCA_023412745.1 Pseudomonadota bacterium | reverse complement strand
AGCGTGCTGTTTGCCGCCCTGATCGGCGTGGTTTTTCTGCGCGAACCCGTCAACGCGATCCGCATCCTGGCCGGATGTGTGGTGGTGGCTGGGCTGGTCCTCCTGCGTGTCCACTAACGCGACGGTCCCGACACCCGTCTGAGATCGGCGCACCGCGAGCCGCGCTCAGGCCGGTTTGCTGTCGGCTTCGGAGGCCAGGAGGCCGTGGCGGGTGGCACTCTCGCGGCTACCTTCGCGCAAACGGCTTTCGCGCAATTCGCCGGCGGCTTCCAGGATCGGATAGGCCACCGACGTCAGATGCGAATTTATGCGCTTCAGATCGCGGATGATGTCGAGATGGATCGAACTGGTCTCGATCGACTCGGCGCGGCCTTGTTTCAGCCGCTCGAAATGCCGGTCCGCCGCCTCGAACTCATTGGCACGCACGGTAGTTTTGACCTGCAGCAGGCGTCGCGCCAGCACCACGTCGCGCGTCGCGAATACATTGAGTGCGAGGCGCATGTTATCCGCGACCTGGCCGTGGAAGCGCTTCAGTTCGGCGAGGCCTTCGGGCGAGAACGAATAGCGCTTCTTGATCTTCTTGGCGGCGAGTTCCATCAGATTTTTGTCGATGATGTCGCCGACGTGCTCGAGATTGGTCGTGAACGTCAGGATTTCGACATAGCGCCGCGATTCCTCTTCGCTCATGTTGGCTTTGGAGGCGCGGATCAAATACAACTTGATGGCTTCGTAGAGCGAGTCGACGTCGTCGTCGGCTTTTTCCAACTCCTTGACGACCTTCATGTCGCTGCCTTCGATGGCGATCAGCGACTTGCGCAGCATCTCCAGAACGATATCGCCGACGTGCAGCGTCTCGCGCATCGCGCAGCCGAGTGCCTCCGAGGGCGTGTCGAGCACGCTGGCCTCCAGGTGCTGTGCGACCGCGCGGCTGGGCGCTTCGATGGGTGGCGGCAGGATCCACGTTGCCAGCCGCGAAAGGGGATCGAGCAGGGGCAGAAAGACAACGGCGACGGCGATATTGAATAGCGTGTGAAAGTTCAGAACGAGCCGAGCCGGATCGGCGCTGATGTGGCCGAGAAGGGTGGACAGGTAGCCGAGCGCGGGCACCATGGCGATGGCGATGATACCGCGCGCCAGCAGGTTGCCGAGGGGCACTCGCCGCGCCGCCACCGGCGCGCCGGTCAATGCCGTGAACGGGGCGATGGCACCGCCGATGTTGGCGCCGAGTACCAGCGCCAGGGCAAGGGTCGGGGCAATGGCGCCGCCGATCGCCAGCGACAGGATGAACAGGATCACGGCGAGGCTGGAATGCGCCACCCAAGTCAGGATGGCGGCGACCAGGACCGCGATCGTCGGTTCGCTGCCCAGGGCATGCAGGACCATGGTCACGGTCGGGCTGTCGCGTAGCGCGCCGGATACAGTGCCAAGGACCGTCAGGGCCAGCAGGACGAGTGCGAGACCGATCGCGATGCGGCCGATGCTCTTGGCGCGATCACCGTTGGCGACGCTGAACATGACGACGCCGAAGATCATAGCGGCGGACCACAGCCACTTGATGTCGAACGCGAAAATCTGGGCAACCAGCGTGGTTCCGACGTCCGCGCCGAGCATGATGGCGAGCGCCATCGGCAGGGTGATCAGTCCGCGTCCGGCGAAGGACGACAGGAGCAGGGCGGTGGCCGTCGCGCTTTGCAGAATGCCGGCGGCACCGACGCCCGCGCCGAATGCCGTGACGCGGTTTTGCGTCGCGCGGGTCAGCAGCGCGCGCAACGGTGCACCGAAGGCACGGGTTAGGCCCGTGCGGACCATCCGAACACCCCATAGAAGAAGTGCAACGCCGCCGAGCAGCGTCAGAAGCAGTTCGCTTCCAGCCATGAGTTTCCACTTCTCCTTGAGGCTGCAATCTGTCGCGTCTCAACAGGTCGCCTTAGTATGACAGTTTCGTGACAGGCTAAGCCCATTTTGTAACAACGTCGAAATCACAATTTTGATCCGGATTGTGTCGGTTCGGTCAACCAGCGGCGGCGATGCGCCAGAAGCCGCGCCGTTTCCAGAAAGCGTGCGATGGAGCCGAGACTGCGGCGTTCCGAAAGGCAGATCGCGTACTCGCCGACCGACATGTCTGCCCCCTGGATGGGGATCGCAGTCATGCGCGTATCGCGGCCCACTTCGCTCGCAAATGCGAGGCCGATGCCGAAACCGGCAGCCACGGCTTCGGCGACGGCTTCGCGTGTGGCGACGTCGAAGACCTGGCCGGTGCGGATGCCTGCTGCCTTGAGCTGGGTTTCGGCGACCTCGCGCGTGATTGATCCGCGTTCACGGATTACCAGGTCGCGCCCGGCAAGATCGGCCAGCTTCAGCCGTTTGCGCGACGCCAGCGGATCTTTGGTCGGGACCAGCAGCACGAGGCGGTCCTCGCGGATCTTCACCGCGAACAATCTGGGGTCTGTTGTCAGCCGCGCCATGATGCCGAGGTCGGCGTCGTTCGACAGTACGCGCGCGGTGACGGCGGCCGAATTGTCGATGTGCAGCGAGAAGCTCAACGGCGCGCTGGATTTCTTAAGTTCGGCCAGCACCGGCAGGACATGCACGGCGCTGTCGGCGGCGATGCGCAGATGCCCGCGCGAAGGTGAACGGCTGGAGGCCAGCACGCGACCCACGTCGTCCATGGCCTCGGCCAGTTTGCGCGTGGCGGCGAACAGCTCCTGGCCCGCAGCAGTGAGCCGGATGCCGCGCCCGCCACGCTCCAAAAGGGGAACGCCGGCGGTGCGCTCCAGCGCGCTGACCTGGGCGGATAGTGTAGGCTGGCTGACGCCGCCCATGCGCGATGCCAGCGTAAAGCTGCCGGCGGCGGCGACCTTATGGAAGGCGAGGACGTGGTTCAGATTCATAGATGTGATCTATAGATCCAATCGAAGACGTATATTGGATCAATACTTTATTTGAAGCTACGGTCCGTTTCCAGCACAACAACACATGCACTGGAGACCTTGTTCATGGCCGGCACACGCGCGCTCTCCGAAACCGGTGATCCGCTGCTGCTCACCCCCGGACCGTTGACCACCGCAAAGTCGGTGAAGGAGGTCATGGTTCACGACTGGGGCTCTCGCGACGCCACCTTCCTGCGCATCAACAAGGAAGTGTTGGAAGGGCTGCCCTCCGTCGTCAACGCTGTCGGCACGCACGTCACTGTGCCGATGCAGGGCTCCGGCACGTTTGCCGTCGAAGCCATGTTGACCACGTTCATTCCGGCCAACGGAAAGGCGCTGCTGCTGGTCAACGGCGCCTACGGCCATCGCGCCAAGAAGATCTGCGATATCGCACGCCGCGCTGTGGTGGTGCACGAGACGCCGGAAGATACGCCGCCCGATCTGGCGGAGGTCGATCGCATCCTGACGGCCGACAAGGCGATTACGCACGTATTCACCGTGCATTGCGAGACCACCAGCGGCATCCTGAATCCGATCGCCGAGATCGGCGCGTTGGTTGAGCGTCACGGCCGCCGCTACCTGATCGATTCGATGAGCGCTTTCGGCGCCCTGCCGCTCGATGCGAAGAAGGTCACCTTCGACGCTGTTGCCGCGTCATCGAACAAGTGCATCGAGGGTGTGCCGGGGCTTGGCTTCGTCATCGCCAAGGAAAGCGCGCTGGCCGAGGCCAAGGGCAATGCCACCACGCTGGTGCTGGACCTGCACGACCAGTGGCAGAATTTCGTGAAGACCGGGCAGTATCGATTCACCCCGCCGATCCATGTTATCGTTTCGTTTCATCAGGCGCTCAAAGAGTTTCAGGCGGAAGGCGGCCAGCCGGGCCGCGGCGGACGCTACGCAGACAACTGCCGAATCCTGATCGAGGGCATGCGCAAGCTCGGTTTTGCGACGCTGCTGCCGGAAAAGCTGCAGGCGCCGATCATCGTGACGTTCCATATGCCGAAGGATCCGAAGTTCGTTTTCCAGACCTTCTACGATGCGCTGAAGGATCGCGGCTACGTGATTTATCCGGGCAAGCTGACGGTGGCGGACAGTTTCCGCATCGGCTGCATCGGTCGCCTCAACGCCGACCATATGCGCGGTGCACTGGCGGCCATCGCGGATGTTCTGGCCGAGATGGGTGTGTCGGATCTCAAATCGGTGGCTTGAGGAGTAATTGCAGATATGAATGCCAATCGCGCTGCCAACAAGGTGTTTTGCAACGGGCGGGCCTATAGCTTCCCGAAGGCGCCGACCGTGGTGATCTGTCTCGACGGATCGGAACCAGGCTACATCGAGGAAACCATCAAGGCCGGTCGCGCGCCGACCTTCGCGCGCTTCATGCGCGATGGTGCCGATCTGTTCGCCGATAGTGTCATCCCGAGCTTCACCAACCCCAACAACCTGTCGATCATCACTGGCCGTCCGCCGGCCGTACACGGTATCGCCGGTAACTTCTTCTGGGACGAAGCGGCCCAAACAGAAGTGATGATGAACGATCCCAAATTCCTGCGCGCGCCGACCATCCTGCGGGAGTTCCACGACGCGGGCGCCAAGGTGGCCATGGTCACCGCTAAGGATAAGCTGCGTCTTTTGCTGTCGAACGGCCTCGATTACAGCACGGGCCGCGCCATCGCGTTTTCGTCCGAACGCGCCGACAAGGCGACGAAGGCTGCCAACGGCATCGACAACGTCGTCGATTTCGTCGGTAAGCCGGTGCCGGATGTTTATTCGGCCGGACTGTCGGAGTTCGTGTTCGCGGCCGGCGTCAAACTGATGCAGAGCTTCCGCCCGGACCTGATGTATCTGTCGACCACGGACTATATTCAGCACAAGGTGGGGCCCGGCACGCAGATCGCCAATGACTTCTACGCCATGATCGACGGCTATTTGGAAGCCCTCGATAGGGCGGGTGCCATCATCGTCGCCACCGCCGACCATGGCATGAACGACAAGCATCTGCCGGATGGTTCGCCTGACGTGATCTATCTGCAGACCCTGTTCGACAAGTGGACCGGCAAGGACGTTTCCCGCGTGATCCTGCCGATCACCGATCCCTATGTCGCCCACCACGGTGCGCTTGGATCGTTCGCGACCGTGCATGTGGCGGACCCGGCCGCAGTGCCGTCGCTGATCAACCGGCTGCTGGAAGTCGAAGGTGTCGACGTGGCGATTTCCAAGGCCGACGCCTGCGCCCGCTTCGAACTGCCACCGGACCGCATCGGCGACATCGTCGTGCTGTCGACACAGCACAAGGTGCTCGGCACTGCGCGCGAGAAGCACGATCTGTCGGGGCTGGACGAGCCGCTGCGTTCGCACGGTGGCCTGACCGAACAGCGCGTGCCGATGATCTCGAACCGGAAAATCGAGCTTCCGGCGGATCGCAAGCTGCGCAACTTCGATGTTTTCGATGTCGCCCTCAATCATGTCGCGTAATCGCGGCTAACGGAGAGCCTTCATGCAGGAACAGGTGAGAAAGCCTAAGCTGCCAACTGCCGCGCACGAGAAAATGCGTATCGCGGGCAAGCTGGTGGATGCCGATGAGCGCGTCGAGGTGCTCAACCCCTATACCGGTGAGGTGGTCGGCACGGTGCCGGCCGCCAGCCCGGCGCAGGTTGCCGAAGCCTTCAAGATCGGCAACGCCTACAAGTCGAAGCTGACGCGCTATGACCGCCAGAAGATCCTGACGCGGACGGCGGAAATCCTGGCGTCGCGGCGCGAAGAAATCGCGCATCTGATCACGGCGGAGTCCGGCTTGTGCCTGAAGGACTCGCTGTATGAAGTCGGCCGCGCCTATGACGTCTATCTGCTCGCCGGGCAGATGGCGATCCGTGACGACAGCGAGATCTATTCCTGCGATATCACCCCGCACGGCAAGGCGCGGCGCATCTATACCTCGCGCGAGCCTGTGCTTGGCTGCATCTCGGCGATCACACCGTTCAATCACCCTTTGAACATGATCAGCCACAAGATCGCGCCGGCGATCGCCACCAACAACCGCGTGGTGGCCAAGCCGACCGAGCTGACGCCGCTGACCGCGCTGCTGCTGGCCGACATCCTGTATGAAGCCGGCCTGCCGCCGGAGATGCTGTCGATCGTGACCGGCAATCCGCGCACTATGGGCGATGCGATGATCACCGATCCGCATGCCGATATCGTCACGTTCACCGGCAGCGTCCGGGTCGGCAAATACATCGCCGAAAAGGCCGGCTATAAGCGGCTGATCCTGGAACTCGGCGGTAACGACCCGCTGATCGTCATGGAAGACGCTGACCTCGACAAGGCGGCGGAGCTGGCCGTCCAGGGCGCCACCAAGAACTCGGGCCAGCGCTGTACGGCAGTCAAGCGCATCCTGGTCGTCGAGAAGGTCGCTGACGCGTTTGCCGAAAAGGTTCTGGCAAAGGCGCGGAAGCTGAAATCGGGCGATCCGATGGATCCGGACACTGATGTCGGCACGGTCATCCACGAACGCGCCGCGATGGAATTCCAGGCGCGCGTCAACGATGCGGTCGAGAAGGGCGCCAAGCTGCTGCACGGCAATGACCGCCAGGGTGCGCTGTTCCCGGTCACTGTGGTCGACCACATTCCCTACACAGCCGATCTTGTGAAGGAAGAGACGTTTGGCCCGGTCGTGCCGATCATCCGCTGCCCCAACGACATCTCGGAAGTGATCCGCATCTCCAATTCGACGGCGTTCGGATTGTCGTCGGGCGTCTGCACCAACCGGCTGGATTACATCACGCGGTGCATCAACGAACTGCACGTCGGTACGGTGAACATCTGGGAGGTTCCGGGATACCGCATCGAGCTGTCGCCGTTCGGCGGCATCAAGGATTCGGGGCTCGGCTACAAGGAAGGTGTTTGGGAAGCCATGAAGAGCTACACCAACGTCAAGACCTACTCGCTGCCCTGGCCGCAGGGCTGACAACCACCGCTAGAGCTCAATCCGTCGTGAGTCTCAAAATGAGCGGGAAGACTATTCGCTGCGACAGCCGGGCTGGCCCGATCCGTGTCGCGAGTTCGGCTGGAGTGACGCTTGCTGAGCGTCGCCCCGGCCCGTTCGCGTATGGGTTGGTTGTACCCCGGCTGGAGATCGGTTTTAAAGGCGCCGCGCCAATCAAGCGGTCAGTCTTTGCCCGATCGTTGAGCAGTGTAACAAAAATCAAAAAATACTGTGGCACCGCGCATAACTGTCATCGTAGTTTCATCAGGAGTGCGCATGCGAACGTCACCACTGTCGGTTTTGCCGGCAGTATCGAATGAGTAGACGTGAAGGAGGGAGTAACACGATGACGATTAGGAAGTACTTCGGAATGGCGTTTGCGGCCTGCGCAGCGCTGAGCCTGGCGGCGACGCCGAGCTTCGCACAGCGCACCAAGCTGACGATCTACACGGCGCTCGAGAACGATCAGTTGGCCCCGTTCAAGTCGGCAATCGAAGCCGCGGTGCCTGCGGTTGAGGTCGTCTGGGTTCGCGACTCGACGGGCGTGATCACAGCGCGTTTCCTGGCCGAGAAGGACAATCCGCGCGCGGATCTCGTGATGGGCCTGGCGGCGACCTCGCTGCTGGTGTTCGAGAAGGCTGGCCTGCTCGAGACTTATAAGCCGGCCGGCGTCGATGCGCTGAAGCCGGTGTTCCGTGACCAGGACAACAACTACACCTGGACCGGCATGGACGCTTACGTTGGCGTGATCTGCTTCAACACGGCAGAAGCTGGCAAAGCCAACATAAAGGCTCCGACCAGCTGGAAAGACCTGACGGCTCCCGAATACAAGGGCAAGCTTGTCATGCCGCATCCGGCGTCTTCCGGCACGGGCTACCTGATGGTCGGCGCGTGGCTGCTGATGATGGGCGAGGAAGGCGGCTGGAAGTTCATGGACGCGCTGCATGAGAACATGGCCGTCTATACCCACTCCGGTAGTGCACCGTGCGTGCAGGCAGCCCGCGGCGAGCGCGTTGCTGGCGTAGCGCTCGACATGCGAGGAGCCTCGGAAAAGACCAAGGGCGCTCCGCTTGAGGTCGTGGTTCCGAAGGAAGGCACTGGCTGGGAAATGGAAGCTACGGCCATCGTAAAGGGCTCGAAGAACCTTGAACTGGCCAAGAAGGTTGCGGACTGGGGCGCCACCAAGGCCGCCAACGAACTCTATTCCAAGACCTACGCAGTTGTCGCTTATCCGGGTGCCGGATCCTATCCGCCGAACTATCCGAAGGAAGCCGAGGAGCGTTTGATCAAGAACGACTTCGCCTGGATGGCCGAAAACCGCGACCGCATCCTGAAGGAGTGGTCGAAGCGCTACGAGAGCAAGGCTGCTCCGAAGAACTGATCACGCATTACAGACGGCCGCTGTATTCAGCGGCCGTTTTCATGTTCCATGAAAGGAATTTCCTCGATGCTGCAGACGCTGCAACGCACACCGTCCCCGGCAGCCACCGACGCCGACAAGCGCGTGCATCTCAGCATCCGCGATTTGACTAAACGGTTCGGCGGTTTCGCAGCTTTGAAGGGCGTATCACTGGATGTAATGGAAGGTGAGCTGATCTGCTTCCTCGGACCATCGGGATGCGGCAAGACTACGTTGCTGCGCGCCGTCGCAGGCCTCGACGTGCAGGATGAGGGCGTGATCGAGATGGGCGGCAAGGACGTTTCAGGCCTGCCACCGTCCGCCCGCGACTTCGGCATCGTGTTTCAATCCTATGCGTTGTTCCCGAACCTGTCGGTGAACGCCAACATCGGCTACGGCCTGGTCAACCGCCGCATGCCGCGTACGCAGATCAACGCCCGTGTTGAGGAATTGCTGGCGCTGGTTGGCCTGCCGGATCAGGGAAGCAAGTATCCCGCGCAGTTGTCGGGCGGTCAGCAGCAGCGTGTTGCTCTGGCCCGCGCGCTGGCCACATCCCCGTCCCTGCTGTTGCTCGACGAGCCACTGTCGGCGCTCGATGCGCGCGTGCGTGTACGCCTGCGCGATGAGATCAAGGGCCTGCAGCGACGCCTCGGCGTCACGACCATTCTGGTGACGCACGATCAGGAAGAGGCCCTGGCCATGGCCGACCGCATCGTGGTGATGAATCATGGTGTGATCGAGCAGGTCGGCACACCGTCCGAGATCTATGCCCGACCCTCAACCGCGTTCGTTGCCGACTTCGTCGGAACCATGAACTTCCTCGAAGCCGAGATCGCCGGACCGGATCGCGTCCGCATCGGTGATGTCATGTTGCAATGTGCCGGCGCCGTGCGCTTCCGCACCGGCGCTGCCGTCACCCTGGGGCTCAGGCCGGAAGAAATCCGCGTCCGCGGCATCGCTCCGGATACGCCGAACCAGCTGGCGGCGACCGTGGTTGTGCTCGACTATCTTGGCGCGTTCTGCCGGGCGACGCTGGCGCTCGATACCGCGCATGATGTCAAACTGGTCGCCGATTTCTCCGCCAACGCCATGCGCGACCTGGCCATCACCGAGGGGCAGTCGCTGACCCTGGTTCTGCCGCACGAGTCGCTGCGCATCTTCGCGCGTGACGGAGCAAGCAACGCATGACCGTCGCTGCTGTGCCTGCCCCGCCCGTTTCCCGGCAGTTGTCGCGGGAAGACGTGGTCATGCGGATGGGCATCTCCCTGCTGATCGTGTTTCTGCTTGTCGCGATTGCCCTGCCGCTCGGCCTGTTGTTGCGGAAGAGCTTCCAGAATTCCGACGGAGACTTCATCGGGCTGGCCAACTACGTCACCTATTTCTCAACGCCAACGCTGGTTCAGTCGATCTGGAACAGCCTGTTTGTCGCGCTAACTGCGACCGGTATCATTCTGCCGCTGGCGTTCACTTATGCCTACGCACTGACGCGAACCTGCATGCCGTTCAAGGGCGTGTTCATGGCGGCGGCGCTGCTGCCGATCTTCGCACCCTCGCTGCTTTCGGCGATCTCACTGATCTATATCTTCGGCAACCAGGGCTTCCTGCGCGACTGGATGATGGGTGCATCGATCTACGGCCCTATCGGCATCCTGATGGCGCAGGTGTTCTATTGCTTCCCGTTCGCCGTGCTGATCCTCGTCACCGCGCTGTCGCTCGCCGATGGCCGTCTGTACGAGGCTGCTAATGCGCTTGGCACGTCGAGCTGGCGCGTGTTCTGGACGGTGACGGTGCCGGGCATCAAATACGGGCTGGTCAGCGCCGGCTTCATTGTGTTTACGCTGGTGATCACCGACTTCGGTATCGCCAAGGTGATCGGCGGCCAATTCAACGTGCTGGCGACCGACGCCTACAAGCAGGTGGTCGGCCAGCAGAATTTCGAGATGGGCGCGGTCGTCGGCTTCATCCTGCTGGTGCCGGCGGTGCTGGCCTTCGCGGTCGACCGGCTGATTCAGCGCAAGCAGGTGGCCTTGCTGTCTGCGCGGGCTGTGCCGCTTGAACCGAAGCCCGTGCGCGGCCGGGACGCGGGGTTTTTTATCTACTGCTGTGTGATCGGCAGCTTGATCGCGTCGATCCTGGGCGTTGCCGTGTGGGCGTCGTTTGTCACCTACTGGCCTTACAACCTGTCGCTCAGCTTCAACAACTACCAGTTCGGCAACTTCGATCCCGACGGTTGGAACACGTACTGGGCCTCGGTGAAGATGGCCACAATCGCGTCGTTGGTAGGCACTACGATCGTATTCGTGGGTGCCTATCTGGTTGAGAAGGTGCAGGGGTTCCGTGTCGGCCGGGCGTTGGCGCATCTGCTCGCTATGCTGCCGATGGCGGTGCCGGGGCTGGTGCTGGGTCTCGCCTATGTATTCTTCATCAACGCGCCGTGGAACCCGCTCAACATCTTCTACGGCACGCTGATCATCCTTGCGGTCAACACCATCGCGCACTTCTACACCACCGCGCACATCATGGCGGTGACGGCGCTGAAGCAGATCGATCCCGAGTTCGAATCCGTGTCGGCATCATTGAAAGTGCCGTTCTGGCGCACGTTCCGCCGCGTCACCGTGCCGATCTGCATGCCGGCCATCGTCAACATCGCGGTCTATATGTTCGTCAATGCGATGACGACCGTGTCGGCGGTGATCTTCCTCTATGGCCCCTCGACCAAGCTCGCTTCCGTCTCCATCGTTCACATGGACGAGGCGGGCTTCACGGCCGGTGCTGCAGGCATGGCTACCATGATCGTTCTGACCGCGCTCGGCGTTAAGCTGCTGCATTTCGCGCTCGACTGGCTTGTGTTCAACAAGCTGCAGGCGTGGCGCAAACGGTGAGGCTCTCTCATGCAAGGTAAATCCCGCAGCCCCAACCTGCGCGTGGTGGCGCAATCGGAAAGCGACACCAACCTCACCAGCCGCCGCGCCGAGTGGCAGAGCCGCGCACTGGATGCGCCGACCCGCAGCCTGCTCGCCGAGGATGAACGCTACTTCCTGCGCCAGTCGGTTTCGACGCCGTGCCTCAACGCCATCGCCAAGGCAGAGGGTATCTGGATCCAGGACGTAGCCGGCCGCCGCTACATGGATTTCCACGGCAACAACGTGCATCACATCGGCTACGGCCATCCGCGCCTGAAGAAGGCCATCGCCGAGCAGATGGACAGGCTGCCGTTTGCGCCGCGCCGCTACGCCTGTGCGGAAGCCGCTGCGCTGGCGCGCAAGCTGGCAGACATTTCGCCGGGCAATCTGTCGAAAGTACTGTTTACCACCGGCGGTTCGGACGCCAACGAGGTCGCGATCAAGCTGGCCCGTACCGTCACCGGCCGCTTCAAGACACTGTCTTTCTGGGACAGCTTCCACGGCGCCGGCATTGGCGCGTCGGCTTTGTCAGGCGAAGCGCTGTTCCGCTCCGGTCCGGCCGCTCCGCTGGTCGTGGGTGCCAATCACGTGGCACCGTTCGGCAGCTATCGCTGTCCCTACGGCATGAAGAGCGCCGAGGAATCGGGCGAGGCCTGCGCCCGCATGATCGAATACATCCTAGAGCGCGAGGGCGATGTCGCAGCCTTTATCGCCGAGCCGATCCGCGCTGTGCCGTATGTTCCCCCGCCGGGCTTCTGGAAGCGTGTGCGCGAGGCCTGCGACAAGCATGGCACCATGCTGATTTTCGACGAGATCCCGATGGGCCTCGGCAAGACCGGCCGCATGTTCGCCTCCGAGCATGATGGCGTGGTGCCGGACATCATGGTGGTCGGCAAGGCGCTGGGCGGCGGCATCCTGCCGATAGCGGCCGTCATCGCCAAGCCGGAGCTGGACGTCGCCGGCGAGTTCGCGTTCGGCCACTACACGCACGAGAAAAATCCGGTCACGACAAAGGCCGCACTGACCACCATCGAGATCATCGAGGACGAGAAGCTCGTCGAGAATGCGGCGAGCGTCGGTGATCTTGCCATGCAGCGCATGCACGAGATGCATCGCAGGCTGCCGGCTGTCGGCGACGTGCGCGGTCGCGGGCTTATGCTCGGCATCGAATTGGTCAAGGATCGCGGCAGCAAGGAGCCCGATGGCGATCTGGCTGAGGCGGTGATGTACCGGGCGCTCGACGCCGGGCTATCGTTCAAGACCACGATGGGCAACGTTCTGACGCTGACCCCGCCGCTGACCACGACGGCGGATGACATGAACCGAGCACTGGACATCATCGAGGCAGCGATACAAGCATAGTCGGAGCGTGCTAGCTCCGCGGGACGGCTGGGGAGGACGGCAATGGCAGGTAATCTGAGTTTTGATGAGTTGAAGGAGGCCGTTGCCCTAGGCGCACTCGACACAGTTGTGGTCGCGTTCGTCGATATGCAGGGCCGCCTGATTGGCAAGCGGTTCCAGGCCGAATACTTCGTCGATAGCGCCTCGGACGAAACGCACGCCTGCGACTACCTGCTGGCCAACGACATCGACATGGAGCCGGTGCCAGGTTACGCGGCGGCAAGCTGGACCAAGGGCTACGGCGACTTCATCATGAAGCCGGACCTGTCGACGCTGCGGCGCATTCCTTGGCTGGAAGGCACCGCGCTGGTGCTGTGCGATGTGCTGGATCACCATCACCACGATGTGCCGCATTCGCCGCGCCAGATGCTGAAGCGCCAGATCGCGCGCCTGGCCGAGCGCAAGATGCGCGCGTTCTTCGCTTCCGAACTCGAATTCTACCTGTTCGACGAAACCTTCGAGAGCGCTGCTGACAAGCGTTTTCACGGCCTGAAAACCGCCGGCAGCTACATCGAGGATTATCACATCCTGCAGACCACCAAGGAGGAGGGTGTCATGCGCGCCATCCGCAAGGGGCTGCAGGCTGCGGGTATTCCGGTCGAAAACTCCAAGGGCGAGTGGGGGCCGGGGCAGGAAGAAATCAACGTCCGCTACACGGACGCGCTGGAGATGGCCGACCGCCATGTCATCCTGAAGAATGGCGTCAAGGAGATGGCATACCTGCAGGGCAAGGCGGTTACCTTCATGTCGAAGTGGCGCTACGATCTGGCCGGTTCGTCCGCGCACGTGCATGCATCGCTATGGGACGAGGCCGGCAAGAAGCCGCTGTTCTTCGACAAGGACGGCGCGCACGGCATGTCGCCGCTGATGAAATCGTTCGTCGCCGGACAATTGAAATACGCCAGCGACATCACCTATTTCCTGGCGCCCTACATCAATTCCTACAAGCGCTTCCAGGCCGGTACGTTCGCGCCGACCAAGGCAGTGTGGAGCCGCGATAACCGCACGGCCGGCTTCAGGCTGTGCGGCGAGGGCAGCAAGGCGATCCGCATCGAGTGCCGCATCGGCGGCGCGGACCTCAACCCGTATCTGGCGTTCGCGGCCCTGATTGCGGCGGGGCTTGCGGGCATCGACGCGAAGCTCGAACTGGCGCCCGCGTTTTCCGGCGACGCCTACGTTGGTGAAGGCATTCCGGAAGTGCCGAAAACCCTGCGCGCGGCGATTGACAGTCTGAATGGGTCGGAGTTTTTGCGCGAGGCGCTGGGCAGCGAAGTGGTCGACCATTACGTCCACACCGGGCGTTGGGAGCAGTTCGAATACGACCGCCGCATCACCGACTGGGAGCTGATGCGCGGCTTCGAGCGCTATTGATGGCGGCATGGTTGCCGCCATCGCGGGAACGGCATTACGAGTGATAGGCATGTCTGAAATCGTCTGTATGTCTCCGATCGACGGCCGCGAAGTCGCGCGCCGGACCACCGCTAGCGGCGCTGACATCGAAAACGCGCTGGCAGCGGCGCGGACGGCGCAAAAGGCGTGGCGGCAGGCGCCGCTTAGGGAACGCATCGCTATGGCGCTGCGGTTCCTGGAAGAAATGCGCGCCGTGAACGCGGACGTCACGAAGGAACTTGCGCTGCAGATGGGCCGGCCGGTGCGTTATGGCGGCGAGCTGGGGTCGCTTGCCGATCGCGTGACCACCATGGCGGCGCTGGCCGAGACCGCGCTGGCGCCGATCGTGCCGGAACCGAAGGACGGTTTCACCCGCTACATCCGCCGCGATCCGCTGGGGCTAATCCTTGTTGTGGCGCCGTGGAACTATCCCTATTTGACGGCGGTCAACACGATCGTGCCGGGGCTCATCGCGGGCAACGCGGTGATGCTGAAGGCCGCTTCGCAGACGATCCTGACGGGCGAGCGTTTCCAGCAGGCGTTCGACAAAGCGGGCTTGCCCAAGGGCCTGTTTCAAAACCTCGTGCTCAGTCACCAGGATACCGCGCGTCTGCTCGGCGCCGGTGCCGTCGATCACGTCACCTTCACCGGCAGCGTCGAGGGCGGTCGCGCGATCGAGCGGGCGGCGGCGGGCACGTTCACGTCGGTTGCGTTGGAACTCGGCGGGAAAGATCCGGCCTACGTCCGCGCCGACGCCAAGCTCGACCACGCGGTCGA
>JAEZBZ010000116.1 GCA_023412745.1 Pseudomonadota bacterium | reverse complement strand
CGCGGTCCGTTTCCAGAACTGACACAGGCGAGGAAGGGAAGCCGCCACTTCGAAGCCGGCAGGACACCAGTGCTGCACCGGATCGGGCAAGCGCGGAGCCTGGAGGATCACAAAAACAGCAGCTTCGGCTGCGTCGTTTTCGGGTGATCCTGCCGGTCGCGCCTATAAAAGCGAGCTCCGGCGCGGAGCAATTGTGTTTTACGTGGTCACCTTGGCCGAAGCAAGAGTGTTATGCGTGTCACGCAAGCGCAACGACCTGCCTCTGCCCCCTTGTCATGCGGGACTTTGGTCAATAACCCATTAACATAGGCGAGGGCTTGGCCGCTTGGGGGCGGCATTGCGCGGTGCCTGTGGCGCCGCAGAGACGTTGGGGGGCTTCCATTCGCGCTGTCGCGGCAGCGTTTGCCATTGCGTTGCTGGCGTCTCAGCCGGCAGGATATGCGCGCGCGCAGGGCGCCGGTGCATCAGGCAATGGCTGGGCGGTCCAGGTATCGCCTGAAGTGCCGAGCAGTACGAAGGCCATCCAGCCGCCGCCTGCGAAAGCATCGGTGAAGGCACCCGTCGGCGGGCAAGCCGGCAAGCCGATGGCCCGGCGCGTGGATGTGACCGCGAACGGCGACCATGCAAGACTGGCGTTCGAATTGACGCGGCCGGTGCCGGTTACCGCGTCGGTGCTGTCCGGCCCGGATCGCGTGGTGGTCGATCTGCCGGAAGTGGATTTCCGCATCGATGCAGCCATCGGTCAGAAGCCGCACGGCATCGTGACCGCATTCCGCGCCGGATTGTTCGGTCCACGCCAGTCCCGGCTGGTGATCGATACCGACGGCCCGGTGCGGGTGGTCAGGGCCGATGTCGCGGCGGGCGATGGGAAGGTGGTGCAACTCGTTATCGAGCTGATCCGCGACTCCGTCGCCGGACATGCGCAGTCGGTCGCCGTTCCCGCCAAGGCTCCCGAGATCCGCAAGGATACGTTGACCGATGACGACCCGAAGCCGGTTCCGCGTCGCAGCCGGCCCGTGATCGTCATCGACCCGGGCCACGGCGGTGTCGATCCCGGCGCCGTCGGGGCTGATGGGCTCCTGGAAAAGAACGTCGCGCTAGCCGTCAGCCGTCAACTCAAAGCAAAGCTCGCCGAAGGTGGTCGTTACACCGTTGTGATGACGCGCAGTAGCGACGTCTATGTGTCGCTCGACCAAAGGCTGCGGGTGTCGCGGAAGCATCAGGCGGACCTGTTCGTCTCGATCCATGCGGATTCGGTGGCTGAAGACGTACGCGCCCAAGACGTGCGGGGTGGCAGCGTCTACATGCTGTCCGCCCACGCCTCGAACGAGCAGGCCCGCCGGCTGGCCGAGAAAGAGAACGCAGCCGACGTGCTGGCCGGCCTGGAGGAGACGGCGAACGAAGACCAAGGCGATGTGCGCAACATCCTGGTCGATCTTCTACGCCGGGAAACGGATGATTTTTCAGCAGATTTCAGAAATCGTCTGACGGGGGAGCTCGGCAAGCATATCGCCCTCTCGCGTGATCCGCAGCGTTCGGCGGCCTTCAAGGTTCTCAGGCAGACGCAGTCGCCTTCGGTGCTGGTCGAGCTGGGTTACATGAGCAACCCGGAAGACCGGAAGTTGTTGCGATCGGCGGACTGGCAGAAGCGAGTCGCGGGTGGGATTGCGGCCGCCGTCGATTCGTTCTTCACCAACCGGGCGGTCGGTGCCCTGCGCACGCCTTGATCGCCATGTGCGTGGACAACGGAGAAGCCGTTGACTTGATTTGGGTTTGGCTCGCCGCTTCAATGTGATACTAGGGGGGCTAGCTGAAGTTTATCAGCGCGCCTTGCGGCAATCCGTGCTAATTGTATTCGCGCCGTTTTCTTGCCGCTTGATTGTGTGACGAGACATTTCCCCGTCTGCAAGAAGCCGAGGTCCATGCGAGCCCCAATTCTGCCACCGCCCATCGCGCCGAAACGCAAGAAGAAGCGGTCCAAAAGCCTACTGCTGAGTTTGCTCGGCTGGGGTTTTGCGGCTGGCGTGGTGATGTTCCTGGCTGCGTCCGCCGGAGCCGGCTATTTCCTGTGGCAAGCCTCGAACGATCTGCCGAGCTACGAAAGCCTGGCGCAGTACGAGCCGCCGGTGATGACGCGCATCCACGCGCACGACGGCGCGCTCATCGCCGAGTATGCCCGCGAACGACGCATCTTCGTGCCGATCAACACCATTCCCAAGATGGTGACGAGCGCCTTCCTGTCCGCAGAGGACAAGCGCTTCTATGAGCACGGCGGATTGGATTTCATCGGCATTGGCCGCGCCGTATACAAGTATGCCGAGAACCTCGCGCGCGGTGGCAACAGACGCACCGAGGGCGCGTCCACCATTACACAGCAGGTGGCCAAGAACTTCCTGCTGACCTCTGATCGCACGATGGATCGCAAGCTCAAGGAGGCGATCCTCGCCATCCGTATCGAGCGCGCCTATTCCAAGGACAAGATTCTCGAGCTTTACCTGAACGAGATCTTCCTGGGCATGAACTCGTATGGCGTCGCGGCTGCGGCGCTGAACTACTTCAACAAGGAACTGAAGGATCTGGCGCCGGAAGAGGCCGCATATCTCGCGGCTCTGCCGAAGGGCCCGAACAACTATCATCCCTTCCGCCGGACCAAGGACGCGACCATTCGCCGGAATTGGATTCTCGATGAGATGGCGCAGAACGGCTATCTGACCAGCCAGCAGGCGCTTGAAGCCAAGGCCAAGCCGCTGGAGGTCAATATCCGTCCGTTCGGCGCGCACATTTTCGCTGCCGAGTTCTTCGCTGAAGAAGTGCGGCGCACGCTGTTGTCGCAGTACGGCGAAGACAAGCTGTACGGCGGCGGTTTGTCGGTCCGCACCACGCTCGATCCGACAATGCAGGGCTACGCCCGCAAGGCGCTGATCGATGGTCTGGTTGGCTTCGACCGCGATCGCGGCTGGCGCGGGCCGGTGCAGCAGATCGCCGTCAGCGGCGACTGGGGCAAGACGCTGGCAGGTATAGACATGCCCAACGACATCCAGCCCTGGCGGATGGGGGTCGTTCTGGAAGTCGAGAAGACCAAGATCGTCGTCGGATTGCGGCCGGCGCGGCAGCAGGATGGCTCGCACGCGGAGGCGCGCGAGGCGGTTGAAGTCTCCTTCAACGAGATGAAGTGGGCGGGCAAGTTCATCAGTGCGGAACGCTCGCGGGGTGCGGCGCCCAAACAGCCCGCGGATGTCGTCTCGGTCGGTGATGTCATTTACGTCGCGCCGAAGGATCCGGACAACCTGACCGGTGCCTGGACGCTGATGCAGATTCCCGAGGTCGGTGGTGGCTTGGTGGCCATGGATCCGCATACCGGCCGCGTGCTCGCCGTGGTCGGTGGGTTCTCGTTCGCGATCAGCCAGTTCGACCGTGCCGTGCAGGCCCGTCGGCAGCCCGGTTCGTCGTACAAGCCGCTGGTTTATGCGGCTGCGCTCGATAACGGATACAAGCCGACCAGCATCGTGCTTGATGCGCCGATCGAAATCGATCAGGGCGGCGGGCAGGGTATGTGGCGCCCGGAAAACTATAATCGCGATCGCTCGGCCGGCCCCTCGACGCTGCGGATCGGCATTGAGAGGTCGCGCAACCAGATGACGGTGCGGCTGGCCCAGGATCTCGGCATGCCGACCATCATCGAATATTCCAAGCGCTTCGGCGCCTATGACGACCTGCTTCCGGTGCTGGCCATGTCGCTGGGTGCCGGCGAAACCACGCTGCTGCGCATGGCGACGGCCTATTCGGTGTTCGCCAACGGTGGCCGGCAGGTCCGCGCGACCTTGATCGACCGCATCCAGGATCGCTGGGGCCGCACGGTCTGGCGTCACGACGCGCGGGAATGCCATGGCTGCAATGCCGAGCAGTGGCAGGGGCAGGCGGAACCGGAAACGCCGGACGACCGCAAGCAGATCCTGGATCCGCACACAGCATTCCAGATGACCTCGATGCTTGAGGGCGTCGTGCAGCGCGGTACGGCAGCCAACATCAAGCAGATCGTTCCGGGTGTGCCGCTGGCCGGGAAGACGGGCACGACCAACGAATCCAAGGACATCTGGTTCGTCGGCTATTCGCCGGATCTCGTGGTCGGCGTTTACGTCGGCTACGACAACCCGCGCTCGATGGGCAAAGCGACTGGTGGCCAGGTTTCCGCGCCGATCTTCGCCAACTTCATGAAGCACGCGCTCGGCGACAAGAAGGTTCCGTTCCGCGCCCCTGCCGGCATCCGGACCGTTCCGGTCAACCGCTACACCGGCCTGCGTGCCAGCCCGGGCGAGCGGGATGTGATCTGGGAGTATTTCAAGCCGTTCGAGGAGCCGGACGACGCCAACTCGTTCCTTGGTTACGAAACGAGTTCATATGGCGAAGGTGGCAGCGCACCGCCGCGCAACGTCAGCTCCGGGTTCGGCAACGTCTACTAAAGGCGGCTTTGAGACGTCGGCACGTTTACAGCCTGCGTCTGCGCTTTTATATCAGCGTCTTCTTGCCATCCATCGCGCAAACTTCCGGGAGGCCGCCATGAGGGCCGAGCCACAAAAGCACGTTGACGCCATCCAGCAGTCGCTGGCCTTGCTACGGAGGCATCTTTGACTGGGATACAGCGGAAGCACGTCTCGCCGAACTGAACCAGAGATCCGAAGACCCCACGCTGTGGAGTGATCAACGCGCCGCCCAGAAGGTGATGCGCGAACGCCAGGCGCTTGAGCGCCAGATCAGCTCCTACAAAGCAGTCGAGCAGGAACTCGACGATGCCGTGACCCTGGTCGAACTCGGCGAGGCTGAAGACGACGAAGCGACCATCGCGGAAGGCGAAGCCGCGCTACGCCAGCTTCGCGAGCGCGCGCAGAAGCGCGAAGTCGAGGCACTGCTGTCGGGTGAAGCCGACGGTAACGATACCTATCTCGAAGTTCATGCCGGCGCCGGCGGTACGGAAAGCCAGGACTGGGCGCAGATGCTCGCACGCATGTACATGCGCTGGGCCGAGCAGCGCGGCTATAAGGTTGCGCTGATCGAAGAAAGCGCGGGCGAAGAAGCGGGCATCAAGTCGGCGACGCTGGAGATCAAGGGCGAGAATGCCTACGGCTGGCTGAAGACGGAATCGGGCGTGCACCGTCTGGTGCGCATCTCGCCATACGACTCCAACGCCCGCCGCCACACCAGCTTCGCATCCGTCTGGGTGTTTCCGGTCATCGACGACAATATCGAGATCGAGATCAAGGAGAGCGACTGCCGCGTCGATACCTATCGCGCGTCAGGTGCGGGCGGGCAGCACGTCAACACGACGGACTCGGCGGTGCGCATTACGCACATTCCGACCAATATCGTCGTGGCCAGCCAGCAGGAGCGTTCGCAGATCAAGAACCGCGCGATTGCGTGGAGCATGCTGCGCGCACGGCTGTATGAGCTGGAGCTGAAAAACCGCGAGGAAAAGGCCAATGCTGCGGCGGCCAGCAAGACCGACATCGGCTGGGGGCATCAGATCCGCTCTTACGTTCTGCAGCCGTATCAGATGGTCAAGGACGTGCGCACCGGCGTGGAAAGCGGCAATCCGGATGCGGTGCTGGACGGCGATATCGATCAGTTCATCGAGGCCGCGCTGGCGCAGCGTCTGAAGGAAGACGAGCCGCGCAATGTCAAGGATCTGGATTGATTGCGGCTCTCAGACGTTTCGGCCGGCAGCGATAAGAAACGAGATGCAAAAAAGGGGAAGCGGCCAATTCGGCAGCTTCCCCTTTTTGTTGGTAGTCGCGGTGGCCGTCGCGAATTACCAGGATGGTGCTGCGAGATAACGGTTGGCGTCGAACTTGTAGCTGATCCGCGCCATCACGGTGTGAAGCGTGACGTCGTTCTTGATGTCGTAGGCCGTCGCGCTGGAATCCAGGCCGCGATACGAGGCGTTGCCGAAATCGGCATAGCTGTATTCGAGACCGACGATCACGTTCGGCGAGAACATGTATTCAGCGCCGAAGCCGACGGTCCAGCCGTGCAGCGTATCGTCGTTACCGAGCCGGATCGGCGTGATCGGATCACGTGCTGAAATATCGACGCTGGCGCCGGCATAGCCCGCCTTGACGTAGGTCAGCAGCCCGCCCCAGTCGTAGCCAAGACGGCCGGTGATTGTCCACAGCATGTCGATCTCGGTCGCGAGACGATCGGTGGCAAGCGCAGGGCTCGACGAATGATCGGTCAGATCTGCGCCTGAAAGCGTGCCTTCCAGACCCCAGACGATGCGGCCGCTCTGAATGTTGACGCCGAGCTGTCCGCCACCAAACCAGCCCGAAGGATCATGGCCGACACGATCGCCGATCGCGTTGTTGAACGTTCCGGCGTTGCGGAAATTCCAGTCGGACTCGGCCCAGCCGTAGCCGAGGTGGGCGCCGATGTAGACACCGGCCCAATTGGTTTGCGGAACATAGACGACCGGAGCCGGGGGCGGGGCGTCCTTGATGCTTCCGCCGTAGGGATTGCCATAGGGCGGATACCCGCCCGCGGCTTCTGCCTGGGTTGCGGCGGCGATGCTGCCGGCCGCCATAAGACTCACAAAGCCAAAAGCAACTGACTTCAACACAGGGGGAGTCCCTCCTTTTAGCGGAAGCTCAACTGAGCTTCGGCGATGACTGACCAGAACTCTTCGGGACACGCGCTCTCCCCAAGCAGTCCCACTGGCATGTTTGGTAACGCGTTGACCGCGGATGGATCAACGCGCTGCGAATCGAATGTCAGGGCGATTGGATATCGAGACTTACGCGCAGCCTTATCGCACTAGCTCAATTGCCAGCAATCATGGGCGAATCAGGCGCTGATGCGCGTCCGTCGCAGTGATGCGATTGCTACATGCGCGTGTGCAAAACCCGAAATCCTCATTATCCACAGACATTGACTGGCTGCTGCCCAGCAGGCTGGTCGTGATGATCTTGAGATCACTGACTAATCATGAGGGGTCTGCCGCGTAAGGCATCGCGCTGGTCGGCCCGATACGCTTGGCGTCACCTAATCGTCCAATAGAGGCTGATCGAAACGACCAATGCCTAAAGCAACCGTCGACCGCAAGCTGAAGTACGCTGACGGAGACAAGAGCGAGGGTGCGTCACCGCAGGTGACCGCCGGCGCTCAAACGAACAGCTTTGCCGGCACCAAGGAAACCGCGCTGTTCAATATCGACACTGGCACCGGCATGCTGGTGAAGCAGGCGCTTCCGAACGACGGCATTCTCAACTCGGTTCGGCATCCTCGGCGTCAAGGTCGCCTAACCAAGTGCATTCGACATCCTTTCGGATGGCAAGGGTGCGAATTCGGCGTGGCTGCTATCGGGTGAAAACGCTTCACTCGGTCAATCTTCAAACCAGAGCCGCCAAGGCTGAAGGCAAGGTTGCAGGGCTGAAAGGCGATACCTGGAACATGGCCAACCTGCCCGCGAAGTAATGGTTCTCGTAACACGCATTTTTGAATTCGGCCGCTGATAAGCGGGGATGCCGCCGGAGGCGGGGAGGAGGCCATGTTAGGTCTCCTTCCTCGTTCGTAGAATTCAATCCGACACTGATACGTCAATGGCGTCAGAAGGTGCAATTGTGCGCCGCTTGGGGTGATTGCACTGCGATCGGTCAGCCGCGCTGGTAACCCTTGGCATAGTCGGGCATTTCGATGCCTTCCTTCAGCCGCGCGCAGCTTTGCGCCTCGCCTGCGGTGAGGCGTAGCGGAATGCGGCCGGCCCACAGGTCGAGCTCATAATCGCCGTCCACATCGAGCACACCGACATCGCGGATTTTCGCGGACGCCTCGTTGATCGGAAAACGCAGGAATAGCGTCGCGCCGAGTTCCTTGGGCTTGGGGCGCCGCACCTTGTGCCCCGGGATAATGCTTTCGACGAACGCATCGGCGATACGCTCCTTTTCCACCGGATCGGTGATCCCCTCGGCATTGGAAAACACCACCACCGAACGGTAATCCATGCTGCAACCGAACGCGGAACGTCCGGCAACGATGGAATCGATCAACGTGATGGTGATGCACGCCTGTGCGCCGTCCTGCAGCGATGTCAGCAGGTGATTGTTCGGACTGCCGTGGACGTAGAGGTCTTCGCCGAGCCGCACGATTGCTGTCGGGATGACGCACGGCATACCTTCGACGACGAAGCCGATGTGCGCAATGAGTGCCTCGTCGATGATCCTGTGCACGACCTCGCGATCATAATGACCGCGCTCAGGCCGCCGTTTGATGCGCGTCCGGTCAGTCGGTTCATAGATTGACATGGCGTGTTGTCCTCGATGAGCCGTTGCTATGCCTTTGCCCCGTTCGGGAGGATGTGATCGCCTTCATAGGCTTGGCGCGTGTCGACCTTCTCTCCTGCGAGGTAGATCTGCAGCGTGTCGTAAAGCGATTTGGGAACCTGCACGCCCTCGACGGTGGTCCGCTTGCGCGCCTTGTAACGCCGATCCGACGGGAGACGCGTGCCGTCCTGTTCCAGGATCTTGGCGAATAGCATCTCTCCGTGTGCGAGCTGGGCCTTGCGGTCGCCGTTCTGCACGCAGCGCATCGGATCGATGGCGATGACAAGTTCGCCGCCGCACGGCGCGCCGGTGTTGGCCTCGTCGTGTTCGGCAGCCTGGAAGCTCAGTGCGTCGCCCATCAGCGGTCCGGCGAGCAGTTCCACCATCAGCGCCAGCGACGATCCCTTGGCGCCACCAAATGGAAGCTGAGCGCCTTCCAGCGCGGCCGTGGGATCCGTCGTCGGATTGCCGTTGACGTCGATCGCCCAGCCGGGTTCGAGCTGGCGGCCGTCGCGCAGGCGGATTTGGATTTCACCACGCGCGGTGGAGCTGGCGGCCTGATCGAAAACCAGCGGGGGATGGTTGTCGCGCGGCCAGGCGAATGCCATCGGATTGGTACCGAACAGCGGCTTGGTACCGCCGTGCGGCGCCACATAGGGGGCGGCTGCGACGAAGGCGAAGGCAACCAGGCCGCGTTCAGCGAGCCGCTCGACCTCCGGCCACAGAGCGGCCACGTTCAGCGCATTGTTCACGCACAGCGCCGCGATGCCTTGCTCCTTGGCGAGAGCGGCGAGCGGCTCGTCGCCGTACTCCAGTGCCAGCGGCGAGAAGCTGTAATGAGCATCCACCTTGATGATGCTGGGAGCCAGCTTGGTGACTGTCGGGATTGCGTCGGGAGAGGCTTGCCCGGCCTTCAGCGCATTGACGTAGAACGGAATGCGGAACATGCCGTGATGCCGGCATTCATCGCGTTCGGCCATCGTCACGGTGTTGGCGATCGCCTGCGCATGCACCTCGCCGAAGCCTTGCTTCATCAGTGCGCGCTTGGTCGTCGCGTGCACGTCGGACAAACTCATCACGATGTGTTCCACGATCTTGCTCCCGTTTTCTGCGAGCGCTGCAAGTTGGCGCGCTGTGGCGTGTTTTTTCAAAGAATACGCAGCGAGCTGATGGAATAGCCCGCGCGTGTCGACGTCCCGGCCAGTGTGCATGAATTTGCATGTTATGCAAATAATATTGCGCGCGCGGGTGCAGCCGCGCCCAGGCCGCTGTGCGACGGATGGCAGTTCGCCAGGCGCGTTCGTGCAACAGCAAGCGCGACGCACGTTGCCCGACACCTGCGGACTTTGAGGAGTTGCGGCTCGCTCAAAACGAGCGTCGAACAGGACTAGGGCGCTGATCCGATGGCCTGGGACGGTGTGACGACCATCAGCATGCGCGCGGGTGTGCGCCCGATGTTGCGGCCCATGTGCGGCTTGTTGCCGTGAAAGTGCACGCAGTCGCCGGCTTCCAGAACGAAACGATCGTCCCCGATCTGAAACTCGATCTGGCCCTCAAGGATGTAGAGGATTTCTTCGCCCTCATGCGTCAGCAGCGCGATATCCTCGTTGGATTTGGCTGGAAACTCTATAGAAAAAGCGCTCAGGTCAGGGTCTGCCAGTTCGCCGGACAGCCAGTGGAATGTGTAGCCGTTGGCTTCCAGAGGGGCCTGCCTGGCGCGCGCCGCGCGCCGCGAGACCGTGTAGGACTTTGCGGCGTCACCGTCGCTGGAGTCCTCGAAGAAATCGCGCAGCGGGATATCCAGACTGGTGGCGATGACGATCAGACTGGCGATCGACGTGGTAGCTTCGCCGCGCTCGATCCGGGACAGAAACGCAGCAGACAGGTTAGTCTCTTTGCCGAGCGCCTCGAGCGTCAGCCCGCGCTGGCGGCGCACCGCGCGCACGCGCTGCCCGATTTGCTGCGCCACAAGCCGCGCCTGATCCATTCCGCTGGTCCCCGCTGTGGGAGCGAGTGTCTTTGCTTGCACCATAATTGTGCATGTAGAGCAAAATCATACCAAGTGCAACGCGTTCGAAAAACCCGGCGGATCGGGCTACCGCTGAGGGACAAAGTCCGGGGCGGCCAGCTCGAACCCGTCGAACGTAAAGCCGGGCGCAACGGTACAGCCGACCAGCGTCCAGGCACCCAGGCTGCGCGCCCGCTGCCAATGGCCTGTGGCAACGACGGCCTGAGGGCGCTCGCCGTGCTGGAGACGATTGCCGAGGCGCACGACGTGCTCGTCCGTGCAATCGGCAGCGATGCCAAGCTCCAGCGGCGCGCCCGCGTACCAATGCCAGATCTCGGTGGCGTCGACCCGATGCCAATGGGAGGACTGCCCCTCCTTCAGCAGAAAGTAGATCGCGGTCGAGGCGGCGCGACCTTCGTTCAGACGGGCATCACGGAATGTCTCACGGAAATAGCCGCCTTCGGGATGAGGCTTGAGATCCAGAAGCTGAATGATATCGTCTGCGGTCATCTCCATCCTTGCCGTTGTGGCTCAGCTGATCAAATCAGTCGTTCAGCGGTACGTGGGGCACCGGCGAGGTTTTACGCGGCAGTGGAATCACGAAACGGCATTCGAGGCCCGGAGACGGATAGTCGAGGGAAACGCTGCCGCCAAGCTGCTGCGCGCTGGCTTGCACGAGCCGGGTGCCGAACCCTCTTCGTTCCGGCGGTCTGACAGTCGGACCGCCGCGTTCAATCCAGGACAGCTCGATCATCGGTTTGTGCGCTGTCATTTCGTCGTTGCGCAATCCCCACTGGACCGTGATCCGGCCGGTCAGTTTCGACAGCGCGCCATACTTCGCCGCGTTTGTCGCAAGTTCGTGCAAGGCCAGGCTGAGGGTTACGACAGCGTTGGGATCGAACGTGATGTCTGGTCCGAAGCACTCGAACTGCGAGATGCGATTTGAACGAAATGGCGCCGTGGCGGCCTCGACGACATCGCCTATCGCAGCGCCTTGCCATGCCGAGCGCGTCAGCACGTTATGAGCACGTGCCAAAGTCATCAGCCGGGCTGAAAAAGCCTGCTTGAATTCGCGCGGTTCCGGGATTTCGCGCAACGTGTGCGCGGCGATTGATTGGGCGATCGCCAACGTGTTCTTTACGCGATGATTGAGTTCATTCAGCAGCAGTTTCTGGCGCTGCTCAGCCTGCTTGCGCGATGTGATGTCCACGAACACGCCGACGCAGCCGCGGATGGCACCTGAACCGTCCCGAACGGGCAGGGCATATTCGTAGAGGTTAGTGACGCTGCCGTCATCGAAATGGAGGTCCACCTCTTCACCCATCACCGTTTCGCCGGATTGGGCCGCACGCTGCATCGGCAGGGTATTGCCGGAAATCTCCGCGCCGTTCTTGAAAACACGAAAGGGCAAGGTATCGCGCCCCGGTCCGGTTTTTGAGGCGTTCTCCTGGGAAGATATGCGAAGGATCGCGGCGCCCGCAGGATTTGTCGTCAGTGTTTTGCATTCCGGATCGTGCGCTATGAAAACGCCGACGGGCAAGGCGCTCAACAGGGCTTCGCGTTCTTCGCGCCGAATGCGCGAGTCTTCCGTCAGCGTATCGATTTGCGCCGCCGCGTGCTTGTGCTCGCTGATGTCTACCGCCACTGTCAGGATGCCTTGATCGCGGTTGGCGGCGTCGTGGATCTGGCTGACGCTGTTGCGTACCCAGACGATCATTCCGTCGGGCCGCACGAATCGATGCTCGGTTTCGAACGGATTTCCCGTCTCAAGCAACTGCTGCAGCAAGATCTTGCTTTCGGCCTGGTCATCCGCATGCGTTATATCCGACCAGCCGAGCTTCAGGAGATCGTCGCGCGATCTCCCGACGATGTCGCAGAAGCAATCGTTGACGAGAGTAAAGCAGCCGTCGCGATCGGTTTGCGCAAGGCCGACGGCGGCGGAGTTGAAAATCGCGGCGAGCCGGGCTTCGCTTTCGGCCAGGGCCCGGGACGTGCGCACGGTGTCGTCGTTGTCGACGATGATGGCTAGTGCGCCCGATATATCGTCGGCTTCATCGCGAATGGGAATCGCGCTGACAAGCGTGTGACGGGGCGGCCGATCCGGGGGCTGATGTATGAAGGCCTGGTTGTGAACGATCTCGCCGCGCAGGGCCCGCATGCCGGGATAATCCGATACGTCGATTGGGCGGCCCTCGTCGTCAAAGCCGACCCATTCCTTTGCGGTTGCACCCCTCTCCCTAAGAATGTGCGGCACGTATTTCCGAAATGCGGGATTGTCGTGCAGGACGCGGCCGTCTAGTCCGAGTAGAGCCGCGCCGACCGGCATGTTTTCGACGATCGTGTTGAGGCGGTCCTGCAGCATTTGTGCGCGCTGGCGCAACCGGTGTTCCCTCGCCGCCGCTTCGCCGCGTATTCGCGAGAGTTTGAGGTTGTGCGCGACGCAGTGGAGCAGATCGCGATCCGAAAAAGGTCTGAGTAGCACGTCGTCCGCGCCGGCTTCGATGGCCTCCGCCCGGATTTCTTCGCTAGCGTAGGTAGTGAGCATGATGACGGGAAGCGCGCGAGTCGCGGCGCATGCGTGAATTTCCGCGATCAGCTTGAAGCCGTCGAGCTGTGGTAAGGCCAATTCGCACAATAAAATGTCGGGGGGAGTTTGCTCGGCTGCGGACAGCGCTTGGCCGATGTCGGCAACCGTATCGACATCGTATGCTGCACTCAGAACTTCAGCGATATGCGCCTGCAGGTCTGGTTCCCGATTTACGGCCAGTATGCGTTGCTTCCTTTCCGGCAACGGCGCTGGAGACGCGTAGGCCGACATCTCGCTGTCCAGCAAGGGCTCAGCGATGCCGCGTCCGCGCAGGCTGTGGCGAAGACGGCGACGGCGTTGTTCGTAGGGCACGCGGGTCCGCAGGAGGGCCTGCGATATCTGCCAGGCAGCACGCTCGACGAAGGTGCGATAGGCGTTGTCGACGACGCGGCGCGGGCTGATCCCGCTGATGAGAAATCCGGCGGCCCGTCCGGGCATATGCGCATTGATCGGCGTGACGAAGGCGCTTTCCGCCGGTTCAGGCCACAGGCCACCGGGTAGGTTGAGGCCGAACCGCGCCGACAAAGAGGTTATGATTTGTGCGCGCTGAGTGGTGATCACCGACCGCAACGGCCAGATTGATGCGGGGAGCGTCAGCTTGATCTCGGCCGGTGTCGCGGCTGTGTCGGGGGCTATCCCTTCCGCGGCGACCAGCCGGGCGGATGTCCCACTTGCATCAAGCAAGTAGATCAAGCAGAAGGGCACATCGGCCGGCGAGGTAGAGAGACTGCGCGCGGCCAGAACGCAAGCCTGCTCGGACGATGTCGCGCCAGCGATGCTTTCGGCTAGTTCGCGCAGTACGCGTGAGCACCGCTTGTCGATGACGCTCAAGGTGGTTTCGCTGGCGGCATTAAAAACACCGGCGACCCGCCCGTCGTCGTTGCGGATCGGACTGAACGTGAAATCGAAATAGGTTTCTTCCGTAAATCCATGTCGTTGCAACGGGATCAGACGATCCGTCGCCGAAGCACCGTCGCCGTTATCAAGCACGTTCTGGCAGATTGGCCCGGCCCACGCCCATAGTTCGGGTGACGCGTCCCGAAGAGGTAATCCGAGCGCCTCGGGATGGAGCGCGCCAAGCATAATGCTCCACGCATCGTTGTAGAATGCCCGGAATTCCGGGCCCCAGAATAGTGCGAAGGGAAGTTTGGCATTTAGGCAAATGCCAAGGCTCGAGCGTAGGTTGGGCGGCCAGTGGACGAGAGGCCCGAGCGGCGTCGCGGTCCAGTCGTGAGCGCGAATGCGCGCGCCCATCTCGCCGCCGTCGCCCAGTATTGTCTGGGAAACATGCGAACCACCTTCATTCGCGTGGGGCCAAAAATGCTCCATGTCATTCGTCGTCGCCGCCAGGAACCTGTGAATGCGATAAGAATGCAGAAGTGAAAATCAGCGTTCCAGTATGCTCGACAACGCCTTTCGCAAGTCTTCGCTATCGTATGGTTTTTCCATGAGTCGTGCCAAATGATGCCGGGCCATCAGGCCGTCCTCACCGTAACCTGTTGCAAACACGAATGGAATGCCGCGAGCGGCAAGGATATCTGCAACTGCGTCTATGCGTTCACCGCCGAGATTGATGTCTAAGATGGCAGCGTCGCATTGGATATCTTTTGCAACGTCCATTGCTTCCGTAAGTCGCGCGGCACAAGCCGCAAGTTCGCAGCCGAGTTCGTCCAGGATGTCTTGCAACGCGAGCAGCAGCATAGCCTCGTCTTCCACGACCAGCACGCGAACGCCAGCTAGCGATGCCATCCCACCTCCCTCATCGAAGGCTATAGCGTAGACGATGATACGCGAACGCGCGAGCGGCGAGCAGCCGGCTTCGGCAATTTCTATGTTCGATCACGAACATTTCAGGAATAATCTGCATGCGGAGTGCTCGCCCGGTGGGCAGCCGTCGCCAACAGCTTAATCTTTTGCATTGCCTGGATATCGTGCATTATCCCCGATGATCGGCATCGGACAGCCTTTTGGGCGGGCCGGGCGCGTTCGTAACAAAAGGGGAGATACGACCGTATGAAACGTGTATTTGCGACAGTTGCAGTCGCGGTTGCCGTGGCATTTGCTGGCATGACCGGTTCGGTGAATGCTAACCCATTGGATGACATCAAGAAAAAAGGCACCCTGATCGTCGGCGTAAAGACCGACTATCCGCCGTGGGGCACGCGTGATGCTTCCGGTGCGATTGTCGGCATGGAAGCCGATATGGCCGCCGACGTCGCCAAACGCCTTGGCGTGAAGCTCGAGCTCGTGTCGGTGGTGTCGTCCAACCGCATGCAGTTCCTGCAGCAGGGCAAGATCGACCTGATGATCGCGACTATGAGCGACACGCCTGAGCGTCGCAAGGTCGTCGGCATCGTCGATCCGGTTTACTACGCCTCGGGCGTCGCGATCATGGCCAACAAGGCCGCAAACATCAAATCGGCCGCGGATCTCAAGGGCAAGCCGGTCTGCGCGCTTCAGGGCGCCTTTTATAACAACGATTTGCAGTCGAAGTACACGCAGCAGGATCTAGTTGCCTTCAAGGGCATCCCGGAAGCCGAGCAGGCACTGCTCGACGGCCGTTGCGTCGGCTTTGTCTATGACGACGTCGTGCTCGTCTGGAAGAAGGCTCAGGAAAAGAAGTGGGCCAACTTCGACGTGATCGAGCTGACGGAATGGAAGCCCGTTCCGTGGGGCCTGGCCGTCAAGACTGAAGACCTGGGCGGCCCGTGGGGCAAGTTCATGTCGGAGACGGTCACCGATTGGCTGAAGTCTGGCAAACTGCTCGAACTCGAGAAGAAGTGGGTCGGCAGCAACACCACATGGCTGACCGAAGCTTCGGCCAAGGCCAAGCAGTAGGTAGGTCGTACATCCGGTCCGCGGGACGCGCTCAGGCGTGAAACCCGCGGGCCCTTGCCACCTTCAAAGCCTCTTCATGAAATTGCATCCGCGTGGACGCTCGAGACGCGTAGCGCAGGCGCATTTCTGACTCCGATGCCCGTACGCGGGCTCCGCAATGGTATGATAGATGGACGCCCTTTGGGACGCACTTCGCGAGCTGAACAACAGTACGGGTTTCAATTTCGTTCATTTCTATGACCAGTTCGAGCGCGGCCGCCTGCTGCGCGGCATGTGGACGACGATTAAGCTTGCCACCATCTGCATTGTTTTGAGTGTCGTGATCGGCATTGTCGGCGCGTGGCTGCAGGGCAGCCGGCATCGTGTGCTGAAGGCGGTGGTGCAGGGCTATATTCAGTTCTTCCGCAATACCCCGCCGCTGGTGCAGATGTATTTCTTCTACTTCGCGCTTGGCCCCATGATGCCGCGCGTCGTCAACCAGTACGGCATCATGGAGCCGATGCTCGGCAGTTTCGAATGGGCGGTGATTTCGCTGTCGTTCTTCGCGGGCGCATTCAATGTCGAGATATTCCGTTCCGGTATTGAGGCCGTGCAGAAGTCGACGGTCGAAGCCTCTGAATCGCTCGGTTTCAACCGGTGGCAGACATACCGGTACGTCGTGCTGCCGCTCGCTATCCGCTTCTGCCTGCCGGCGCTGAACAATAATCTGGTTAATTTGGCCAAGACGACCACGCAGGCTTACGCGATCGCGGTGCCCGAGACGCTGTTCGTGGCGAGCCAGATCTGGTCGGATCGCATCAATGTCTTCGAGATGATGATCACGCTGCTGACGTTCTATCTGCTGCTGGTCGGCGTCATCGTCTGGCTGATGACGCGGCTTGAAAAATCGCTCGCTGTCCCGGGGTTCGGCCGATGAGCGAGGCAAGCGTGAAAGTGACGACGTCTATGTCCACACCGGCAGCGCCTGTTGGCGAAACCGGCTTCACCGCCAGTGCATTCACGCCGCGCTCACTGATGATCGTTGCGGTCGCGTTCCTGCTGCTGCTTGCGGGAACCGAAGCCTACGCGCAGATGCGGACCACCGGCAGCAATGTTGGTGTCGGCGAAACCTTGCTCAAGTGGCCGCCGCTGCTGCTGTTCGGCCCGCCGGGAGAATTCGGCGGTTTTGTGCTGAATATCGCGGTCAGCTTCCTCGCCATGGCAATCGGCACTACGGTCGGGTTGACGCTGGGCTTGGGGCAGATTTCGCTCAATAGCGGTGTGCGCAAGATCTCCTGGCTGATTACTCAGTTCTTCCGCAACTCGCCTTGGCTGGTGCTGCTGTTTTTCGTGATGCTGCTGACGCCGTTCCAGGTGCGGATTTTTGGCGTCGTCATTCCGTTGCCGGCATGGCTGAAGGCGACAGTGGGCTTGTCGCTGCCGATCATGGCGAACGTCGCTGAGATCGTGCGTGGTGCGATCAACTCCATCCCCACAAGCCAATGGGAGTCGGCGGAAAGCCTGGCCTTCACCCGCATGCAGACGCTGTGGCGGATCATCATGCCGCAATGCGTGAAGCGCATGACGCCGCCGTGGATGAACTGGTACGCCATCCTGACCATGTCGACGCCGCTGGTCTCGATTGTTGGAGTCAACGATGCCATGACGCTGACACAGGATGCTCTCGCGGCCGAGCAGCGGACCGATCTGCTGATGCCGATGTACGGCATGCTGCTCGTGTTCTTCTTCGTCTATTGTTACCCGATCGCGCGCTGGACCATTTATCTCGAGCGCAAGTACGCACAGAAATCGTGAGGATGCTGCGCAATGGCAGCCGCTAAGACAGTAACCACCAATCCCAAGGGCTGGACCCCGGACCAGCCGATCATCGCTATCAGCGATGTGCACAAATCGTTCGCGCACATCGAGGTGCTGAAGGGCGTCTCGATGAACGTGAAGAAGGGCGAGGTGGTTTGCATCATCGGCCCGTCCGGCTCCGGCAAGTCGACGCTGCTGCGCTGTATCAATGCGCTAGTGCCGATCAACCAGGGATCGATCAAGGTCGAGGGGCAGGAGGTCAACGATCCAGGCCTCGACAAGCTGGCACTGCGCAAGAAGGTCGGCATGGTGTTCCAGTCCTACAACCTGTTCCCGCACAAGACCGCGCTCGAGAACGTGATGATGGCGCCGATGCTCGTGCTGAAGCGCAACAAGAGCGACGTCGAGGCGCAGGCGCGCCACCTGATCAAGAAAGTACGGTTGGAAGGCAAGGAAGGTGCATATCCGGGCGAGCTTTCCGGTGGTCAGCAGCAGCGCGTCGCCATCGCTCGTTCGCTCGCGATGACACCAGACGTCATGCTGTTCGACGAAGTGACGGCGGCGCTCGATCCCGAGACGGTGAAGGAAGTGCTCGTGACCATCCGCGAGCTGGCGGAGGAGGGTATGACCTGCATCCTCGTCACGCATGAGATGAACTTTGCTCGCGAGGTTGGCGATCACATCTACTTCACCGATCGCGGCGTGATCGTCGAGCACGGGCCGCCGGAGTCGTTCTTCAAGGAGGCGCGTGACCCGCGGACCCGCGAGTTCCTCAGCCAGATCCTTTGACGATGATCCGCGTCGCCAGCGGGTCTGGATTGCAGGAACAGGCTTTGAAGTGAGCGGATAAAGCGTGGGAGCCTGCGCGCTGAGCAGGCGGACGCAAAAGCGAACGGAATCGGTATCATGCAGAAGAGCACGACGGCAGCAGACACGGCGCTGTGGGAGAAGGCCGACCGGCATCTGGTCCGCTACGGTCATTTTTTCCAGCCGGCGATCATCGCGTCGGCGCAGGGCTCCTACATGACGACGACCGACGGGCGCCGGTTGCTCGATTTCGCGTCCGGCCAGATGAGCACCATTCTCGGTCATAGCCACCCCGAGATCACGCAAGTGATCCGGGACCAGGCGGGAGACCTGGTGCATCTGTATAGCCAGCTTCTCTCGCGTCCGGTGATCGAGCTCGGCGCGGCGCTGGCTAAGATCGCACCCGGAAACCTGGAGCGCGTGCTTTTGCTGTCGACGGGCGGTGAATCGAATGAAGCCGCGCTGCGCATGGCCAAGACGGCGACCGGCCGATACGAGGTACTGGCCCTGTCGCGCTCGTGGCACGGCGTAACCGCAGGCGCGGCGTCGGCAACCTATAACAGCAGCCGGGCCGGGCATGGTCCGGCGGCGCCCGGCTCGTTCGTGCTGCCTGCGCCGACGCCGTATCGGCCGGCGTTCACGAAGGGCGAGGATTACGATTGGCTGGCCGAACTCGACTATGGTTTCGAGCTGTACGATCGCCAATCGACGGGCAATCCGGCGGCGCTGATCGTGGAATCCATTTTTTCGTCGGGCGGCGTCGTGGTCCCGCCGAAGGGCTATCTCAAGGCG
>JAEZBZ010000074.1 GCA_023412745.1 Pseudomonadota bacterium | reverse complement strand
GATGACGCCGCGACCGGCGGTTCCTGCGTCATGATGTTCATTGGGCAAACCCCGCCTAGCCAGTGGAGATACAACGTTCGTCCTTGATCGGCGATTCTAGACACCGATGCAAGGCGCCATTGCTCCTGCCACGGCCGTTTCACACAGGCGGGGGCCGAGATATCACTATCGTGGCGCTGGCCATGGCCGCGATACCCTCACGACGCCCAGTGAATCCAAGGCCTTCGGGCGTCGTCGCCTTGACGCCGACGCGATCGATTTCAATGCCGAGAATGGTGGAAATCTCAGCCCGCATGGCGTCCCGGTGCGGGCCGACTTTCGGTGTCTCGCACAGCAGTGTGACATCGACGTTCTGGATGCGCCCGCCACGCTCCGCCACCCGCCTGGCCGCATCGCGCAGGAACATGTGCGAGGCCGCGCCTTTCCATTTGGGATCGGACGGCGGGAAGTGCGCTCCGATATCGCCGTCCGCGATGGCGCCGAGCAGGGCATCCGTGAGCGCATGCAACCCAACGTCCGCATCGGAATGTCCCTCGAGCGCCTTGTCATGCGGAACGCGAACGCCGCACAGCCAGACGTGATCGCCGTCGCAAAAGCGGTGCACGTCGAAACCGGTGCCGTTTCGCGTTTCGCCCGGCGTGGCAGCGATGAGACGTTCGGCCAAGGCGAAATCCTCCGTGGTGGTCAGCTTGATATTCCGCTCGCTGCCGTCCACCACGGCGACAGCCATGCCGTGCCACTCGGCGAGCGCGGCATCGTCGGTGAAATCGGTCAGGCCCGCCGCAACGGCAGCATCGTGAGCGGCAAGGATTTTGGCGAACTTGAACGCTTGCGGAGTCTGCGCCCGCCACAGGCCGTCGCGCGCCACCGTCGCCACGATGCGGCCGTCGGAGGCTGCACGCTTCAGCGTATCGCGCACCGGCTTGGCAGCGATGACACCGGCATGACGGCTCAACCCAGCGATGACGCGATCGATCACGGCAGCATCAATCAGGGGGCGGGCGGCGTCGTGGATCAGCACGAAATCAGGATTGGTTGCCTGCAACGCGGCCAGCCCCGAGCGCACAGACGCCTGCCGCTCAAAACCGCCAAGGACCGGAGGCAGCAGCTTGCCGGGAGCGGAGGGAAGGGCCGCCTCATACAGCGCCCGATCATCGGCGTGGATCACAACCTGAATGGCGCCGACAGCCGGATGCCGCGCGAAGGCGTCGACCGCGTACGACAGCACAGGTCGTCCAGCCAGCGAGCAGTACTGCTTCGGCAGCGTCCGGTCCGGCCCCGCCGCTCGCGTCCCGCGCCCACCGGCGACAATCAATACGGCAACCTGCACCCGCGCCACTCTCTACTGGTCAATCATGAAGCCGAGGCTTAGCCGTCTGGCCCGAGTTGCGCAATCCTACGCCCCGCCGCGTCGAATTCGCACTTGCGAAGAGCACGCCGCTCGCCTAGTCTGCCCAACAGTTCATCACTTTTGTCGATTGAACAAATAGTAGGCAGGCAAGATTGAGCGCGACTTGCAAGACCATTCGGATCGGAGCCCGCACACTGGATAATCCAGTGGTGCTGGCTCCCATGTCAGGCGTGACCGATCTGCCCTTCCGCCAGATCGCCAGCCGGCTTGGCGCCGGACTTGTCGTGTCCGAAATGGTAGCCAGCGAAGAACTGGTCCGCGAACGTCCCGACGTCATGCGTAAGGCGGTCGGCGAGGGCGTCTCACCTTTCGTCATACAACTCGCAGGTCGCGAGGCGCGCTGGATGGCCGAGGGCGCGCGCATCGCCGAAGACCTCGGCGCCGAGATCATCGACATCAACATGGGCTGCCCCGCGCGCCAGGTCACCGGCAAGCTGTCCGGCTCGGCGCTGATGCGCGATCTGGATCACGCCGTGTCCCTGGTCGAAGCCGTGGTCGACAGCGTCAGCGTTCCGGTGACACTCAAGATGCGCAAGGGCTGGGACGACGCGCAGCTCAATGCGCCGGATCTGGCCCAGCGCGCGGAAGCTGCCGGCGTCAAACTCGTCACCGTGCACGGACGTACCCGTTGCCAGTTCTTCAAGGGCGTCGCGGATTGGGCATTCGTGCGCCACGTCAAGGATGCCATTTCAATTCCGGTCGTCGTCAACGGCGACATTTGCTCAGTCGATGATGCTGTAACGGCGCTCGGAAAGTCCGGCGCAGATGGCGTGATGGTCGGGCGTGGCGCCTATGGCGCGCCCTGGCTGCCAGGCCGCATCGCAACCGCGCTGGCAACGGGCCGTGATCCCGGCGCACCGCCACTCACCGAACAGGCCGCCATAGCCGCCGAACACGTGCGCGGCATGCTGAGCCACTACGGCACGTATCTCGGCCTGCGCAACGCGCGCAAGCATATCGGCTGGTACCTCGAACAGGCGGGTGTGACCACCAGCACCGTCAAAACCTGGCGCGCGCAGCTTTGCCAGGATGACGACGCCAACCGTGTGCTGCACGGTCTCGGGCAGTTTTACGATCAGGCGCTGGAGCGCGCAGCATGAGCATGGACGTTGCACGCGATCGCCCCCCGATAGCCGCGAGCGGCCCGCGCCATATCCAGCACGACCTGCTGCTCGCCGCCCTGCCGCACGCCATCCTGGCGCTCGCAGAGGATGACCGCGTCGTCTACGCCAACCCCGCCGCCGAGCAGTTCTTCTCCGCCAGCCAGGCCATGCTGAAACGCTTCCGTCTCACCGATCTGGTGGCATTCGGCGCGCCGCTGACCAGTCTCGTCGAGCAGGTTCGCCGCTCCGGCGCGACCGTGAACGAGTACGGCGTCGAGGTGGTGACGCCGCGCGTCGAAGGCGTGAAACTGGTCGACGTGCACAGCGGCCCGCTGCCGGAACAGCCGTCGATCATCCTGCTGATGCTGCAACAGCGCTCGATGGCGCAGATGATCGAGCGGCAACTGACGCATCGCGCGGCGGCGCGATCGGTGTCCGGCATGGCAGCCGTGCTGGCGCACGAGATCAAGAACCCGCTGTCCGGCATTCGCGGCGCGGCGCAGTTGCTGGAACCGGCGCTGGGTGACGCGGACCGCGCGCTGTCGCAGCTCATCATCAAGGAAACCGACCGTATCCGGAACTTAGTCGACCGTATGGAAGTGTTCGGCGACGAACGCCCGCTGAGCAAGGAGCCGGTCAACATCCATGACGTGCTCGATCACGTGCGCCGCATCGCCGATACCGGCTTCGCCGGCGGCGTGAAGATCATAGAGCGCTACGATCCATCGCTGCCGCCGGTGCCGGCCAACCGGGACAAGCTGGTGCAGGCGTTCCTCAATCTGGTGAAGAACGCGGTCGAAGCCGTTAACGAGGGCAGCGAACCCGGCCGGGTCATCCTGACCACCGCGTTCCGCCCCGGCGTGCGCCTGTCGGTGCCAGGCACCAGCGCGCGCATCAGCCTGCCGCTGATGATCGAGGTGGAGGACAACGGTCCAGGCGTCCCCGATCACCTGAAGCCGAATCTGTTCGACGCCTTCGTCACCACCAAGCGCACCGGATCGGGCCTCGGGCTGGCGCTGGTCGCCAAGATCATCGGCGATCACGGCGGCATCATCGAATGCGAATCCGAGCCGAACCGGACCATCTTCCGCGTGCTGCTGCCGCTGCAGGACGTGCGGGCGCCGCAACTCCCTCCAAAGTCCACCAGTTCCTCGAACAGTCCAACAGGATAGCCCATGCCCAGAGGCACCATCCTCATCGCCGATGACGACAGCGCCATCAGGACGGTTCTGAACCAGGCTCTGGCCCGCGCCGGATACGCCCCGCGCGCTACCGGCAACGCCGCCACGCTGTGGCGCTGGGTCAGTCAGGGCGAAGGCGATGTCGTCGTCACCGACGTCGTCATGCCGGACGAGAATGCCTTCGAGCTGATCCCGCGCATCAAGAAGCTCAGGCCCGAACTGCCGATCATCGTCATGAGCGCGCAGAACACGCTGATGACTGCGCTGACGGCCGCGGAGAAGGGCGTTTACGAATATCTGCCCAAGCCCTTCGACCTGAGCGAACTGGTCAGCGTCGTCGGCCGTGCCTTGTCCGAACCCGGCCGCCGCGTGCTGCGCAGCGCCAACGAAGCGGAAGGCGAAGAGCTGCCACTGATCGGCCGCTCACCCGCGATGCAGGAGATCTACCGCGTCCTGGCCCGCCTGACGCAGTCGGATCTCACCGTGATGATCTCGGGCGAGTCCGGCACAGGCAAGGAACTCGTTGCCCGTGTGCTGCACGACTATGGCCGCCGCCGCACCGGACCGTTCGTTGCCATCAACATGGCCGCGATCCCGCGCGAACTGATCGAAAGCGAGCTGTTCGGCCACGAGAAGGGCGCCTTCACCGGCGCGCAGCATCGCACCCAGGGCCGCTTCGAGCAGGCCGAAGGCGGCACGTTGTTCCTAGATGAAATCGGCGACATGCCGATGGAGGCGCAGACCCGTCTGCTGCGCGTGCTGCAGGAAGGCGAGTACACCACCGTCGGCGGCCGCAGTCCGCTCCGCACCAACGTGCGCATCATCGCAGCGACCCACCGTGAACTGAAGAGCCAGATCCAGCAGGGGCTGTTCCGCGAGGACCTCTACTACCGCCTCAACGTCGTGCCGCTGCGCCTGCCGCCGCTGCGCGAGCGCCTGGAAGACATCGGCGATCTCGTCCGCCACTTCCTGCGCAGCCTGGGCCGGACAGGGCAGGGCCCGAAGGCTATCGAAACCGCGGCGCTGGAACGTCTGAAGCGGCACACTTGGCCGGGCAACGTGCGCGAGCTGGAAAACCTCGTGCGCCGGCTTGCCGCGCTGTATCCGCAGGACACCATAACCGCCGACATCGTCGATACCGAACTCGGCGATGTCTTCTCGCCGCGGCTGGAAGCCACCAACGCGGAAGCCGCAACGCTGGCCGAGCTCGTCGAAGGGCATCTGGGCCGCTATTTCGCAAACTTCGGCCGTGAGCTGCCCCCGCCGGGCCTATACGACCGCATCATCCGCGAGGTCGAACAGCCGCTGCTTGCCGCGGCGTTGGCAGCCACGCGCGGCAACCAGATCCGCGCCGCGGAACTGCTCGGCCTGAACCGCAATACGCTGCGCAGCCGCATCCGCGCGCTCGACATCCAGGTGTTCAAGTCTCCCGGCGGCTAGGACTCGCCGCACAGGATATTGCCTGCGACTCTGCGCCAGTCGTGCGCAATTTGCTTGCCGTTGAAAGTCGTCCAGACCATATAGGCGCCCCGCCGCCGCATGGCGCGATCGTCCACAGGCTCGCACGGTTTCGGCACGCCAAATACAACTCTTGGGCTTGGCTGCTTGACACCCGCCACTCGAAGTGGGTATCGAAGTTCATGTCGCGAAAATGTCACAGTTGTGACGTTGATGTGTGCTCGCCACGTGCCACCGCGCAGCCAGCCTTTGTGAGC
>JAEZBZ010000226.1 GCA_023412745.1 Pseudomonadota bacterium | reverse complement strand
GGCGCAATATAGACCGGACCACCGACGCTGTGCTGCGACAAGACGCGTCCCGTCGCCGGATCAACGCCGACGAGCTGACCCTTGTTGGACGTTAACCAAAGCGAACCGCCTGCCAGGGTCGGTCCCGACCATGTGTTGGTTCCGGGCAACTTAGCTGTCCAGACGACCTTGCCGTCGCGCCGTGTGATCGCCAGCAATTGGCCCGCGGTATCAACCACGAACAGGTTTTCTCCGGCAATAACAGGCGCTTGTGTTCCAGGCACACTCAGCGACCAGAGGCGTTCGCCGGTTTTAGCCTGGGTCGCGATCAGACGGCCTGAGTGACCGACGGCATAGACGACACCATCCTCAATCGTCGGCCGCGCCGCATCGCTGAGCGACGCCATCGACGACACCGAACGGGTGCGCGCCAAGCTCTCTGTCCACATCGGCGTACCGTCGGCAGCCCGCAGCGCGACGAGTTCCCCGGACGGATACGGCACAACCGCAATGCCGCCATCGACGGCCGGGCTTGGATTGGAGATGATGCTGGTGCGCTCAGGCAGTCCACGGAAGGTCCAAAGCTCAGCGCCATCGGCACCGGCCAGGGCGTACACGTGCCCTTCGGTGGTCACGACGAACACCTTCTCCTCGACCGCTGTCGGCGACGAGCGCACCGGAACGCCGAGGTTCTTCTCCCACAGCTTCTTGCCGCTGCCCGGATCCAGCGCGACGACGGTGCCGAAGCCCGTCGCTGCGTACAGTCGACCGCCATCGATGGCGAGACCGCCGCCGTAGCCGGCAACGTCACGCTCCTTTTCGGGGACCAGAGACGTACGCCAGACCGATGATCCGCCCGAGGCTGAAAAGGCCGTGACGCGGGCCGTGGCGTCCAGTGTATAGACGCGGCCTTCATAAACGATCGGGCTTGCGGTCAGGCGGCCAGCCGAAGACGAGCCGGTCCCAGCACTCGCAGACCATGCCTGTTTGACGGAGCCGGATGACAACGCGAGATGGCCGGGCGAATTGCTGGGCCTGCCGCCGGGCTGGGTCCAGCCATCGTTCGCACGCGGAGGAGGAATGACGACCGGCTTGTCGGCGGTCGCCAGTTCGGCGCCACCGATGCGGTCCTTCCTGTCCATAATCGCAATGCGCTTGCCGGGCAGCGGCTGCTGCTTTTCGGCAAACGGATTGAGATCGCCGATCTTTGGCAAGCTCGGCAGGCTGTCGGAGCAGCCAGCCAAGCTTGCAGCCAGCAGGACCGCGGAGACAGTGATACGGCGACGCTGCGATTGTCTCTCCAGTGCGCCCATCAGGCCTCCTCAGTCTTATTGCACCTTCGGCGTTTCCGCCGGTGCCCCGCCCGCCGCCGGCTGCGCTGCCGGGGAGGCTTTTGCAGCTTCGGCGGATGTGATCAGCGCCATCATGACACTGACGCGCTCACGCATCGAAGCCGGTGTCTTCTGGTCTGCGGCAAGTTCCAGGAACGTTTGCCGGGCATCATCCAATCGCCCCTCACGGTAGGCCGACAAGCCGAGCAACTCGCGTGCGCCGTGTCTCCAGGCGTTGGTCTCACCCAGCAAAGGGGTGAGCCGATTCTGCATTTCGGTAAAGTCCGCAGTGTCAAGTTTCAACGCTGCAGATTGAAGGCTGGCATAATCCCTCAGTGTCTGGTCGACCTGAGCATTGGCGATGATACCCTGGTAAGCGGCCAGGGCCTCATCGGCGTTTCCGGCCGCGTTTGCGGCGGCGGCGAGTTGCATACGCGCCAGCGCCTTGTAGCTGGTCGGCGAGCTTTTCGCCATTTCTTCGAAGGCTTGACGGCTTTCCCCCGCCTTGCCCTGCTGTTGCATGAGCAGCGCAGCCTCATAGCGCGCTCCAGCCTGCTGGGAGGCACTGAGCGAGCTCGCCATCCACCACTGGTAGCCACCAACGCTGGCAAGGAGGAGCACAGTTAATACGATCGCGTAGACACCATAACGGTCCCAAAGCCGCGCCATCTGCTCCCGGCGCAGCTCACCTTCGATCTCGCGAAACATGATGTCCCGGTCGTTCGCCATTCTCGGATCGGTCCTCCAATTGCCCTGATCCCGGACGCCGATGCGACCAGGCTGACGTACACATAGCGCACAGCGGCGGACAGCGCCAACGCGGCACATGCCCCGTCGGAAACCTTGGCGCCTTGGCTTGCCGTAGGATGGCCAATACTTAGCCTCCCAACGCCCGCCCAGTCACCTTAAGCCGGACCTCCACCTGCGCCTTGTGCCTGATGGCGATACGGCATGGTGTTGCGCGTGTTTCCGGCGGTTTTACGGCTGGCGGCACCGCTCAAGCCCATCCCGCCAGCAAGGGAACACCGATCAGCCGCGTGTGACCGATCGTCAGCATGAAAACGTAGAGCACCAATCCCACAACGACGACCAGTACATCGTTGGTGATGCCGTTGGACGGCTTCGGCGGCGGCCCGACGGACCGGCGCTTCAAGGATATCCGGTCAAACACCGCGTAGGCGAGGAAGCTGCCGAACAGGAGCACGGCGGCGAGATCACCATTGGCCAGCAGATGGGCCAGTGCCCACAGCTTGATGCCCACCAGCATGGGATGCTTGGCCGCCGTGCGCAGGCGCGAGGGCACATAAGCGGCGACCAGCAGGATCATCGCCGGCAGCATGATCAAAAACGCGAGATGGCGCGTCCAGACAGGCGGATTCCAAAGCTGGATATTGCCTGACAGATACCGCACTTCGCTGAAGGCCACGATGATCAGGCCCAAGCCGATCAGCGAGGCGACCGAGAAGGCCCCCTTGTAGATATTGAGCCCCCAGCGATCCACCAGGGCGTGCCGGACTTGGGGTTGCGTCGGTATCAAATGAGGCGAGAAAAACAGCGCCAATCCTACAACGAGCAGCGCCATTGCCAAAGCCTTTCCCTCGATAACCAAACGCCCCGAATCATTCAGGACGCGTTCATGTCACAACATTGCCCGACCTTTATTCCATTGTGCTCGCAAGTGCGAGCGTGTTAGTTGGGATACAGGGGCCGGGGAAAATTTCTGGGGGTCCCATCTCGACGTAGAGCGTAGGGCTTTGCCGATGTGGCGGCGGCCTTGAGACGAGGCAGGTGGCTGTGTTGCCGGAAGCCACCGCGTGTTCTCAAGCATCGAAGCCTTGAGGGGGTGTCGATGAACGGCAGTCACGAGAACGTGGCTAAGCGGGTAAATGGTCATCATGGCGCTACCAGTGGCGCCGGTGCTATCGAAACATTGAGATCACAACAGACTGAGCTCGTTGATGAACTAGCGCAGGCCATGGGCATGGCGCGGGATTCGCTCGAGCGCCGGGCTGCCGCAGCACCGGCCAGCGCCTTCCACGGCCCTTCGCCATCGCTTCCCGCGATGCCGCCGCCGCGCCATTTCTTCGACGACGAAGACGACGACGCGTCGATGCCGATCCCGTCGACCTGGCGCAGCCCGCCCGAACCGGGGCCGCCAGCGCGCACCGTCTCCGATCAGGTCCGCTCGGCCGTGCTCGGGTTTGGCGTCGGCCTTGCCATCATCGTTCCCACGGTCCTCCTGATGACGGGGCGGCTGGGGGATATCGACGTCGGCGCGATGGCCAACATGGTCCCCGCTCTTGTTGCGACAGTTCAGGAGACGCCACCCACGGCGCCGACATCGGCCGTGCCCACCTCGGTCCAGCAACGCACTGTCGCAACCACTACGATGGCCCCGGCCATCGCTCCAACACCGGCTGCTCCTATCGCCGAGCCGCCGCCTCGTCCGGTCGAGGTTGCCCGCGTCGATGAGCCGGTCGTGATGTTCACGCCACCCAAAACGGCGGCGCCTGCGCCGGTTGCGGTAGCGGTCGCGCCTGAAGCCCCGAAACCGGCACCACCGCCCCCTGAACCAGCCGCCGCTCCGCCGGCGCCGGCACCGGCCCCGGAAGTCGCCGCAGCCCCGGTATTGCCGGTGCCAGAGACACCACCCGTCGTCGCGCCCGCACCTCAGGTCGCCGCCCTGCCGAGCGTACCGCTCCCCGCAATACCGGCTGCACCGGCGCCAGTGACCCCAACACCGGCCGCGATCGCGCCGGAGCCAGTCGCGCCGCGCGTCGTTGCCGCTCCACCGGCGGTCGACACTACGAGCACATCGCCATGGGCGAACGTCATTTCCGATAGCCGACAGCGCATTCGCTCCGGCGATGTCGCCGGCGGCCGCCAACTGCTGAGCCGTCCCGTCGCGGCCGAGGATCCGGATGCAATCATGGCGCTAGCGGAAACCTACGATCCCAACATGCTGGCCGCATGGGGTGTGATGGCGTCGGCGGACGTGGCGACGGCACGCCGTCTCTATTCCAAGGCGCTCAACGCTGGCGTCGAAACGGCACGCAACCGCCTCAAGGGTCTGGAATAGCGGCGTCAGCCAACGCCGATTGCGCCGCGTTTACCGCCTTGTCGATCTTGGCTGATGGGGCAGCCGGAATCGCGCGCGATGAACGTCCGGGCGATTGACATCGCATGCGACACACTTCATTTACCGGGCTCGGCGGCTCTCGTGCCGCCGCCAATCACTTAATCGGATCAGAAATGGACGTTCCCAGTAGTCGTCCCT
>JAEZBZ010000184.1 GCA_023412745.1 Pseudomonadota bacterium | reverse complement strand
GGACACGCTGGTCGGCACCGACAGCCACACGACGATGGTCAATGGCCTGTCCGTGCTCGGCTGGGGAGTCGGCGGCATCGAGGCCGAAGCCGCGATGCTTGGCCAGCCGCAGTCGATGCTGATCCCCGAAGTCGTCGGCTTCAAGCTGTCGGGTAAGCTCCCCGAGGGAACCACCGCGACCGACCTCGTGCTCACCGTCACGCAGATGCTGCGCAAGAAGGGTGTGGTCGGCAAGTTCGTGGAGTTCTACGGCCCCGGCCTCGACGACATGCCGGTCGCCGACCGTGCCACGATCTCCAACATGGCGCCCGAATATGGCGCGACCTGCGGCTTCTTTCCGATCGACCAGAAGACGATCGACTTCCTGAAGGTCACCGGCCGGCAGGACGATCGCATCGCGCTGGTCGAGGCCTACGCCAAGGCGCAGGGCCTGTTCCGCACCTCCGATTCGCCCGATCCAGTGTTCACCGACACGCTCGAACTCGACCTCGCCGACGTCGTGCCGTCGATGGCCGGTCCGAAGCGTCCGGAAGGCCGCATCGCGCTGGAGAAGGTTGGCGAAGGCTTCGCGGCGTCGCTGGAAACCGAGTATCGCAAGCCGGGTGAACTCGGGAAGCGCTACCAGGTGGCCGACAAGGATTTCGATCTCGGCCATGGCGACGTAGTCATCGCCGCGATCACGAGCTGCACCAATACGTCGAACCCGAGCGTGCTGATCGGCGCTGGTCTTCTGGCCCGCAACGCGGTCGAGAAGGGGCTTGCTCCGAAGCCGTGGGTGAAGACGTCGCTGGCGCCTGGATCGCAGGTCGTGGCGGCTTATCTCGAACAGGCCGGCCTGCAGACCTATCTCGACAGCCTGGGCTTCAACCTGGTCGGATTCGGCTGCACCACCTGCATCGGTAACTCCGGTCCGTTGGCGCCCGAGCTGTCTCAGACCATCAACGAGAACGGCATCGTGGCGGCGGCCGTGCTTTCCGGCAACCGCAACTTCGAGGGTCGCGTCAGCCCGGACGTGCAGGCGAACTATCTCGCCTCGCCGCCGCTGGTCGTCGCCTATGCGCTGGCCGGCAACGTGCACAAGAACCTCGCGACCGAGCCGCTCGGCATCGGCAAGGATGGCAAGCCGGTGTTCCTGCGCGACATCTGGCCGTCGAACCAGGAAATCCAGAAGTTCATCGCCGAGAACATCACGCGCGACATGTTCCGTTCGCGCTATGCAGATGTATTCAAGGGCGACGAGAACTGGCAGGGCATCAAGTCGATCCCGGGCCTGCCCTATGCCTGGAACAGCGGTTCGACCTACGTGCAGAACCCGCCGTACTTCTCCGGCATCACCAAGGAGCCGAAGCCGATCACCGACATTGCCGGTGCACGGATTCTCGCGCTTCTGGGCGACAAGATCACCACCGATCACATCTCGCCGGCCGGTTCGATCAAGAAGGACAGCCCGGCCGGTCAATACCTGATCGAGCATCAGGTGCGCCCGGCGGACTTCAACCAGTACGGCACGCGGCGTGGCAATCATGAAGTGATGATGCGCGGCACCTTCGCCAACATCCGCATCAAGAACAACATGCTTCGTGATGCCCAGGGCAACGTCAAGGAGGGTGGCTTTACGGTTCACTATCCATCCGGCGAAACCATGTTCATCTTCGACGCGGCCATGCGGTACCAGGAAGAAGGCGTACCGCTGGTCGTCTTCGCCGGTGTCGAGTACGGCAACGGCTCATCGCGCGACTGGGCGGCCAAGGGCACCAACCTGCTTGGCGTCAAGGCGGTGATTGCCCAGTCGTTCGAGCGCATCCATCGCTCCAACCTTGTCGGCATGGGCGTGCTGCCGCTGGTCTTTGAGAACGGGAATTCGTGGGCGTCGCTTGGCTTGAAGGGTGACGAGAAGGTGACGATTGCCGGGCTCGCCAACGTCAAGCCGCGCCAGAAGCTGACCGCTGAGATCGTTTCGTCGGATGGCAAGACGCAGTCGGTTCCAGTGCTGTGCCGGATCGATACGCTGGATGAGCTCGAGTACTACAAGAACGGTGGCATCCTGCACTACGTGCTGCGCAACCTCGCGGCCACCGCTTAAGTTCGAAGGCGCATAGGCCGGCCCTCGGGCTGGCCTATGCCTTTAGATTCAGTGTCGTTAGCCTCACCCATTCGTGACTCGCGTTTGAGACTGTTCGGGGGGATAAGCTCGATTTGGTCGAGTGACGAAGGGTTGCCATGCACCTGCGGTTGACACTCCTGCTGGCTTTGCCGGCGATCATCATCGGAACGACATTCTCTGCTTTTGCCCAGCAACAGAAGCAGGTGACGTCGGTGGTCGAGCTGTTCACCAGCCAGGGCTGCTCCTCATGTCCTCTCGCCGATACGCTGCTTGAGCAGTATGCCAAGCGTCCTGACATTATCGCGCTCTCGTACTCGGTCGACTATTGGGATTACCTTGGTTGGAAAGACACTCTGGCCAATCCCCGGTTCACCTATCGCCAGAAGGTATACGCTGAAAAACGCGGCGACGGGAACATCTATACGCCGCAGGTCATCGTCAACGGACTGATGCACGCCGTCGGCAGCAACAAAGATGAAATCGACCGCGCCGTCAGCGAGACGGCCGCCAAGATCGAGCCGATTCGGGTGGCGGTCAGCGCCCATAGCGACGGCAAGACGGTCGCGATTGAGACCTATCCTTACATTCAACCCGGCAAAGCGATTGGTGGCACTGTTTGGATGGCGGTTGTCCAGCCGAGTGTCGAAGTCGAAATCGGCAAGGGCGAGAACAAGGGCAAGCGCGTCACTTACACGAATGTGGTGCGCGAGCTCACGCCGGTCGGCGTGTGGACCGAGCGGGCCACGCGCATCGAGGTGAAGGAACCGGCGGCTGTCCAGACCAAGCGCGCGCGGTGCGCATTCCTTCTCCAGGAAGGCAAGGTTGGGCCGATCGTCGGAGCAACGTGGCTCATCGGGCCGACGCAGTAATCGCGCGCGCGGCTGTCCTCAAAGCTCTCTCCAACATGTGGTGGCGCGCCGCAGATCGCGTTCACGCGCAAAATGGCCCGGCAGTTGGCATACGGTTCCGGCGCAGCTCGGGGGGCTGAGGTATCCGGAACCCACCAGCGACCGGGCCAGGGGCAACGCATTGATGTTTGTCAATGATTCGCGGCAATCCGGCGGCAATGGCGCGGCCGGAGCAAGGCGGCAAGCACGCAAGACCCGGTTCCGGAGGGGGGATGGCCCGGTCCAAGAGGGGCAAAGCTCGGGGGCTTGGGGGCGTCAGTTCCGAGCAAGTGGACCGGGCCGAGGGCGACAATCCACAGTATGCGCGGCAATGGGGCCGCTCCTTGGAGGGAGTGTGGCGGTGGTGTGATTTTTATTTCAAATTGTTGCAATGCCGCGGCGACGATGGCGAACCCGCGATCAGACCTTGAAATTCACCACACCTCGGGCGACTATGACGGTCAGGTGACAGGGAGGCGCCATTGAGCGATTCCGAGCCGATATCCTTTGGCCTGCGGCAAGCGGGCGGCGGCGTGTCCAGTAGCGGGCAACCGCAGACAGGTGCGATTTCAACGACGACTATCTTCTTCGACCGGCGTGAACTCGACGACATCTTGGCGGTCTACGGCCGCAAGGTCGCGGCGGGCGAGTGGCGAGACTATGCTATCGATATGGGGCGCGAGAAGGCCGTGTTCTCGGTGTTCCGCCGCTCCAGCGAGGTGCCGCTGTACCGTATCGAGAAGGTGCCGAAACTGGCTCGCAAGCAGGGGGCTTACAGTGTCATCGCTGCCGGTGGCCTGGTCCTCAAACGCGGCCATGAGCTGCGTCGCGTGCTGGCGGTTCTGGAGTCGAAGCTGCGGGTGGTGTAGCAGCGGCTTGGCTTTCCGCTGGAGGCGCGCGGGGCGTCAGGCGGGTGGCGCGTTCTCGCCATCGCCCAGCGAGAGCTGCATCAGCACGATATCCAGCCAGCCTCCGTGCTTGAAACCGACGGACCGCAGCGTGCCTGTATAGGTGAAGCCGAGCGCGTGGTGCAGTCCGATCGAGGCACGTTGCGCGGAGTCACCGATCACCGCGATCATCTGGCGATAGCCGCGTTCGGTGCACGCAGTGATTAGGGCGTCGAGCAGCGCCCGACCGATGCCCTGTCCGTGGTGACCCGGGGCCACGTAGACCGAGTTCTCAACCGTGAAGCGATAGGCTGGCCGGGGTCGGAAGGCGCTGGCGTAGCTGTATCCGACGAGCTGGCCGTCGATCACGGCGGCGAGGTAGGGATAACCGCCGCTGACGATGGCGTCGAAACGCCGTCGCATTTCGTCTTGCGATGGCGGTTCCACCTCGAAGCTGGCAGTGCCGGTCAATACCGCGGGGCGGTAGATGGCGGTGATGGCGGGAATATCCTCGGCCGAAGCCGCGCGCACGATCACGTCTGCCATAAGGTCTGCCCCATCTTTGGTCCGCCGCCACTATAGCGCAGGATCTGCGGCAATGAAAAAGGGCCCCGCGAACGAGGCCCTTCTCCAATTCTGGTCTTTCAACCGTTAACTTACTCGCGGTTGCCGAACAGCGACAGCAGCATGGTGAACATGTTGATGAAGTCCAGGTAGAGGCTCAGCGCGCCCATGATCGCCGTCTTGGCGGCGAGCTCGGCGTTACCGGCAACCTCATAGTACCCGTCCTTGATGCGCTGCGTGTCGTAGGCGGTGAGGCCAGCGAACACCAGGACGCCGATCACCGAGATGGCGAACTGAAGCGCGCTCGACTGCAGGAAAAGGTTGACCAGAGCCGCGATGATGATGCCGACCAGGCCCATGAACAGGAAGGTGCCCCAGCCGGACAGATCCTTCTTGGTCGTGTAGCCATACAGGCTCAGCGCGCCGAACGCGGCGGCCGTGATGAAGAACACGCGGGTGATCGAAGCGCCGGTGTAGATCAAGAAGATCGTCGACAGCGACGCGCCCATGACCGCAGCGAACAGCCAGAACGAAATCTGGGCAGCGCTGACGCTCATCTGGTAGACGCGCATCGACAGGAAGAACACGAAGCCGAGCGGAGCCAGCATCAGCACCCACTTCAGCGGGCTGACGTACAGCAGGCGGCCAAACTCGGTCAGATAGGCGCCATTGCGAAGCTGCGCGACGCCGGCTGCCGGATCGCTCGTTACGGCCATGCTGAACAGCAAGTAGGCGACGATGCCAGTGACAGCGACGCCAGCGGCCATGTAGTTATAGACGGTGAGCATGTAGGACCGGAGGCCCTCGTCGACCTGTGCGCCAGCGCGCGCGGTCGAACCGTACTGCCCATACCTGTTGTCCAATTGAGCCATATGTTTATCCCTTTGACGGCGTTGGTGCGTTACACCCTAGGAAACCAGCCTGGAATATGACCCGCAACCTCGCCAGTTTCAAGGCGTGGGCTGGCCATATTCTTGCGCGAACACGTAAGAATGGCTCAACTTTTAGACAAGAGCTCTGGCGTGGGCGTGAGCGACGCCTTTGCGCCTTTAATCTGACCGGAGATAAGGCACTGGCGGGGCGCGCAGAACCTGCCACGTGCCCAGTCCACCGAAGCTCATGACCAAGCCGAGGGCGACCGCAAGTGCCGTCATCACGGCGCTCAGCGAGAAGGTAAAATCGACGTCCATGATCCGCGTCAGGACCAGCCAGGCTGAGATCGTTCCCAGTACAACCGCGACCAGGGCCGTGATTGCCGCGAGACTGGCATATTCGACGGCGTGAGAGATCAGGATCCGGCGGCGGGTTGCGCCAAGTGTTTTGAGAATGACCGCCTGCTTGATCCGCCGCCGTTGCGCCGTCGCCAAAGCGCCTGCCAGCACGAGAGCACCGGCGAGAAGGGTTACGCTGCCGGCGACGCGCACGGCGGTCATCACCTGTCCGAACATCGCATTGAACGAGTCTATGGCATCCTTGACTCGGATGGCGGTTACCGACGGGAACGCCTTGCCGATGGCGCGGGCCATGTCGGCGTCCTTGGACAGCGCGGCGTGGTCCGGCAGGGTTATGGTGGCCAGCAGGTTGTGCGGCGCGGCCTGCAGCGTGTTGGGTGAGAACACCATCACGAAGTTGATGGCGAGCGACTCCCACTTGACCTCGCGCAGGTTTGCGACGCGTGCGGTGACGTTGCGGCCGAGGACGTTAACGGTCACGGTATCGCCGATGCCGAGCCCGAGCCGTTCAGCCAGCTCCGTCTCGAACGAGACCAGAGGTTCGCCCTGGTAGTCGGCCGGCCACCAGTTGCCCGCGACCACCCGCGAGCCGCCCGGTACGTGTTCGGAATAGCTGAGGCCGCGGTCGCCGCTCAGCACCCATTCGGCTTCCGGCGCCACCTTAATCTGCTCGACCGGCGTGTCCTTGATGCGCACGAGCCGCCCGCGCAGCATCGGCGCTTCGCGCACGTCTGAGCCTGGCACCTCGCTTTCCACAAGGGTTCGGAAGCCGGTGCCGTCGTCTTTAGGCAGATCGAGGACGAAGTACGTCGGGCTGGATTCCGGCAGCCGCGCGGTCAACTCACGCACCAGTGACGCGTCGGTGAGCGCAACCGCGACCAGCAGAGACAGCCCTGCGCCGAGCGACAGCACGATGGAGCGGGTCAGCCCGCCCGGTGCACCGAGATTGCCGAACGCGAGCGCCAGTTCGGGAATGCGCGAGCGCGGCAGTTTCTGCGCCAGCCGGGTGATCAGCACCCCGAGGCCGGTGAAAAGACCGAACACGGCAATCAGCCCGAGGCAGAAGTAGATCGCGATGTTCTTGGCGTCCGAAGACATGATCGCGAAAAGCGCAAGCGCCGCGATGGCTGCTAGCGTCAGGATGATGATGCGGGGGCGCGGCCAACCCTGTTCGTTGGCCACCTCGTCGCGGAAAAGAACGCCGCCGCGGACCTGCTCCGCGCGTCCCAGCGGCCACAGCGTGAAGACGAGCGCGACCAGGAAACCGTATGCGGCCGCCGACAGAACGCTCCATGGGCTGATGGTAATCTCGGCGCGGATCGGCAGCGCATCGCCGTACAGGCCATTGAGCAGAATCGGTACCAGGTAGCCGAGCGCCAGACCGATCGCGACGCCGATCGCGGCCATGACCAACACCTGCACGAGGAACAACCCGAAGATCGTGCCGCTGGTCGCGCCGAGGCTCTTGAAGGTGGCGATGACTTTGCGGCGCCGGTCGATGAACGTCGTCACGGCGTTGGCGACGCCGACACCGCCAACGAGCAGAGCGGTCAGCCCCAGCAGAGTGAGGAATTGGCGCAGGCGTTCGAGTGTCCGGGTCACGCGCGGAGAAGGATCGCGCCGGTCGGTGATGGTGAAGCCGCTTTCCGGCATCGACGTGCTGGCGGCATCCCTGAACAGCGGGATTTGCGCCGCGGATGACCCGCGGTTCTCGCTCAGCTTGATGGCATAGCGCCAGCGCACGAGGCTGCCCGGCTGGATCAGTCCGGTTTTCTCAAGCGTCGCCAGCGACACCAGCACGCGCGGACCGTAGGTCAGCCGGTCGGTGATGTTGTCCGGCTCGTTCTCGATGACGCCGGTGACGGGCACCGTGATGGAGCCGAGCGAGATCGGATCGCCGATCTTGAGGTTCAGGCGCTCCAGCAGGATCGGCGCAATCGCAGCGCCGTCTTGTTTGCTGATCGCCTGGGCGAGGTCGCCGTTGCCTTGCAGCGTCACGGCGCCGGCCAGCGGATAGGCGCTATCGACGCCCTTGATCTCGGCAAGCGTCTGGTCCTCGCCATCGGCGCGGCGCGCCATGGTGCGCATGGTTGCAGTTTCGCTGACGCGGCCCTGCGACGCCAGCCACGCGCGTTCTGTATCGGAGGCGCGGTTGTGCGTGCGCGACAACGCGACGTCGCCGCCCAGGATCGTCTCACCCTGTCGTTCAAAGCCAAGCCGCAGGGAATCGCCAAGCGCGCCGACGCCGGTGATGACCATGACGCCCAAGGCGACACAGGCAATGAACACGTAGAAGCCGTTGAGGCCCGAGCGCACTTCGCGCAGGGCCAGCCGGAAAACTTTGGGGACCGATAAGCTGGCGCGCTGGACGGGAGCCGTGATCGTCGCGTCGCTGGTCATGCCGCCTCGGCCTGGTTGCCGTCGCGTGAAATCTGGCCGTCGGCCATGCGGATCGTGCGTTCGCAGCGGTCGGCAAGGGACGTGTCGTGCGTCACCAGAACGAGCGTCGCCCCCCGACGGCGGTGCATTTCAAACATCAGCTCGATGATCTGGTTGCCGGTCTTGCCGTCGAGATTGCCGGTCGGCTCATCGGCGAGGATCAGCTTCGGCCGTGGCGCCAGCGCACGGGCAAGGGCTACGCGCTGCTGCTCACCGCCTGACAATTGCGCGGGAAAATGCGTGGTGCGATGGCTGAGCCCGACCTCGCCGAGCATATCGGTCGCAATCTGGAAGGCGTCGGCGACGCCCGCGAATTCCAATGGCAACGCCACGTTTTCGAGCGCGGTCATGGTCGGTACCAGATGGAACGATTGGAACACGATGCCGATCTCACGACCGCGCACCAATGCCAGACCGTCCTCGCTGAGGCGGGTGAAGTCATGGCCGGCGACCTGCACCGCTCCGCTCGTTGCGCGCTCCAGCCCGGCTATCACCATCAGCAGTGACGTTTTGCCCGATCCCGACGGACCGACGATGGCCAGCGACTGCCCTTTCGGTATGCTGAGACTGACGCCGCGCAGAATATCGACTGGGCCGGCGCGGCTGGTGAGCCGCAGTCTGACGTCGGCCAGTTCGATCATGGGCTGTGCGGCGGTTGGCACTGGGCGGTCTCCGGAAGCTTGCGTATCGGTGGACGGATTTCTACGTGAGCTGTTTGCTGGAGGGCGTTGAGCTTGAGGGAATCGACTGTGAACGCGACGGGAGGCAACATCATGGAGCGCTGGTCCGAGGTCCGCGCACTGGCAAAGGTGAGCATGCTGGTGGCGCTGTTCAATGCTTGCATGATGCTTATTGTTGCACCGCACGCCGCGCATGCCCAGGGTGCTGCCGATAACAACCCTGTGCGCATCGTTGCTTTCGGCGACAGCCTGACCGCGGGCTACGGCCTGCAGCCCGATCAATCTTTCCCGGCGCAGCTTCAAAAGGCGCTTCGCGCCAAAGGCATCGCGGTAGAGGTCATCAATGCCGGCGTTTCCGGCGATACGACGGCCGCCGGGCTGCAGCGGTTCGACTGGGCGGTACCCGACAAGGTCGATGCGGCGATCCTGGCGCTTGGCGCAAATGACGCACTGCGCGGCATCAATCCGGCACAATCTCGCCGGAATCTCGATGAGATTCTGAAGCGGCTCAAGGCGAAAGGCGCCGAGGTGCTTTTGGCCGGGATGATGGCGCCGCGCAATTGGGGCGACGACTACGTCACGCGCTTCGATGCGATGTTTCCGGAGCTGGCGAAGCAGCACGATGCGCTGCTCTACCCCTTTTTCCTGGAAAATGTGGCGATGAAGGCCGGGCTCAATCTCGACGATGGTATGCACCCGAATGCCAAGGGTGTCGCCCTGATGGTCGAGGGAATCCTGCCGCAGGTCGAGGAACTGATTGCCCGTGCCAAGGCCAAGAACTCGGCCGCGGGCAACTGATCCGCAAGCCGCAAGACACCCGCAAGGGCTGCGCTCGCGACGAGGCGTGCGCAGCCGAGTAACTGCGGAACCGATCGAGACCTGGATCGTTGCCAGCCGATGCGGCTGGGGCGATGTCTCGCGCGCCACACCCTGAGCAGGACTGTCAGGAGGAGCCTCTTGCCGGCGTCGGCAAGGTTGTGAGCAGGAGTGTTTTGCGTTGTCTCACCCGTCGCTATTCAGAAGTATGTTCATCGGCGGCTATGAATGCTCGTCGCATCGCCGCGCGGATGGCCGTCGTCTCGATCTGATCGCCGCCACCGGCCATGATCGTAATGTCAATGCCGATTACAGCCAGCTCACCGCTTGCGGTATTCGCACGGTTCGCGATGGTCTGCGCTGGCATCTGATCGAAAAAGCGCCCGGCAGTTACGACTGGTCGAGCTTCCTGCCGATGCTGCGGTCCGCCCGCCAGCACGGCATCCAGGTGATCTGGGATCTGTGTCATTACGGCTATCCGGACGGTGTCGACATCTGGTCTCCGGCGTTCGTCGACCGTTTCGCCAGGTTCGCCGGCGAAGCGGCGCGCATCGTGCGCGAGGAAACCGGCGAGGTGCCGTTCTATTGTCCGGTCAATGAAATCTCGTTCTGGGCGTGGGCCGGCGGCGACGTGGCCGAGTTCAATCCGACCGCCAAGGGGCGTGGCAGCGAGCTGAAGCGGCAACTGGTGAGGGCGGCCATCGCCGGCACGGCCGCCGTTCGCGACGTGGAACCGCGCGCGCGGATCGCGTTTTGCGAACCCGCGATTCATGTGCGCACCAAATGGGAACAGGACCCGGAGCACGAGGCCGCAGAACGCTACAGGCTCGCGCAGTACGAGACCTACGACATGCTCACCGGGCGGATGGCGCCGGAGCTCGGCGGCAATCCGGATGTGCTCGATATCGTTGGCGTCAACTACTACTCGTTCAACCAGTGGTACTACGGCGGCGGGTTCATCCCGATGGGGCACCATCACTTCCGCCCGTTCAGCGACATGCTGGCGGAGATCCATCAGCGCTACCAGCGTCCGCTGTTCGTGGCCGAGACGGGCGCGGAACATTCGCCGCGTGCGCCCTGGCTGCAATACGTGTGCGGCGAGGTGCGAGAGGCTATGCAACGCGGCGTGCCCGTGCACGGCATCTGTCTGTACCCAATCGTCAATTATCCGGGATGGGAGAACGAGCGGCTGTGCGAGGTCGGGCTGTTCCGCGAACTCGCCGGCGGCGTGCAGGGGCCCCGCCACGTGGTCGCCGACTACATGGCCGAATTTGAACGCCAGCGCGGCCTGTTCGGAGACAGCGTCGCGCGAACGGCGGCGGAATTGGCATTAATCCTTTAGCCAATTCCGAGACAAAGCCCGTGACCTCTCGAGCGCGGCCATCTGTGGGCTTTGCGGATGGCGCGATACCGACTAAATGTCTGCCTCACAGACAAATCGCGAAGCGGCTGCCCTTGGGCGGCCTGCAGTCATTTGAACTCCGGCCATGTGGGCCGCCGCCTCGGACGCATCTGATGGTTCTGCTGCTCGACAACACACCTGACGTCGCGCCTGCCGCCGTTGATTTCAGCAAGCCTTCGCTTGCGGGGCTCGACCGTGAAGGCCTGCGCGTTGCGCTGGCTGATATCGCCGTTTCGGCCAAGCAGCAGCGTATGCGCGTAGCCCAGCTTTGGAGCTGGATCTACGTGCGCGGCGCCACGTCGTTCGATCAGATGAGCGACGTATCGAAGGATCTGCGCGCGCGGCTGGCTGAGGTCTATTCATTGGACCGGCCGGAGATCGTCAGCGAGCAGGTGTCGGTGGATGGCACGCGCAAATGGCTGCTGCGGCTGCCCAAGCGCGGACGCGAGGCAACGGCGCCTGAGATCGAGACCGTCTACATTCCGGAAATCGATCGCGGCACGCTGTGCATTTCCAGTCAGGTCGGCTGCACGCTGAACTGCTCGTTCTGCCACACCGGCACGCAGCGGCTGGTGCGCAACCTTGAAGCGTCCGAGATCGTAGGGCAGATCCTGCTGGCGCGCGATCGCATCGGCGACTGGCCGGGTGCAACGCCGCCGGGCGATGGCCGGTTGCTGCCCGAGGGGGATCGCAAGATCACCAACATCGTGCTGATGGGCATGGGCGAGCCGCTCTATAATTTCGACAACGTCAAGCTGGCCATGGATGTCGCGGCCGATGGCGAAGGACTGTCCGTTTCTAAACGGCGCATCACGCTGTCGACCTCCGGTGTGGTTCCCGAAATCCCACGCTGGGGTGACGACAGCGGCACCATGCTGGCGATTTCGCTGCACGCCGTACGCGATGATCTGCGTGATGAACTTGTGCCGATCAATCGCAAGTATCCGATCGCAGAGCTGATGGCAGCTTGCCGCGCCTATCCCGGCCTGTCGAATGCGCGCCGCATCACCTTCGAATACGTGATGCTGAAGGGCGTCAACGACTCGATGGCCGACGCCAAGGCTCTGGTGAAGCTGCTGCAGGGCATTCCTGCCAAGATCAACCTGATCCCGTTCAATCCCTGGCCAGGCAGCAAGTATGAATGCTCCGACTGGGAGCAGATCGAGCGCTTCGCCGAAGTTGTGAACCGTGCTGGTTACGCCAGTCCGGTGCGCACGCCGCGGGGCCGGGATATCCTTGCGGCGTGTGGTCAATTGAAGTCAGAAAGCACCAAGCTCCGGGCCAGCGCGCGTTCAGCGCAACCGAGCGTTTAGAGGGCGGGGGCACAATGTTCTGGTCGACCCTTTGGCGCGTCCTCGTCGTGCCGCTGGCATTCCTTGTTTCCGCGCTGGTTTCGGCTTTCGTGCTGGTGACGCTCGGCATGGAACGGGTGACCCAAGCCCTGCATGGCCAGCAGTTGGATACGACCGACTCGGTGTTCGCGGTGTTCGATTTCGTCAGCCAGGGGTTCCTGCTGGCGACCAGCATGACCTTGCTGCCGGCGTTTATCGTCGTGCTGGTTGGCGAAGTCGCGCGCATTCGCGCTGTGCTCTATTACATTCTGGGTGGCGGCTTGGCGCTGGTATCGGTGCCGGTGCTGGCACGTTATGGCGACACCGCCGATCTCCTTCTGCCCAGTACCCTGGTTTTGCAGGTCTTCGCGACAGCGGGTTTCGCGGGCGGGTTCGTCTATTGGCTGCTCGCCGGGCGGCGCGCCTGAGCGGACCTGGTCAGCGTGCTTCCGGCATCCGGGGCGGCGGGGCGAGAACGGTGTCCTCCAGTGTCGGTGCGGTGTGACGTTTCAAAAACGCCAGCGTATATTTGACGCCGGCTTGAAACACCAGAACAGCGGTTGCTGACATCACGTAGACGAGCATGGCGCCGTAGGCGCGATCGACCGTCAGGGGACGCACGATGGTCGGTCCGTAGTATTTGAAGACGACCAGCATGAAAAACGGGTGGATGAGGTAGATCCCGAATACCATCTGCGCATACGACTTCAGTTTCTTCGATGCGAGCGGAATACGCCAGGCCGCCTCGAACAGTAGCGCCGCGCCCAGGTACTGCGGCGCCCAGTCTTCGCCGGTGAGCAGGTAAAGTGCCGCCGAAATCGTCGCCATGAACGCCAGCGGCGCAGCGGTAACATCGTGTTTCCAGGCGTGGGCGGCAAGAATGCCATAAAAGTACGCGGGGATCGCGAACGTCCACTGGGCGAACGGTTCGGGCAGCTTTCCGAACGCGTGCACGACCAGAATGGCCAATGACAGAATGGTCGCGAGCGCGCTTCCCACGATCACATCGCGCCGTGTGTGGATCAGCCGCGCCGCCACGACACAGAGCGGAGAAGCTAGCAGCACAAACGGCAGGAACCATAAATGGATGGTGGGTCCGACCAACAGGCTGAACGGATCATTTAGCTGCAGCTCAGCCCATACACCGTGCTTGGCGATTGCGAGTTGCAGGGCTTTGTAGAATGCGCAAAAGGCGAGCCAAGGCACCAGGATGCGCCAAGTTCTTTTGAGCAAGAAATAGTGCTTGTCCGAGTTTTCCAGCGAGCGGACGGACAACGTAGCGGTCAGGATCAGGAACAGGATTAGCGCCATGTGGCCAAGCGTGGCGTGGGGCGCAAGCATGTGCGCCCAGACGATGCCGAACCCGGCGAGGATCCGCAATACGTCGATCGAGGTGTTATAGGTGTTCGGCATAGGTCAGATGGACGAAAAGCAGTGCACTGCGAACGAAGGCTGGCCGCATCATGACCGTTTACTCGTGGAATTCATGTTAAAGCTGCGGCTGTCTGATCGCGGATTGCAGCAGAGTTAATTTTCTTTTCGGTTTTGTATATTTATCGAGCGGTTCGGACAGGCGCGCGTTTTGCGCAACGGGTTTTGCAAAAAGGACCACCGATTTGGCGAGCAATGCAGCGGCCAGGACCAGCGTGATCATCCGCTGCTGTGCGGCTTATCTTTCCGCGTGCCTGGTTTGCGCCGTAGTCCAGATCGGCTTCGTTCTAGCGCCGCAGCAGCTTCTGACCACCGATACCGACGCGCTGTCGGCCGCCGGTATCTGGTTGCCGCTGGCGACGCTACATGCGGCGATATTTGCGGCGCCTTTTGCCCTGCTTGGGCTCATGTGGGCTGAGCGGAGCGCAGTGCGCCGATGGGCGTTGTATGCTGCTTTCGCAACCCTGATCGCGCTTGCCGCTTGGGCAATGCAACTCGGACAAAGCGGCACCCCGCAGTTCGTGACGGTCTATGTGCTCGCCGCCGCGCTCGCCAGCGGTGTTGCTGCCGGTACGGCATACTGGGCGGTTGCCGGTCGCAAAGCTGGGCGACTCGCCTCGGCTTGATCTGTTGCCAGGCGCAGGTAATGCTGCGTTGCAATATGTTGCTGCGATGCGAAAAGTGGCGTAGGGTGCCTAACGGCTGTGCTGGCCGATGGAGGAGCAAATGCTCGGCCTCGACTATCAGATGAGTTTGATGCGTGCGTGGAGCGATACAGCCATCGCCTGCATGAACGCCTGCGCGTCGGCTTACGCTGGCGTTATGGACCAAGCTGTCGGGGTTTCGCGCACCGCGCCGCGCACGCGATCCTGGTATCGCGCGCCGGATGAGCGGCCGTTCGCAATTTCTCCGTTCGGGATGCCGTCGGCCTTTCCGATCGCCATGGACCCAGCCTGGTTTGCTCCGGCGGGATTTGCCATACCGCCCTGGAACGCGGCGATGCTGGCCTCGCAGGCGATGCTGCAACCCTGGCAGGCGTGGAGTTCGCTGATCCGCTCGCCGTTCTTTGCGCCGCTGCCCAATCTATCCGCTTGGCCTGCGGTTGCTGGCAAACAGCCGGAGAACTGGTGGTCGGCGATGGCCGACATGGCACCGCAGCCGGTCACACATCCGCACGCACCGTTCTTCGCGGCCTATCGCTCCGATAGCGGACATGCCGTGACCCAGATCACGTTTCCCAATCAGATGGTGGCGGCCGTCGCGCTGCCGGCTCAGCAGGCCTTTGACCCGCTGAGCCAGTGGGCTCTGACGCCGCGCTAAAGTGCCGAGGGGCGTTATTGCTTCGCGGGCGGTGCGGCTGCTGGCGTTGATTTCGCGACTGTTTTAACCTTCGTTTTGGATTTGTCTGCGGACTGCTTGGGCTTGGTCCGGCAGTAGGCTTTGACGTCTTTGCCATCCTTGCGCTTGGTGGCGGCGATCCAGCTGCAATCGGATTTCGCTCCGCATGCCTTCTGCTCAAGGCCTTTGCAGGCTGACGCAGTGGTCGATTTCGCCTTCGCGGGTGCCTTGGCGGCTTTGGCTGGTGCGGCGGCTTTCGCGGCAGGAGCGGCTGGCGGCACTTGCTGCGCGATGGCCTCGGCTGCGAACAGCCCGACGACCAGACCGGAAACGGCAACACACAGTGATTTGCGTAGAGTGTTCATGGCTTTCCTCGCCTGTGGACCGGTGAGGCTGAGTGCTCACCGGGGCGGCGGATATTGATCCTGGCGACGTGCCCAATCAAGGGCCTGTTCTAGTCGGTCGTCGCCCCAAAAGATCTCCTTCCCTACCGAAAACGTCGGCGCGCCGAATATGCCGAGATTTACCGCTTCAGCGGTCTGCGCGCGCAGTTTCTCTTTGAGATCATGGGCTTCTGTTCGCTGCGCAATGATCGTGGGATCCAGTCCGAGATCGCGCAGAATCCGGTCCAGCACTTGAGTATCGGCAATATCGTTGCCCCCAATGAACTGGGCAGCGAAGACGGCTCGCGAGAATGGTGCGATCCACCCGTCATCCTCCCCAACCAATGCAATGCGGGCGGCTTTGAGGCTGTTTGCAGGGAATACTGCGGGCAGGCGGAAGCTCAGCCCCCGCCTTTGAGCAACGCGTTCGATGTCGCGCACCATATAGCGCCCCTTGGCCGGATAGAGATTGAACGGCGAGGTTGTCCAGCCTTGTTCCTTGAAGATCGGTCCGAGCAGGAACGGCCGCCAGGTCACTGCGATGCCGACGTCCTGAGCCAGCTTTTCAATCCGCATCGCCGAGAGGAACGAATAGGTGGAGGCGAAATCGTACCAGAAATTGACGGGCGTCATGGGTTAACCTCCGGGACAATGTACCGTCGTCGAAGGCTGAAACGGCCTCTTGGACGCCGGGCAGGCTGCTCCTATAGTGCGCCGCAAATTGGTTCATGGAACAACGGGTTTGGTGATGGCTGCAAAGTCCGGCGGAGACAAGATCTCCAAGGTGGTGCTCGCGTATTCGGGCGGTCTCGATACGTCGATCATCCTCAAGTGGCTGCAGGAGACGTACGGCTGCGAGGTGGTGACGTTCACCGCCGATCTCGGCCAGGGCGAGGAATTGGAGCCGGCGCGCCGCAAGGCCGAGATGCTTGGCATCAAGCCCGAGAACATCTTCATCGACGACCTGCGCGAGGAATTTGTCCGCGATTTCGTATTCCCCATGTTCCGGGCCAACGCGGTCTACGAGGGTGTCTATCTGCTTGGCACGTCGATCGCGCGTCCGCTGATCGCCAAGCGCCAGATCGAGATCGCGCGCCAGACCGGCGCCGACGCCGTCTGCCATGGCGCCACCGGCAAGGGCAACGATCAGGTCCGCTTCGAGCTTGGCTACTACGCGCTCGAGCCGTCGATCCGCATCATCGCGCCGTGGCGCGAGTGGTCGTTCAAGGGGCGCGAGGAACTGATCGAGTTCGCGCGCACGCACCAGATTCCGATCGCCAAGGACAAGGAAGGCGAGTCGCCGTTCTCGGTCGACGCCAACCTGCTGCATTCCTCGTCGGAAGGTAAGGTGCTGGAAGATCCGGGCGTCGAGCCGCCGCCGATCGTCTATCAGCGCACCATCAGCCCGGAGGAAGCACCGGACAAGGCCACAATCATCACGATCGGTTTCGAGCGCGGTGATGCAGTCAGCCTCAACGGCAAGAAGCTGTCGCCGGCGGAACTGCTGACCCAGCTCAACGCGCTGGGCCGCGACAACGGTATCGGCCGTCTGGATCTGGTCGAGAACCGCTTCGTCGGCATGAAGTCGCGCGGCGTTTACGAGACGCCCGGTGGCACCATCCTGCTCACCGCGCACCGCGCCATGGAGTCGATCACGCTCGACCGCGGTGCCGCACACCTGAAGGATGAGATCATGCCGCGCTATGCGGAGCTGATCTACAACGGCTTTTGGTTCAGCCCGGAGCGTGAGATGCTGCAGGCGCTGATCGACAAGAGCCAGGAGCACGTCGAGGGCGAGGTTCGACTGAAGCTCTACAAGGGCAATGTCATCGTCATCGGCCGCACCAGCCCGAA